>VBPC01000108.1 GCA_005887895.1 Candidatus Rokuibacteriota bacterium
CTCAACGCCGAGGGGCGTTGGCCCTGGCCGCGCTGGAAGATCGCGAGATTGGTCGATATCCTGTCTGACGAAGGGGCGAGGGTCATCGGGTTCGACATCATCTTTTCCGAGCCCGACGCGAACTCTCATCTGGCACTGATCGATCGACTCGCCGCCCAGCTGAACGCGCTCGCTATCGAGGACCCGAACCTCCGCCGCTTCGTCACCGACAGCCGGCAAGACGCCGACAACGATCGCGCCCTCGTCAACGCTATCAAGCGGTCGAGGGCGGCCGTCGTTCTCGGATACTTCTTCCACATGGACGAGTCCACGCTCGAATACCGTCTCGACGCCGGCGAGACCGAGCGCCGATTGCGATCCATTGCGGGCTCCAAGTACCCGCGGATACTCCAGACGGCACGGCGCGCCCACGAGCCGCCGTACATGAAGGCCTTCGCCCCCCAGACCAATCTCGACGTCTTCACTGACGTGGCGGCCGCCTCGGGCTATTTCACCCTGCGGAGCGATCGAGATGGCGTGCTGCGATGGATGCCGCTCGTCATCCAGGGCGGCGAGGAGCTCTTTCCGCCCCTGGGAGTGGTGTGCGTCTGGCACTATCTGGGCCGGCCGCCGCTCACCGTCGAGGTCGGAGAGCACGGCGTCGAGGGAATTCACGTCGGCGATCGATTCGTTCCGACGGACGACGCGGGGAAGCTGCTGATCAATTACCTCGGTCCCCCGAAGACGTTTCCCCACTACTCCGTGACCGACATCCTCAACGGGAGGGTGCCAAAGGGCGCACTCAAGGACCGTATCGTGCTCGTGGGGGCCACGGCGCTCGCCACCTTCGATCTGAGAAATACCCCCTTCAGTCCGGTGTACCCCGGCATGGAGGTTCACGCGACGGTCATCGACAACATCCTGACGCAGGGCTTCATGGCCAGGCCCGAGTGGGCGCGGGTCTTCGACGTGCTCGCCATCGTCGGGATGAGCGCCTTGACGGGGGTCGCTCTCTCCCGACTCGGCCCCCTCAACGGGGTGCTGTTCACGGCCGGGCTGTTCGCGCTCTACATTGTCCTCGCGCGCTGGCTCTTCGTCAGCGCCCGGCTCTGGCTCAACATGGTCTACCCGCTGCTGGCGCTGGTCACCGTGTACACCGCGCTGACCGTCTACCGCTATATGACGGAGCAACGGGAGCGCAAGAAGATCAAGAGCACGTTCAAGCAGTACGTGGCCGAGCACGTGGTCGAGGAGATGATCAAGGATCCCGCCCGCCTGCGACTCGGCGGCGAAGAGAAGGTGCTGACAGTCCTCTTCAGCGATCTCGAAGGGTTCACCACGTACTCGGAGCGCTACTCACCGCACGAGATGACCGAGATGCTGAGCGAGTACTACAACCGCGTGACGGAACAGGTCTTCCTCCATCGCGGCACCCTGAAGGAATACGTGGGAGACGAGCTGCTCGCCTTCTTCGGCGCCCCGCTGGAGGCCGCCGATCACGCCCGGCTGGCCTGCGCGGCCGCGCTCGCGATGCGAGATCAGACCAGGGCCCTGGCGTCTGAGTGGGCGAAGATCGGGCGCCCGCGGCTCCGGGCGCGCACCGGGATCAACTCCGGCCCGATGCTCGTCGGCAATCTCGGCTCCAGGTACCGGTTCGCCTACGGCGTGCTCGGAGACCAGGTGAATCTCGGCTCTCGCCTGGAAGGCCTGAACAAGGTGTACGGGACCGACATCATCGTCGGAGAGAACACCGCCGGGTTGACCGAGGGCGCATTCCTGTGTCGCGAGCTCGACATGGTTCGAGTGAAGGGCAGGGAGCAGGCCGTACGCATCTATGAGCTCATCGGTCACACCGGAGCCCCCCTGGTTTCGGAGCACGAGAAGGCATTGTGGTGCTATGCCGACGCCCTGGAGGCCTACCGGAAAGGACGGTGGGCTGAGGCCCTCGATCTCTTCCGGCAAGCCCTGACGCTGTGGCCTCAGGACGGGCCGTCCCGAGCTTTGGCCGCACGCTGCGAGGTATTCCAGGCGACGCCGCCCCCGGACCCCTGGGACGGCGTCTTCGAGCAACTGACGAAGTGAGCGGACGGTCACCGGCGGGCCAGAGCGTCCGGGGGCCGGGCGGGGGCACTTGTTTTGCACCGACAGCCGGCATGCGTTTCTTCGTCGTCGCCGGCGCCGCAGTGGCCGGCCTTCTCCTCGCCGGATGTACCGGTCTGGAGCTGCCGGCGCTCGGGGCGGCCGCCATCAGCGCCGGCGCCGGGAGCGTCGTCAAGGCCGGCACGGAGTACACGCTGACCGGCACCGCGTACCGCACGTTCAGCCTGCCGCTCGAGGACCTTGCGAGCACGGTGCGACATACCCTCGAGCGCCTGGAGCTGCCGGTCACGGCCGCGGCCGCCCACGGCGAGCGGCTCCACCTCACCGCCGAGGGCATCGGACGTAGCGTGCGCATGGAGCTGACGCCGATCAGCCCGGGGCTGACGCGGCTGAAGGTGTCGGTCAAGCAGGGACTGATCCGCAACGACCGCGCGACCACCAGCGAGATCATCGGGCAGATCGAGCGCGAGGTCGACAAGATCCCTCCCGCGACCGCCACGCGATAGCAGCCGGACCCTCGACGCGCTGAGCGTTTGGTATGATCGGCTGCCCTGATTCCCCGCGCGCTCGGCGGCCTCACCGTGCTCGATCTCGCCACCTTCGTGGCGGCGCCGTTCTGCTGCACGCTGCTGGGCGAGTTCGGGGCGGAGGTCATCAAGGTCGAGCAGCCGGATCGCGGCGACGACCTGCGGCGCCTGGGCACGCCGGTGCGCGAGGGGCTCTCCTACTGGTGGCTGGTCGAGTCGCGCAACAAGAAATCGATCACCTGTAACCTCCGGACGCCGGACGGCCAGGACCTGATCAGGCGGCTCGCCGGCAGCGCCGACGTGCTCGCCGAAAACTTTCGTCCCGGCACGATGGAAGGCTGGGGGCTCGGCTGGGACGCCTTGCGGGCGGCGAATCCCCGGCTCGTGATGGTGCGCATCTCGGCGTTCGGCCAGACCGGTCCTTATCGCGAGCGGCCGGGGTTCGGGCGGATCGCCGCGGCGATGAGCGGCATCTCGTATCTCTCCGGCTATCCCGATCGGGCGCCCGTCACCCCCGGCACGCCGACGATCCCCGACTATCTCGCCGGCGCGCTGGCGGCGTTCGGCGCGCTGGTCGCGCTGGAGCACCGGCGGCAGAGCGCCGAGGGCCAGGTCGTGGACGTCGCGCTCTACGAGCCGATGCTGCGCATGCTCGACGAGCTGGTTCCGGTCTACGCCGCCACCGGCTACGTGCGTGAGCGCCGCGGCTCGGGGACGGAGTACGTCGTGCCGCACAATCACTACCGCGCGCGCGACGGCCGCTGGGTCGCGATCGCGTGCACCAACGACCGGATGTTCGAGCGCTTGGCCGCCGCCATGGAGCGGCCCGAGCTGGCCGCGGAGTTTCCGACGATGGCCGCCCGGGTCGCGCGTCGCGACGAGCTCGACGGACTGGTCCAGGCCTGGGTGGGCGCCGCCGACGCGCCCGACGTCCTCGCGCGGCTGGATGCCGCCGAGGTCCCCTGCGGCCCGGTCGCCAGCGTGCGAGAGCTCTTCGCGGATCCCCAGGTCCGCGCGCGCGACAACATCCTCGAGTTCCCGAGCTACTGCGGCCGCCTCGGCCTGACCCGCGACGACCTCCGCGCCCTCAGCCACCGTGGCGTGGTGTAACCGTTGCGGGCCGATGATAGAGGAGCAGTCCGGCTCCGCCGGCCGCTCCGGATGTTGGAGGGTAGGGGGGGCCATTTCGGGGCCCCCCATCTTCTATGACGACCCGAGCTTCCCGCGGGTGGCGGCGACGGCGAGCGGGCGGCCGAAGGCGGCGGCGACCGCGTCTTCGAGCGCGCCCCATTGCTCGTCGTCGAGATCTTGCTGACCGTCGATCAGGCTGAGCAGCCCGGCAAAGGGCGCGATGGCGTCGGCGTCGACGTCGGTCGCGGTCTTCAGCTTCGCGCGCAGCGCGGCGGCGCGCGCCTGACACGCGAGCAGCGCCGCGAAGCCCGGATCGTCGCGATGGGCGAGCGCCATCACGCGATCGAGCACGGCCAGCGCATCGCCCTGCGCGCGGGACGGTGTCGTCCGCCGCGCCGCCTCGAGGCCCTCCAGCAGCAGGCGGAGCATCGCGTCCAGCCGCTTGGTGCAGTCGATCGCCCCGGCGGACGGTGTCGTGAGGCCGAGCGCGGCGGCGAGCGCGAAGACCTCGGCGCGGAGCGCGATGAACTCGCGACCGGCCTCGGCCAGCTCCTGGATGAGGTCGTCGGGCGGCGGCGTGCCGGCTCCCGTCAAGGCGATGGCGGCGGCAGAGCCCCGGGCGCCGAGCTCGGCCATCCACGTCGCGAGATCAGCGTTCTTCCGGAGAAGGTCGCGCGCCCGTTCGGCGGTGACGGAGCTGGTCGTCTGCATTCGCGTCACGCGTTGGCGTCGATCATGCCAGTCGCCGGCCGCCGGTGCAACGACGCCCCGCGGCGCGAGCCGCGACTTCGGTACCCTGTCGGGTCATGACGCCGCCGACGCTGCATCACACCACGGGCGGCGGCACGGGAGCATCCGTCGTGCTGCTGCACGGCCTCGGCTCCTGCGCGGCCGACTGGGCGGGCCAGGCCGCCGTGCTCGAGCCACGCTACCGTGTCGTCTGCATCGATCTGCCCGGCCACGGGGCATCGCCGCTCCGGCCGGGCGGGCTCACGGTCGAGTCGATCGCGCACGACGTCGCCGCGCTGCTCGACGAGCTCTCCGGCGAGGCCGTTCACATCGTCGGCCTCTCGCTCGGCGCCTGCGTCGCGCTGCGCGTGGCGCTGGAGGCGCCGCGGCGCGTGCGCACGCTCACGCTGGTGAACGGCTTCGCGCGCCTGCAGCCACGCGGGCCCGGCGACCTCGCCCGCCTGGCGACGCGCCTGCTGCTGCTCGGCACGGCGCCGATGACATCGGTGGCCGCGCACGTGGCGCGCGGCTTGTTCCCGTGGCCGGAGCAGCGCGCGCTCTACGACGCTGCAGTGGCGCGGCTGGCGGCGACGCCGCGCACGGCCTACGTCGCGGCGCTGGCCGCGCTGGCCCGCTTCGATGCCCGCGGACAGGTGGCCGCGATCCGGCGGCCGACGCTCGTCGTGGCCGGCGATCGCGACCGAACGGTGCCGCTCGGCGCCAAGGCCTGGCTGGCCGCCGTCATCCCCGGCGCGCGGCTGGTCGTGGTGCCCGGCTCGGGCCACGCGACGCCGTTCGATCAGCCCGACGCGTTCAATCGTCTGCTTCTGGAATTCCTCGCCGGGCACTGAGCACTGACGGCACCGTGTTTGCGGCGCTGTGCGGCACGGAGGGGAACCATGAACGTGATTGTGATCCTTACAGCGATGCTCGTGCTGGTCGGCGCCGGTCCCGCCGCCGCCCAGAGCAACACCAAGGACAGCAAGGGCGGGACCCTGGGCGGCGTGCTCGACACGCTGGCCGGCATCCTCGGCGGCGGCAGCAAACTGCACGGCTCGGTTGTCACCGCGCACGACACCACGCTGGTCCTGCGCACTGACGACCAGCGCACGGTGCGCGTGGATACCGCGTCGATCGAGCCGAAGGTGCGCCAGCAGCTCACGCCCGGTCAGTCGGTGACGGTCACCGCTCGCGGCGCGGGCGGCGACGTGGTCGCGGCCAGCGACGTGCAGGTCGAGCCAGGCAAGACCGCGACCCAGAACTTCCAGCGGGTGAGCGGCACCGTGCAGGAGCACTCGGGGAACCGCGTGCTGTTCAAGACGCGCGACGGGCTCACGCTGCCGGTCGATGTCTCGCAGATCCACGGGCTGCCGTACATCGCGAGCAACACCCCCGCGACGCTCATCTATCAGCAGGGCTCCAAGCAGGAGATCCAGGCCGTGTGGATCGAGCCCGGCGACATCGCCGCCTCGGCCTCGCCGAGCACCGGGGCGGCCGCGTCGACGCCGGCGGCCGGAACGGTCTCGCCCGGCGGCCAGACCCTTCAGGGCATGGTCGAGTCGGTCGGGCTCTCGGACCTGACGCTGCAGACCAGCGACGGCAAGCACGTGACCGTCGCGATCAGTAACGTCGACAGGAGCGCGCTGGCCAGCGTTCGCCCGGGCGATGCCGTCACCGTCACCGGGACCGCTGGCACCGACCCGACCCACTTCACCGCGACGTCGATCACGACCTCGAAGTAGCGCGGCCGAGGGAACGGAGGGCGTCGCCCCTCCGTTCTCCGGCCGTTCGGGTCAATACATCGGGCGGGCTTCGGCCTGGCGCAGGCGGCGCGAGAGCGTCGCCAGCAGGCTCTCAGTGAGATCGGGCGCCGCGCGGAGCAGCGTCGAGAAGTCGCGCCGCTTGATGACCAGCAGGCGGAGCGGCGTGTCGGCGACGACGGTGGCCGAGCGTGGCCCGCCGTCGAGGAGGCTCATCTCGCCGAAGTACTCGCCGGGCTGCAGTCGCCCCCGCTTGCGCGGGGAGACCTCCACGCGGGCGCTGCCGTCGAGGATGAGGAAGAACTCGTCGCCCGGATCACCGCGGCGCGCCAGCACGCTGCCGGCCGGGACCTCGAGGACTTCGCTGATCCGCGCGATCGCCCGCAGCTGCTTGCGCGAGCAGCCAGCCAGCAGGTTCACCTCTTCCAGGCGCTCGATGCGATCGTCCTGGGTCACGCGCCCGCGGTAGAAGCTGGGGCCCAGCGGCTCGCCACGCGAGCTATAGAGGATGGAGCCGTCGAGGATCCGGCTGACCAGTTCCATGGGGCGTCCTCCGCCCCAAGCCTACCTCTTTATGGCTGGAGCGAGGCGACCTTCGCCTGCAGGCGCTCCATCAGGTGGGCGAAGCCGCCGTTCTGCAGCAGGCGCGCGAACTGGGCGCGATAGTTGCCGATCAGGCTGGCGCCGCCGACGTTGATGTCGATCACGCGCCAGCGCCCTTCGGCCGACCGCCACATCACGTAGTCCACCGACGTGCTGCCGCCGTCCTTGGCCATGATGCTGGTGCGCACGATCGCGCGCCCTGCATCCACCGTGTCATCGGCCACGACGATGCGCTCGCCGTCCCATTCGTCGAGCCGGTGCAGGTAGGCGCGGTCGAGCAGGTCCACGAACAGCGTCGTGAACTGCGTGCGCTCGTCGGCACTGCGCTCGGCCCACGCGCGTCCCAGCGTGCGCCGCGCGGCCTCCTCGAAGTCGAAGGCGTCGTCGACGATCGCGCGGACGGCCTTGCGGCGGGCGACCGGCGGCTGGCCGCGATCGGCGAGCACGGCGATGACGCGGTCGGCCTGGCGCTGCAACTCCAGGCCCGGCTCGCCGGCGCGGGCCGGCGCGGCGGAGATGGTCACTGCGAGCGTGGCGAGGATGGCGAGGGCAGCCGCGTGACGTGACAGCATGGCGACCTCCACGCGCCTGTCGCGGTGCAAGGTCGGTGCCCCGGCGGATTTCGCGGGTTTCGGCCGACGAGAGGGTAATCGTTTTCCGAGAGGCGGGAAGCGGGGTCTCAGCCGTCGAGGGCGGGGCGCTTGCCGTACATCGCGCGGACCTCGCTCTTGATGCCGCCCCGGACATTGAAATCGCCCACGACCTCGACCCAGCGCGGATGGGCGGCGGCGACGAAGTCGTCGAGGATGCGGTTGGTGACGTCCTCGTGGAAGGCGCCCTCCTGCCGATACGACCACAGATAGAGCTTGAGCGACTTCAGCTCGACCAGGTGCTGGTCGGGCACGTAACGAACGCGGATCGTCGCAAAGTCCGGCTGGCCGGTCAGCGGGCACAGGCACGTGAACTCCGGCGCGGTCATCGCGACCTCGTAGTCGCGGTCGGGATGCGGGTTGGGCACCACCTCCAGCCGCCTGGAAGGCTGCGTCGGCATGGCTCGATTATACGCGGCGCCGCGTGCTGAGCCCGATCCCGACGGCGACGGCGGCGCACGCGATCAGCAACGTCGGGGTCAGGCGGTCGCCGGTGACGATCGCGCGGCGACGACGCCGAAGATGGGCTGGGTGAGGAAGAACGCGGCGAGGCCGCTCGGACGGTACCGCTTCAGGAGCCAGAGGTTCGCGTCGCGGCCGGAGTGAGGGGGCGGAGCGCTCAGCGGAGCGACTTAGGAGATCGAGAGCGCGACCGAGCGCACGGCGCCGGTCGTGAGATCCACGATCTTCAGCGCGTGATGGTTGGTGTCGGCGACCCACAGCCAGCCGAGCCCGACGGCGACGCCGCCCGGCTCGAAGAAGACGTCGGGCCGGCCGCTGCCGGCCAGGGTCGTCGCGCGGCGGGTGTACGGATCGAGCACCTTCACCTTGTGATTGTAGGTGTCGGCGACGTAGAGGAGCCCCTTCCAGGCGGTGACGCCGAGCGGGTGCTGCAACCGGACCTCGTCGCCGACGCCGTCCACGTCACCGAACTCGAACAGGTCGAGGCCGACCACCGTCTCCACCGCGTCGGTGCGCCGGTCGATCGCCCGGATCGAGGACGTCTCGCTGTCGGCGACGTATAGCCGCCCGTCGTCGGAGGCGGTGATGCCGCTGGGCTGGGCGAAGGCCGACTCCCAGCGCGAGCCGTCCTGCCGGCCTTCGCGTCCCGTGCCGGCCCACGGCCCGATGCGCCGCGTGTCGGCGTCGAACGCCCATACCTGGTGGGGCCCGGCCATCGCGACGAACAGGACACCGTCGGCGATCACGAGATCCCACGGCGAGCTGAGCGCGGTCTGCAGCGCGGGCCCGCCGCGCCCGCCGAGCCCGCGGGCCTGCTCGCCGGTCCCCGCCAGCGTGCCGACGACGCCGCCCGCGAGGTCGATGGTGCGGATCCGGTGGTTGTCGGTGTCGGCGACGTAGACGATGTCCTCGACGACGGCCATGCCCTGCGGGTGATTGAAGCGCGCCCGCTCGAGCGGCCCGTCGGCGGTGCCCGGCTCGCCGGCGCCGACGACGTCGGTGACGCGCCCGTCCAGCGTGGCCACCAGCACGCGGTGGTGGTTGCTGTCGGCGATCAGCAGCCGCGCCGACGGCTCGTCGACGGCGACCTTGCCGGGGTAGGCGAGCACGCCGCCGGCCGGCAGCGCCGAGCGCCGCAGCCCGAGTGGGCGCGGGTCGAGCGTGCCCCGCGCGCGCGCCTCCTCGATCACCTCGCCCACGACCTCGTCGAGCACGTCGCCGTGGCCCTCGCCGGAGACGCCGCCCACCACGTAGCCCTCGGGGTCGATCACCATCAGCGTCGGCCACGCGCGGACCGCGTAGGCGTGCCAGATGGCGAAGCCGCGGTCGTTCACCACCGGGTGCTCGATCTCGTGGCGGCCGATCGCCTCGCGGATGTGGCTGGTCTCTCCCTCGTTGGTGAACTTCGCGGAATGGACGCCGATGACGACGAGCGCGTCGCCGTACTTGCGCTCGAGACGCTTGAGATCGGGCAGGACGTGCATGCAGTTGATGCAGCAGTAGGTCCAGAAGTCGAGGACGACGACCTTGCCGTGCAGCTCGGCGAGCGCCAGCGGCCGGTCGGTGTTCAGCCAGCCCTCACCGCCCGTCAACTCGGGAGCGCGCACGCGAGGCTCGGGTAACTCGGTCGCCATGGAGGCGTCCACTATAATCGATTCCATGCGAATCGGCCTGATCGGCCTCCCCAAGAGCGGCACCACACCGGCGTGGCGCGCGTGCCCGACGCGCGCGTGGACCGCCTCACCGTTCTGTTCAAGCCGAAGAAGACGACCTACGCCACCTTCGAGGTCGTGGACCTGGCCGGCATCGAGAAGGGCGAGCGCGCCGGGCTCGAGGCCAAGGAGTTCCGCAACGCCGACGCGCTGCTGCACGTGGTGCGCGCCTTCGCCGACGAGGCGCGTGGCGCCGCCGATCCCCAGCGCGACATCGTCGATCTCGAGATGGAGCTGATCCTGGCCGATCTCGAGGTGGTGGAGCGCCGCCTCGAGCGGCTCGAGGCATCGATCAAGAAGCAGCGCAAGGAGCTCGAGGTGCGCGAGCAAGAGCTGCTCGGTCGCCTCAAGACGGCGCTCGAGGCCGAGACGCCGCTGCGGGCGGTCGCGCTCACGCCCGACGAGGCGCGGCTGGTGCGCGGCTTCACCTTCCTGTCACAGAAGCCGATCCTGCACCTGATCAACGTGGAGGAGAAGGCCATCGCCGAGGGCGAGCGCGTGGCCGAGCGGTACGGCCTCGCCGCCGTCGTCGCCCGCCCGCAGACGCGCGTCGGCTGGGTGTCGGCGGTGATCGAGGCCGAGATCGCCCGGCTCGAGGGCGAGGAGCAGCAGGCGTTCCTGGCCGACCTGGGCCTGGCCGAGCCGGCGATCAACCGGGTCCTGCGCGAGTGCTTCGGGCTGCTCGGCCTGGTGTCCTTCTTCACGGTCGGCGAGGACGAGGTGCGGGCATGGCCGATCTCGAGCGGCACCCGGGCCCAGGACGCCGCCGGCACCGTCCACTCCGACATCGCCCGCGGCTTCATCCGGGCCGAGGTCAACGGCTACGAGGAGCTGGTGGCCGTCGACGGGTCCTTCGATGCGCTTCGCAAGCGCGGTCAGCTGCGCCTGGAGGGCAAGGAGTACGTCGTCCAGGACGGGGAGGTCTGCCACTTCAGGTTCAATATTGGAAAGTAGTTCCTGGCACGCGCCGTGCTACGTCGGTGGTCATGGTTGATTGGATGGCCATTGCAGGCGCGTGCGGCCTCACCGCCGCGATCGGGGTCGGCTTCGTCCTGTGGGAGCAGTACGAAGCGCAGCGGCTGGCGCGTGATCGCCACCGCCGCCGGGACGAGGAGCCGGCTCCGGTCCATGTGCCCTCTCGCCATCGCCTCGACGTCCGCCGCCCCGACGCCCGGCGCCGACGGGCTGCTTAGGTCGAGCGCTCGAACCGTATCCCGGGCACGGGCTTGAGAGGTCCGCCGACGGCACGGATGACGGCGGACACCGTCTCGTCCGGGGTGTTCATCGCCAGGACGCACCCGGGGCCCACGATGACCCCGGTGCCACCCGTCTGGGCGATGGCGTCCTTGGCCTGGGCCACGGCCGCCTCCGGGCTGCCATCCCGCAGCGTCGCCCACTGATCGAGTCCCCCGATGACCGCTCCCGGCACCCTGGCGCGCCCCTCGCCGAGCGTGGGCGCCGTCCGGCGGTCGTCCCAGTTCCAGGCGTGGCCAGGCAGGCGCGCCAGCCGATCGAACATCAGCTCGTCACCGTGGCAGTGGACGATCGTCAGGATCGAGCGGCCGGCGACCGACTCGAGGATCCGCCGGTCGAACGGCTCGCCGAACTCCGCGTATACCGCCTCGGAGTGCGCGCTGCGGCTCGCCGCCTGGATCGAGTAGAAGATTCCCGAGACGCCCTCGGTGAGGGCGGCGTCGGCGAAGCGGATGAGCGTCTCGGTGATCGCCTCCAGCGCGTCGCGGACCAGCCCGGGGTGCTCGCGGATGTCGGCGGCCAGGCGCGTGCCAGAGAGCTTGCGCGCCAGCGACAGCGGCGAGAAGAGCGTCGGCAGCACCGGCGCGTCGCCGATCCGGCGGTCGAAGCCCAGACGGATGATCGTCTCCACCTGCTGGTTGTAGCCCTCGGCGCTCATCGGATCGAGTGGGCGGATGCGCTTCCAGTCCTCCGCGCGCTTCACCGCGCACGAGGCGCAGGCGCGATGGCCGTCGGGTAGCACCTCCTCCGCCTCCACGCACCCCCAGGCCTCGACGGCGTAGCCGCCGTGGGGCGTGATCTTGAGGAAGTCCGAGCCGTAGTGGTCGTGGAAGCGCAGCGTCGCCTGGGCCAGGCCGGCCGGCGAGCGGTCGACCGCCGGGAAGTGGCGCCAGACGGCATACGGCACCCGGTCCACCGGCTGGCGGTTGATCGCGGCCTGGATGCGCTCGCGGCGGCTCATCTGTCGCATGGAACCACGACTCCCTGGCTGAGGACGGGCGCGCCGTCGGGCCCGATCGCATCGAAGGCGATGCCTCCGCCGTCATGCCCCCGGCCGCGGACGGTGAACGAGGAGGGCAACCACACCATGCCCGAGAACCGGCCGCGGATCTCGGCCACGCGCGCGGGATCGCCGCCGAGGTCGCGCCGCACGACCCGCGAGACCGCCAGGGCCAGGGTGGCGGTGCCGTGCAGGATCGGCCCGGGCAGCCCCGCGGCGCGCGCCAGGGCCACGTCGGTGTGGATCGGGTTCCAGATTCGCGCGCACTCGGTGTAGATATGACCGGCGGTGGCGCCGACCTCGACCGCCTCCTGCCACCGCACCCGCCCATCCTCCCGAGCGCCCCCCGCGTCCCGACCCGCCGGCCGCTCCTCGGCGACCGCGAGCGCCACGCCGCGGTACACCGAGGCGTAGTCGGTCGTCGACACGGGATTGCCGCCGGCGTCGACGGTCTCGAAGCGCGAGACGACGAGCGTCCCCGCGCGCCGTGGCGCGACCTCGAGCACGCGGGCGCTGGTTCGCAGCGAATCGCCGGCGCGCGGCGGGCGGTGGAGCACGAGATGGTGGGTGGCGTGCACGCCCAGCGGCTGCAATCCGGGGGCGACCGTCCGGTCGCGGAGCGCGACGGCGGCCGGCCACTCGTAGCAGACGGGGAACACCGGGTGGGCGCGGGGCCCGCCGGCCGCCAGCGTGTCGAAGTAGCGTGGGTCCGTCTCGCCGAGCGCCGCCGCGTACGCCATCAGCCAGCGGGCGTCCACGACCGTGCGGAGCGGGCCGACGGAGGCGCCGACGATGTCGGCGGCGAGCGTGCGGCGGGCGACGCCGGTGCGCGTCGTCATCGCCGCGGGAAGTTCATGCAGTCGACGAAGATCTGCTCGAAGTCGGGATGGGCGGCGAGCGAGACGTGCTCGATGCGCCGCGCGAGCGCATCGGCGCGGGCCCGCTCGGCCTCGGAGAGCAGGCAGAGCTGGGCGCCGAGCGCGGCGGCGTTGCCGACGTAGCGGATGCGGCCCTCCCCGAGGGCCGGGATGAGCCCGATCCGCACGGCGCTGGCGATCGACAGGTAGTTGCCGAAGCCGCCGGCCAGCATGAGCTCGGCGATCCGCTCGGGCGAAACGCCGGCGACGTGCTGCAGCATCGCGATGCCGGAGGCGATCGCGCCCTTGGCGAGCTGCAGCTGGCGGATGTCGTCCTGGGTCAGGACGATCTCGCGCGCAGCGCCCGCCTCGCCGGCCCGCAACACGACCACCTGGCGCTCCTCGCCGCGCGCGAGGACGCGGTCGCGTAGCTTGGGGGGTAGCGCGTCGCGCCGCTCGACCTGGATGAGGCCGGTCCAGTCGATCACGCCGGCGTCCAGCAGCCCGGCCACGAGGTCGAGCAGCCCCGAGCCGCAGATGCCGAGCGCGTCGCCCTCGCCGATCGTGTGCACGCGCACGTCGTCGTCCACTGTCGCGCGGTCGATGGCGCCGAGCGCGCCGCGCATGCCGTGGCGGATCTGCCCGCCCTCGAACGCGGGCCCGGCCGGCGCCGAGCAGGCCATCAGGCGGGCCGCCGAGCCGAGCAGCACCTCGCCGTTGGTGCCGATGTCCACGGCGATGCGCAGGGCGTCGCCCTCGTCGATGTGGGTGGCCAGCGCCACCGCCACCGCGTCGGCGCCGACGAAGCCCGCCACGATGGGCAGCAAGCACACGCGCGCTGCCGGCGCGACCTTCAAGAACAGGTCCTTCGCGGGCAGCGTGAGGGCGTGGCGCATCACCGGCGCGTAGGGCGCCAGGCCCACCCACGACGGATCGATGCCGAGCAAGACGTGGTGCATGCAGGTGTTGCCGACGACCACGACCTTGTAGATCCACTTCGCCAGCACGCCGGAGGCGCGACAGACCTCGGCGACGTGCTGGTTCAGCAGGCCGATGATGCGCGTCTGCAGCTTGCGCAGGTTGCCGGCGTCGAACTGGGCGAAGGCGATGCGCGACATGAGGTCGCCGCCGAAGACCGACTGGGGATTGAGGCTCGAGACCGAGGCCAGCTGCTCGCCGGAGGTGAGCTCCAGCAGCGTGGTGACCACGGTGGTGGTCCCGACGTCGATGGCCAGCCCGAAGCGCATCGCGGTCGTGTCGCCGCGCTCGACGGCGAGGATCCGTCCGGCGAAGCTCGTGACGGTTACCCCTCCTGCATCGTCGCGAAGGGCCTGGGGCAGCGCCTGCAGGACGGAGGCGGCGACGTCGGTTTCGTGCGCACCCATCGCGGCGAGGAGCTGCTCGAGATCCGAGGTCTGGTGGTGCTCTTCGCGAGGCAACGCGACCTGGTAGAGCTGCTTCGTGACGCCGGAATCGATCTTG
>VBPC01000109.1 GCA_005887895.1 Candidatus Rokuibacteriota bacterium
TCGTCACCGCCGCCACCGCCACCGAGGCGCTGGCCTCGCTGTCGGCCAAGCACTTCGACGTGGTCGTCAGCGACCTCGCGATGCCCGAGCAGAGCGGATTCTGGCTCATCACGAAGATCCGCCAGCTCTTCCCGCACCGCCACATCCCCGTCCTCGCCGTCACCGGCCATCCGTTCCCGGCCGATGGCGTGCGCCGGGCGGGGTTCGACGCGGTCATGCAGAAGCCACCCGATCCCGACACGCTGTGCGCGAAGGTCGCCGACCTGCGGCGGGCGCACACGGAGAACAAGGCATGAGCCCGCGCATCCTGATGATCGAGGACGATGCCGATGCCCGCGAGGTGCTGCAGTTCGCGCTCGAGGCCGAGGGGCTGCCGGTGGCCATGGCCGCCGACGGCGCCGAGGGCATCGCGCTGGCGGCGACGACGCGGCCCGACGTCGTGCTGGTCGACCTGGGGCTGCCCGGGCTCGACGGCTACGAGGTGGCGCGCCGGATCCGCGACACGCTCGGCGACCGGGTGCGTCTGATCGCGCTGACCGGCTATGGCCGCTCCGAGGACCGGCAGCGCACCGCCGAGGCCGGTTTCGACGAGCACCTCCTCAAGCCGGTCGACGTCGACGAGATCCTCTCGCTGCTGAGCGACTGACCCCGCGCGCACGCGGCGGGCGCTCGGCTCGGTTGCGCGATGCGACGCGATCTGCCACCATCGTCGCGTCGATGCGTCTTCCGTCGCTGTCTCCCGGCCGGCTGCGCGAGACGCACGTCCTGCCGCTGGCGATGTTCCTCGGCAGCTTCGCGTGGTCGTTCGTCTACGTCAGCCTGCCGTTCCACATCCAGCGGGTGTCCACGTGGGATGGCGTCGCCACCCTGCGGTGGACGGGCTGGATCCTCGGCATCTCGCCCCTGGCGACGGTGGTCACTGCACCGCTGTGGGGCCGCTTCGCCGGTCGCGGCAATCCCAAGACGTACTACGTGGCGACGCAGTACTTCCAGGGCGCGGCGTTCGTCGGCATGGCCGTCGCCCGCACGCTGCCGGAGATGTTCCTGGCGCGCCTCGTGCTGGGCTTCATGGGCGCCGCATCGACCTTCGCGTTCATCAGCGCCGGTCGCGCCGACGACCCCGGCGAGGTCCGGCGACAGATCGCCGCGATGCAGTCGGCGATGACCGTGGGGCAGGTGATCGGGCCGCTGTGCGGCGCGATCGCGGCGGCGCGGGTCGGTTTCCGCGCGTCGTTCGTGCTGGGGGCGTTCGTGCTCTTCGCCTGCGGCGCCCTCGTGCAGGCCGGCGTCGACGCCTCCACCACGCCGCCAGCGGGTGAGCCGGCGCGGCGGCGCGGCCAGTGGCGCGAGGTCGTCGTCGTGTCGCTGCTCATACTGGGCGCCTCGACCCAGATCTTCTTCCTGACCTCGATCCTGCCGCAGGTGATGGCCGAGCTGGGGGTGCCGCCCGAGCGGACCCTCGAGGTCGGCGGCATCATCATCTTCGCCTCCGGCGCGGCGGCGGCGCTGGGCTCGATCGTCGCTCCGCGGCTGCCCGAGGTGTTCCCCGAGCGCCGTCTGGTGGCCGGGCTGCTGATCGTCTCGTCGCTCGCCGTCGGCGCGCTGGTGCTGGCGCACGGGGTGTGGGGCTATGGCACGCTGCGCTTCGTCCAGGTGCTGTGCATCGCGCCGGTGTTTCCGATCGTGGTGGCGCGCATCGCCCACACCGCCGGCGGCGAGGCGATCGGCGTCATCAACGCCGCGCGCATCGGCGCCTCCTTCGTGGGACCGGTGGTGGCGACGTCCCTGCTCGCCTCCAGCTCCTCGCGCGTGCTCTACGTCGTCCTGGCGCTGACCGGCCTGGCCTGCCTGCCGCTCTCCGCCATGCGCGCCCACGTCCCCGCCATGCCCCGATGAGTCGACCGCTCGTCGACATCCGGCTCGACGGGCTGTGCACGCGCGGCGGGCGGCCGCCGGGGCTCGATCACGTCTCGGTCCACGTGCGCTACGGCGAGTTCTTCACGTTCCTGGGCCCGCCGCACTCGGGCAAGACCGACGTGCTGCGGGCGGTGGCCGGCTTCATGCCGGTGACCGCCGGCCGGATCCTCGTGGACGGCCAGGACCTCGGCGCGCTGCCGCCCGGCCGCCGCTCGACCGGCTACGTCTTCCAGGAGGGCGCGCTGTGGGCGCACATGACCGTGCGCGGCCACGTCGCCTTCGGTCTCGAGCAGCAGGGAATGGCGGCCGCCGACGTCGAGCGTCGCGTGGGGCTCGTGCTCGGACGGCTGGGCCTCGCCGAGTGCGCCGACCGTCGGCCGCCCGAGCTCGATCTCGGCCAGCGGCGCCGGCTGGCGCTGGCGCGTGCGCTGGCGGTCGAGCCGCGGGTGCTGCTCCTCGACGAGCCGCTGGCCCACCTCGATCCGCTCGCGCGCAAGACGCTGCGCATCGAGCTGGCCAAGCTGCACCGCGATCTGGCGATGACGACGATCCACGTGACCCGCGACGCCGCCGACGCCCTCGCGCTGTCCGACCGCCTGGCGGTGCTGCACGACGGCCGCGTCCAGCAGGTCGGGGAGCCGGCCGACGTCTATCGTCGCGTGGGGCTCGTGCTCGGACGGCTGGGCCTCGCCGAGTGCGCCGACCGTCGGCCGCCCGAGCTCGATCTCGGCCAGCGGCGCCGGCTGGCGCTGGCGCGTGCGCTGGCGGTCGAGCCGCGGGTGCTGCTCCTCGACGAGCCGCTGGCCCACCTCGATCCGCTCGCGCGCAAGACGCTGCGCATCGAGCTGGCCAAGCTGCACCGCGATCTGGCGATGACGACGATCCACGTGACCCGCGACGCCGCCGACGCCCTCGCGCTGTCCGACCGCCTGGCGGTGCTGCACGACGGCCGCGTCCAGCAGGTCGGGGAGCCGGCCGACGTCTATCAGCATCCGGTCAGCCGCGCGGTGGCCGAGGCGCTGGGGCCGGCGAACTTCCTGCCGGTGCGCGTGGTCGAGGTGCGCGACCTGGGCGTCGTGGTGGAGACCGACGGGGGTCACCAGCTGCCGGTGGCCGGCCTCGGCAACTACGGCAAGGGCAGTCGCGGCCTGCTCGTGTTACGGCCGGAGCTGCTGGTGCTGACCGAGGCGGCGGAGGCGCACAGCCCCGGGCTGCCCGGCAGCGTCACGCTGCGCGTCTTCGAGGGCGCGCGCCACCTCTACGAGGTCGACATCGGCGCCGGCCAGCTGATCCGCGTCGAGCTGCCCGGCTCCCTCGGCGGTCGAATGTTCCGGATCGGGGATCGCGTACGGATCGAAACCAGCAGCGACACGGTGGTCATCGTCCCCGACGCTCAGAACAGATAGGTCTTGTCCTGCTCCGCGAACGAGATGCGGTGGCCGGCGATCTCGCCCAGCTCGTCACCGATCTCGTCCTTGAACTGCGGCTTGACGTGATAGATCAGCACCGGCAGGTCGCCCGGCAGCTTGTCGAGCTCGCGGCGGATGCGCTCCGGCGTCATGTGCTTGGCGACGTCGGCGAGCGCCGACAGCCGGTTGGGGAAGGCGCACTCGAGGATCACGGCTCCCAGGCCTCGCACCTTGCCGGCGGCCTTCCACAGCGCGTCGGTGGGGCCGGTGTCGCCCGAATAGACGACGGCGCTGGTGCCGTCGTGCAGGATGAAGCCGCTGCACGGCACGGTGTGGTTCACCGCGATCGGCGTCACGACGAGCCCGCCGACCTCCTGCTCGGCGTCCTCGACCAGCGTTCGATAGCGTACGATCGGCGAGGTCGCGGTGGGCACCTGCGCGAAGTCGGGCCAGACGGTGTCGTTGAAGACCGCCGTTCGCAGCGCCTTCACGACCGGCTCCAGGCTGGCGATCGTCAGCGGCGTCGGCGCCTCGTACAGCGCCAGCGTCTCGGTCAGGAAGGCCAGCCCCGCCACGTGGTCGAGATGCGAGTGCGTGATCAACGCGTGCTCGATCTGGATCTGCTCGGCGGTCGACAGGGCGCCGCCCACGGTGCCGCCGTCGATCAGGATGGTGTCGTCGACCAGGAAGGCGGAAGGGCGCTGCGCGAGTCCTTCGGCTCCATAGGCGCCGAGCACTCGGATCTTCATTATCCCGGGATCCTAGCATACATTGTCGGGGATGCCTGGCAGCCGGCGGCTCGCCGTGATCCTGAGCTCCCTGAGCGATGTCGTCCCCTGGCGCTACGTTCCCGGCATCGCGGCCGCTCTCGCCGTGGTCGTGCTGGTGGCCCTGGGCGTGATGGAGGAGCGCGAATACTGGTCGCTGGAGCGCTGGTTCTTCGAGATCCGCGGGGCCCGCAAGCCGGCGGCGCCGGTCGTGATCGTCGTCATCGACGAGCCCTCCTTCTTCGAGCTGAACAAGCAGTGGCCCTTCCCGCGAAAGTGGCACGGGGAGGTCCTCCGGCGCATCGCGGCGGACAAGCCGCTGGCGATCGGCGTCGACCTCCTCTTCCCCGAGCCATCTTCGCTGGGACCGGACGACGACGAGGCGCTGGGCGCGGCCGTGGCGGCGGTCGGCAACATCGTGCTCGGCTCGGCGCCGAAGCTCGAATATCGGCCGGGCATCGGCGTGCAGTGGGATCCCAACATGCCGGTGCTGGCGATCCGGCGGGGCGGGCTGGTCGCCCCCGTTCAGATGGAGCTGGACGATGTCGACGGTCACGTGCGCCGGGCGCCGCTGCGCGTTCAGGTCCCGGATGGCGTCGTGGACGCGTTCGACGTGCAGCTCTACCGCCTGGCCACCAGGGCCGGGCTGCGCGCGGCGCCGCTGCCCCGCGGCGAGACGATCCTCATCAACTTCAACGGGCCGCCGCGGACGTTCAGCTGGGTGCCGTACTACAAGGTGATCAAGCGTGACGATCAGGCCGAGCCGGAGATCCCGCGGGGATTCTTCACCGGCAAGATCGTCCTGATCGGTCCCACCAGCGACGTCCTCCACGACGTCTTTCCCACCGCCTTCGCGCGCGGCAGCGAGCAGATGCCGGGGGTGGAGATCCACGCCAACGTGCTGGACACGTACATTCGCGGCGACTACGTGCGCGAGGTGCCGCGGTGGATCTCGACGGCGCTGGCCGCGCTCGCCACCCTGGTCGGCGCCGGCCTGGTCGTGCGCCTACACGCCGCCCGCGCGCTCGTCACCGCTGCGCTGATCTGGCTGGTGCTGACGATCTTTGCCTACCTCGGCTTCGTCTACCTCGACCTGTGGATGCGGGGGATGGCCGGTACGCTGGGGATCCTGCTCGGCGGCGGCACCACCGCCGCCGTGAACTTCGTGCGCGAGCAGCGCGAGAAGCGACGCCTGTCGCAGTTCTTCTCGCCGAAGGTGCTGCGCGAGGTCGTGCGGCAGCAGGACGAGGGCAGCCTGGAGACCGCCCGCCGGCTGGTGACCGTCCTCTTCTCGGACATCCGCGGCTTCACCTCGCTCTCCGAGCGGCTCGAGCCCGAGCAGGTGGCCGAGATGCTGCGCGAGTACCTGACCGAGATGACGGAGATCGTCTTCCGCCACGGCGGCACCGTCGACAAGTACATCGGCGACTGCGTGATGGCGCTCTACAACGTGCCGCTGGAAGATCCCCAGCACGCGGTCAACGCCGTCCGCACCGGGCTCGACTTCCAGGAAAAGACGCTGGAGGTCTCTCGACGCTGGGAGGCCAAGCTCGGCATCACCATCCGCAACGGCGTGGGGATCAACACCGGCGAGGCGGTCGTGGGCACGATGGGCTCGCGCCAGCGCCTGGAGTACACGGCCATCGGCGACACCATCAACCTGGGGGCCCGG
The DNA here is from genome assembly GCA_005887895.1 of Candidatus Rokuibacteriota bacterium. GTDB lineage: Bacteria > Methylomirabilota > Methylomirabilia > Rokubacteriales > CSP1-6 > AR5. The sequence continues at coordinate 5,766 of VBPC01000109.1, forward strand.
CTGGAGTCGATCACCAAGGAGTACGGCGTCGGCATCATCATCAGCGAGTTCACGCATCGGCTGCTCAACGACCAGTTCATGACCCGGGAGCTCGGCGAGGTGACCGTGAAGGGCAAGACGCACCCGGTGAAGATCTTCGGCGTGCTGCCGGGCAGCCTGCGCAAGTGGCCGCGGGCGACGCTGGAGGCGGCCGCCACGGTGGTGCTGGTCGGCGCCGACGAGACGTGCCAGGCCACCACGCGCGACATCGGCGAGGGCGGCATGGCGCTCGGCGGCGTGCCCGTGGGATGGACGACGGGCAGCAAGATCCAGATCCGCTGCGAGGGCGGCCTGCTGCCGCAGACGCTGACGGCCGAGGCGGTGATCGCCTGGCGCCGCCAGGACGTGGCCGGCGTGAGCTTCACCGGGCTCGAGCCCGAGCTGGCGCCGGCGGTGGCCGCCTACGTCGCGCGCAGCGGTAAACTGAGGCCATGAGCGATCCGTTCGACTATCCGACGATGGCGCGCGCGCTGATCCTGGGCGACAAGGACACGGTGGCCCGCAAGACCCGCGAGGGCCTCGATCTCGCCATGGACCCCAAGGACCTCATCTTCAA
>VBPC01000275.1:0-34372 GCA_005887895.1 Candidatus Rokuibacteriota bacterium
CCCGGCGGCCACCAAGGCCTTCGACGCGAGCCTCACGCTCTACGCCGAGCACGAGCTGAACGCCTCCACGTTCACCACGCGCGTCGTCACCTCGACCCAGTCCGACATGCACTCGGCGGTGGCGGCCGGCGTCGGCGCGCTCAAGGGGCCGCTGCACGGCGGCGCCGGCGAGGCGGTGATGCGCACGCTGCTGGAGATCGGCGAGGTCGCCAATGTCGACGCGTTCGCCGAGCGCGCGCTGGCCGAGAAGCGCCGGCTCATGGGCTTCGGCCATCGCGTCTACAAGGCCGGCGACCCGCGCGCGGCGATCCTGCGCGGCATGGCCGAGGACGCCTGCCGCCAGTCCGGCCAGTTCAAGTGGTACGAGATGGCCGTGAAGCTCCACGAGCGCATCGGTGCGGCGAAAGGTCTCATCCCCAACGTTGACTTCTATCCCGCTCCACTTTTCTATTCTCTCGGAATCCCGGTCGACCTCTTCACCCCGGTGATCGCGGCCGGGCGCATCGCGGGCTGGGCCGCCAACATCGTCGAGCAGCACGACGACAACCGCCTGATCCGCCCGCGCGCCGATTACGTCGGGCCCAAGCGGCGCGACTGGGTGCCGAGGGAGAAGCGCTAGGCCATGGGCCGCAGTCTCACGCACAAGCTGATCGAGAGCCACCTGGCCGCCGGCAAGGCGGTCGTCGGCGAGGAGATCGGCCTGGGCGTCGACCAGGTACTGCTGACGGACACCAACGGCATCCAGTCGTGGCTGCAGTTCGAGGCGCTCGGCTTCCAGCGGGTGGTCCCCGCCCGCGCGGTGACCTACATCGACCACAACGTCTACCAGGTCGACTCGCGCAACACCGACGACCATCGCTATCTGCAGAGCGTCTCGCGCAAGTACGGCGCGCTGTTCTCCAAGCCCGGCAACGGCATCTGCCACCAGGTGCACATGGAGTCGTTCTCGATTCCCGGCCAGACGCTGCTCGGCACCGACAGCCACACGCCGCTCTGCGGCGCCGCCGGCATGCTGGCGATCGGCGCCGGCGGTCTCGACGTGGCGGTGGCGATGGGCGGCGGGCCGTACTTCCTGACGATGCCGCCGGTCGTGCGCGTCTGGCTCACCGGCCGGTTGGCGCCGTGGGTCACCGCCAAGGACGTCATCCTGGAATTGCTCCGGCGCCTGACCGTCAGGGGCGGAACGGGCAAGATCTTCGAGTACGGCGGGCCGGGCCTGGCCCCGCTGCTCGCCGCCCAGCGGATGACGATCGCCAACATGGGGGCCGAGCTCGGGCTGACGACCAGCGTGTTCCCGAGCGACGAGGTCACGCGCTCGTTCTTCACGCGGCTCGGCCGGCCCGACGACTGGCGCCCGGCCGCCCCCGACGCCGACGCGGCGTACGACGACCAGATCGAGCTCGACCTCTCGGCGATCGGTCCGCTGGTCGCGCTGCCCGGCTCGCCGGATCGCGTGGTGCCGGTCGAGGAGGTCGCCGGCACGGTGATCGAGCAGGTCGCCGTCGGCTCCTGCACGAACGGCTCCTGGCACGACATGGCCTCCGTGGCCGACGTGCTGCGCGGCCGGCGCGTGCATCCGTCGATCTCGTTCGTGCTGTTCCCGGGCAGCCATCGAATTCTGGAGACGATGGCCCGCGAGGGGCTGCTGGCCGACGTGCTGGCCGCCGGCGCGCTCGTCTTCCCCGGCCGCAGCGGCGTGAAGGGCGACGAGGTCTATCTCTGCTCGTCGGTCGTGGCCGCCGCCTCCGCGCTGACCGGCGTCATCACCGATCCGCGCACGCTCGGCGCGCCGGCGCCGGTGAGGCTGCCGACGCAGTTCGCCGCCTCGACGGCGGGCGTCGTTCCGCCCGACGGCGGGGGCGAGATCGTGCGCGGGCCGAACATCAAGCCGGTGCCGCTCGGCGAGCCGGTCGCCGAGACGCTGGAGGCCTCGGTGCTGCTCAAGCTCGGCGACAAGGTGTCGACCGACGACATCTCGCCGGCCGGCGCCGCGGCGCTGATGTTCCGCTCCAACATCCCGGCCATCGCCGAGTTCTCGTTCAAGTACGTCGATCCCGAGTTCGTGGCGCGCGCCAGGGCGGCCGGCAGCGGCATCATCGTGGGCGGCGAGACCTACGGCCAGGGCTCCTCGCGCGAGGTGGCGGCCATCGCGCCCATGGCGCTGGGCGTGCGCGCCGTCCTCGCGAAGTCGTTCGCCCGCATCCACCGCTCGAACCTGATCAACTGGGGCGTGGTGCCGCTCGTCTTCGACGACCCGGCCGCCGCGGACGGCATCGAGCGCGACGACCGGCTGCGGCTCGACGGTCTGCGCACGGCGCTGACGGCCGGCGGTCGCGTGCCGATCGAGAACACGCGCAGCGGCGCGCGCTTCACCGCCTCGTGCGTGCTGACGCCGCGCGAGCGCGACATCCTCCTGGCCGGCGGCATCCTCGCCCACACACGGAGCCGGCCCGCTTCTGAAGCCGGCCCCCCACGAAGCGACGCGGGCTGGAGGTCCCCGCTCCCATGAAACAGCAGAAGCTCCGCGCGGTGTACATGCGAGGCGGAACGAGCCGCTGCCTGGTGTTTCGCGCCGAGGACCTGCCGGCGCCGGGGCCGGCCCGCGACGCGATCCTGCTCGCCGCGCTCGGCAGTCCCGATCCCTACGGCCGGCAGCTCGACGGCCTCGGCGGCGGCATCTCGTCGCTGTCCAAGGCCTGCATCATCGGGCCGCCCACGCTGCCCGGCACCGACGTCGACTACACGTTCGCCCAGGTCGAGGTGAAGAAGGCGTTCGTGGACTACGCGGGCAACTGCGGTAACTGCTCGTCGGCCGTGGGACCGTTTGCCATCGACGAGGGGCTGGTGCGCGCCACCGAGGGCGTCACCCGCGTGCGCATCCACAACACGAACACGAAGAAGCTGATCGTGGCGCACGTTCCCGTCGAGGACGGCGAGGCGGCGGTGCGCGGCGACTTCGAGCTGGCCGGCGTCGCCGGCCGCGGCGCCCGCATCGCGCTCGATTTCGTCGAGCCCGGCGGCGCCGGCACCGGGCGGCTGCTGCCGACCGGCCGGCCGCGCGACGTCGTCGGCGGCGTCGAGGTGTCCTGCGTGGACGCGACCAACCCGGTCGTCTTCGTGCGCGCGCGCGACCTGGGCGTCACCGGCACCGAGACGCCGCCGGCCGTCGACGCCGATCACGATCTGGCGGCGCGGCTGGAGAAGCTGCGCGTCGAGGCCGCCGCGCTGATGGGCATGGCCGAGAGCGCGGCGGTGCCCAAGATCGCCTTCGTGGCGCCGCCGATCGACACGATCGCGCTCGACGGCATTCGCTACCCGGCCGACGCCGCCGACGTGGTCGGCCGCGCGATCTCCATGGGCAACTGTCACCGCGCCTTCCCGCTCACCGTCGCCATGTGCCTGGCCGTCGCCGCCCGCATCGACGGCACGCTCGTCCACGAGGCCGCCCGCAAGCATCCCGGCGACGTACGTCTAGCGCATCCCTCCGGCGTGCTGCCGCTCGACGCCGCCGTGACCCTGCGGCACGGCGCGCCGTGGGCCGAGCGCGTGACCGTGTATCGCAGCGCCCGTCGCTTGATGGAAGGCTTCGTCCGGGTTCCCTGAGCCGATGAGCCGGCTCTTCTTCGTCCTCGACGGCGGCGAAATGGTCAAGCGGCGCACCCAGGTGCCGAAGGGCTCGGTCGTCGAGGCGTGGCCGGACATGCAGGTCGGCGGCGGCACCTTCTGGGTCGGCGAGGAATCCAAGAGCCTGCTCGACGCCGCCGGCCCGGCGCCGATGCCGGCCAGCGTCAGCGTGCCGGCCGACGCGGTGCCGATCTTCTACGGTCCGCGGCTGTGCGACCTCGAGTCGCTGCCGCGCGAGGAGTCGCTGCGCGCGCGCGTGCTGTCGGCCCACGGGGTGGCGGTGGCGTGGATCACGCTCGACCGTGACGGCCAGCGCGTCGCCCACGAGCCGAAGACGCTCGACGAGCCGATCTTCCACCTGCGCCGTCCCGGCGGCGGCGCCGGCCACGTGTGGCGCCTGTTCCGCACGAAGGCCGACGCGGCCGCGTGGATGGAGCAGACGTACGGCGCCGACTCCGAGGGCGCCGAGTGGGCGCGCGCGCTGCCCGCCGAGGACTTCGACGCGCTCGTCAAGCGCCACGCCGGCTGAGGGCGCATGAGCCGTCCCGTCGCGCCCGACCGCCTCGATCGCTTCTACCGCGCCGTGCGCGGCGTCGCGCGCTTCTGGCTGTGGTTCCTGTTCAAGTCGGTCGACGTGCGCCATCCCGAGCGCGTGCCCGCCGGCGGCCCCATCCTCCTCTGCGTCAATCATCCGAACAACCTCATCGACTCGCTGATCGTCGGCGCGGTGCTGCAGCGCAAGGTGCACTACCTGACCACCGCCGCGCTCTTCCGTCGTCCGCTCCTGGCGCGCTTCCTGCTGGCCTGCGGCGCCATCCCGGTCTATCGCCGCCAGGACGACCCCGCCCACGCGGAGCGCAACGTCGACACGTTCGCCGCCTGCCAGGCGGCGTTCGCGCACGGCCGGCTGGTGGCGATCTATCCGGAGGGCACGACGCACGCCGAGGCTCGCGTGCAGCGCATCAAGACGGGCGCCGCCCGCATCGCGCTCGCCTACGAGTCCGAGCACCCGGGCGAGCTGGCGATGGTCCCGGTCGGGCTCTCGTTCGAGGCGCGCAAGTCGTTCCGCAGCCGGGTGCTGGTGGCCTTCGGCGAGCCGATCCACCCCGCCGCCTACCTCGGGGCGTGGCGCGAGGATCCGGTGAAGGCGGTGGACGCGCTGACGCGCGACCTGCAGTGGGCGATGGAGGCGCAGGTCGTCAACGTCGAGCGGATCGACGATCAGCGCCTCCTGCGGGCGGTCGAGGAGCTGTACCGCGACGAGCTGACCGCGCAGGTGATGGAATCGCGCGGCCTCGCGCGCCGCGACGTCGACCCCGTGCGCCTGTCGCGCTCGATCGCCGACGCCGTGCGCCACTTCAAGGCCGGCGACCCCGCGCGCGTGGAGATGCTCTGGCAGCGCATCGAGGCCTATCGCTCGCTGCTGGCGCAGCACCACGTGCGCGACGGGGTCGTCCGCGCCCGGCGCGAGAAGCTGCCGGCGCGGACGCGGCTGGTCTACTCGTGGGACGCGATCGTGGGCTTTCCGTTCTTCGGGTACGGCATCCTCGTCAACGCGCTGCCGTACTTCCTCCCCCGCTGGCTGGCGCACCGGACGGCGCGCAAGGAGACCGATTACGCCACGACGCGACTGCTGGCCAGCGTGGTGGCGTTTCCGCTCTTCTGGGGGCTGGAGACCTGGCTCGTGTGGCGCGCGGCCGGGGCCGCCTGGGCCGCGGCCTTCGCGCTCTCGCTGCCGCTCTCCGGCACGATCGCGTATCGTTACCTGATCGGCGCCGGCTGGCTCCGCGCCAGGCTGCGCTTCGCGGCGCTGGCGGCGCTGCACGGCCAGACGGCCCGCCGCCTGGTCGCCGAGCGCGAGGCCATCGTCGCCGAGCTCGAGCGCGCGAGGCAGGACTATCTCGCCGCCACGAGAGGGAGCAGCTTTTGACCGTCCATCGCCTGGAGGAGATGTCCACGCCGGCGCTCGATGCGCTGGAGCGCGCCCGCACCGTCGTGGTGCTCACCGTCAGCCCGCTGGAGGCGCACGGGCCCCACCTGCCCGTCGGCGTCGACGCGTTCGCGGCCCGCCACTTCGCCGAGACCATCGCCGAGCGGCTGGTGAGCGCCCGCCCCGGCTGGTCGGTGGTGCTGGCGCCCACGCTGCATCTCGGCTCCTTCACCTTCGAGGCGGCCGGCACGATCGCCGTGCGCCAGCGGGTCGTGCGCGACGCGCTGGTCGATTACGGCGCGGCGCTCGCCCGCAGCGGCTTCCGCTTCATCCTCGTCGCCAACGGCCATGCCGGGCCCGGCCATCTCACCGCGCTCGACGAGGCGGCCACGATCGTCTCCCGTCGCCACGGCGTGACGATGGCGTCGTTCACCGGTCACCTGGCGTGGGAGTTCCTGCGCGGGCGCTACGTGCGCGCGATCGAGGACGAGCTGGGCCGCGGGCTCACCGCCGACGAGCGGGCGGCCTTCGCCGAGGACGCCCACGGCGGCTGGTGGGAGACCTCGCTGATGCTGCTGCTGCGTCCGGATCTCGTGCACGACTCGTTTCGCACGCTGCCGCCCGCGCGCTACTCACTGGCCCGGCGCCTCGTGCCGAACTATCCGCTGAAGAACGGCGGCCTGGGCTACGTCGGCCACCCCGCGCTCGCCGATCCCGCCTTCGCGAAGGCGACGACGGAGGTGCTCATGCGCGAGGCGCTGGCCATCGTCGAGGGCCTCCTCGACGGCCGCCTCGAGCCTGCCGACCGCCACTCGCCGTTCTTCCAGGTCCCGTTCTTCCGCACGAACTTCTGGCGCACCGCCGGATTGACCACGGCCGCCGTCGCGGCTACAGCAGGGCTGCTCGGGTGGTTGCGGAGTCGGAGCCGGCAACCTTCTAAATCAGCCCACCCACGCCCCTAACCGTGTAAGCGCCTCCGCTACAAATGTCGGGCGACCTCGTCTTACTCGAACCGGCCGCCGACGGCGTCCTCCGGCTCACCCTCAACCGCCCGGAGGCCCTCAACGCGCTCGATCGCGACCTGACGTCGGCGCTGGAGCAGGCGCTCGAGCGCGTGGCGATGATGAGCGACGTGCGCGTGCTGCTCGTCGCCGGCCGCGGCCGCGCGTTCTGTGCCGGCAACGACATCAAGGAGATGGAGACGATCACCGGCGACGAGGCGCAGGCGCTGGCCACGCGACAGGCCGTGCTCATGGATCGCTTCTCGCGATTGTCGCCGGTGACGGTGGCCGTCATCGACGGCCACGCCCTCGGCGGCGGTCTGATGCTGGCCGTCGCCCAGGACCTGCGCCTCGCCTCCGACCGCGCGCGCCTGGGCCTGCCGGAGGTCACGCTCGGCTTCAACCCCGGCTACGGCATCGCGCGTCTCCTCGACATCGCCGGCGGCGCGCACGGCCGTGATCTCCTGCTCACCGGTCGCATCGTGCACGCCAGCGAGGCGCTGCGCATGGGTCTGGTCAATCGCGTGGTGGCGCCGCCGACGCTCGAAGCCAGCGCGCTGAAGTGGGCGGGCGAGATCGCCTCCGCGCCCCGCGAGGGCCTCGCCGCGACGAAGGAGATCGTCGCCGCCATCCGCGCCGGCACGAAGGGTCGTGAGCCCGAAGCCTACGGCGCCGCGCTGAGGACGAGCGAGGCCGCGCGCGCCCGCATCCGCGCCTTCGCGGCACGCCGGAAGAAGAGCTAGCCGGGGCGGGAGCCGCGTGCCCTGCGCTCGTGCATGTCGCGGTCGGCCTCGCGCAGGAAATCGTCGGCGGTCTCGGGCGGCGTCTGGCTCCAGGCGATGCCGGTCGAGCACTCCACCGCCACCGGCAGCCCACGTTGCAGCGCCAGCGCGCTCAGCTTCTCGTGCACCCGGACCAGGATGAAGTCGACGTCCTTGGGCGTGGCGTCCAGCAGGAGCACCGCGAACTCGTCGCCGCCGTAGCGCGCGACCACGTCGGTGGTGCGCGTGGCCTCGCTCAGTGCGTCCGCCACGGTGCGCAGCACCTCGTCGCCGAGCGTGTAGCCGAAGCTGTCGTTGACCGTCTTGAGGTGCAGGACGTCGAGCGCCAGCAGGAGCACGCCCGTCTTGCGGCGGCGGGCGCCGGCGGCGATGCGCCGGTACTGCTCGTTGAACGCGCGGCGGCTGTTGAGACCGGTGAGCGGATCGGGCGCGTAGCGCGCCAGCCTGCGGTCGGCGTCGTAGAGGCGCGAGGCCAGCACGCGCAGCAGCCCGTTGGCCAGCGTGACCGACTCGCCCAGCGCCAGCATGAAGTCGGCCTGGCGCAGCACCAGACAGTGCGTGCGCTCGACGGCGATCACGGTGGCGGAACGCGGCTGGTCGCGCAGGATCCCCAGCTCGCCGAACACCTCCGCCTTGCCGATCTCGCCCAGCAGCATCTCGGCCTGGCCGTCGGCGGTCGCTTCCACGACGCGGACGCGGCCGGACAGCAGCACCCACAGGTGCTGCGGCGCCTCGCCCTGGCGCGTGATGACGTGACCGGCCGGATAGATCTGCTCGGTGGCCTGCGCCACCAGCGCGTGGAGCTGGCCCGTCGAGAGCCGACGGAAGAGCGGCACCCCGCCGAGCATGCCGGCCAGCACGGTCCGGGTGGCGCCCGCGTCGTCGCGCGCGTCCTGCAGCACGATCGGCTCGCCGACGCCGGCGACCGGCGCGGAGTCGGTGGAGGCGACCAGCGTGCGCGCCAGCCACGCCCGCACACGCGCGCGCAGCATCGGCGGGCTGTAGGGCTTGGCCAGGTAGTCGGTGGCGCCGATCTCCGGACGGTGCAGGGGGGCCGCCTGCGGCTCGTCGACCAGCAGGATCACCGGGAAGTTCGCGCGCCCGATGCGGCTGCGGAACGCCGGCACCAGGTCGGCGCCGTCGCCGGCCGGCAGGCCGGTGTCGACGATGGCGAGGTCGGGGTGGTGCTCGGTGCCGCGCGTGAGCGCCGCGCGCATGTCGGGCACCGGCAGCGCCACCATCCCGTCCTCGGCCAGCGCGTCCTCGATCGACGCCACCTGGCTCTCGTCGCGCGTGACGACCAGCACCCGGGAGCCGGCGATGAGGCGCCGGCGCAGCGCGGAGACTTCCACCGCCGGCGCCGGCCGGCCGGTGCCGCTCACGCTCAGCTCGAGGCCCTCGCGGGCGGCGAACACCTCCAGCTCGCGCCCGAGCGCGGCGACGCGCGCCCGGGCGGCGCCCTCGAAGCGCTCCATGAAGGCGTCGTCGTGGGTGGGATCGTGGTGGAAGAGCGCCAGGCGCTTGACGCCGGCGGCCAGCGCGACGTCGGTCGCATACTCGAGCGTCGAGTGCCCCCAGCCCACGCGGTTGACGTACTCCTCCTCGGTGTACTGGGCGTCGTGGATCACGAGGTCGGCGCCGCGCATGAAGGCGATGTGCCGCTGATCGCCGGGATGGTGCAGCGTGCCGTTCTCGGCCTTCCAGAACGGCTCGTGGTCCGTCATGTAGGCGATGCTGCCGCCGCCGGTCGACATCCGGTAGGCGATCGTGGGGGCGGTGTGGTTCAGGTACTGCGTCTCGACCAGCACGTCCCCGACGCGGAAGAATCCCTCCTCCAGCTCGGTGAAGTGGATCCGGCTGCGGAGGTCGCGCAGCTTGACCGGAAAGTACGAGTACTCCATCTGCCCCGACATCGCCTCTTCCAGGCTCTGCTGGAAGCCGAGCGGCGCGTAGACGTTGAGCTCGGCCCCGGGCAGGAACGCGGGCACGAAGAACGGGAAGCCCTGGATGTGGTCCCAGTGGGTGTGGCCGATGAAGAGGTGCAGTCGCATCGGCTGCGGCAGGGAGCGGACCAGGTGCAGCCCCAGCTCGCGCGCGCCCGTCCCGCAGTCGAGCACGATGACCGTGCCGTCGCCGGCGCGGACCTCCACGCACGAGGTGTTTCCCCCGTAGCGGGCGGTCCGGTCGCCGGGGGCGGCAATCGATCCGCGGGTGCCCCAGAATTTGACGTGCAATGCGTTCCCTCTCCGACGCGATGTACCGTGCGGCTCGGAAATTCTAGCATCCCCCGGGCCCGCGACGTCGCGCTAGAATATGCCGCTTCCGAGCGTCGAACGCGGCGTTTCGGGCCTCAAGGAGGTCGTGCATGCGGACCACTCGGCGACAGTTCCTCGCGCTCTCCGGCGGGGCCCTCGGCACGGCCGCCCTGCGGCTCGACGCCGCCCCCGCCCTCGCCCAGAACGCGCCGGTCAAGATCGGCGTGCTGGCGGCGAAGGCCGGCGTCCTGGCGCCGGTCGGCGAGTCGGGCCTGCGCGGCGTGCAGTGGGCGACCGAGCGCGTCAACGCGGCCCGCGGCATCCTCGGCCGGCGGATCGAGCTCATCGTCGAGGAGGAGTCGAGTCCCAAGGATACCGTCGAGCGCTTCCGCAAGCTGAGCCTTCAAGACCGGGTCGACGCCGTGTCCGGCGCGATCTCCACCGGCGTGGGCCTGGCGCTCGGCCCGGTGGCCGAGGAGATGAAGACGATCTGGCTGTCGTGGGACGCCACCACCCAGAAGGGCGTCGAGGAGACGCTGCCGAAGCCGAAGTACTCGTTCCGCTCGACCGACAACGAGTGCGAGGCGGTGATGGCCTCCCTGCTGACCGCCCGGCACCTCAAGGGGAAGTTCAGGACGGTGGCCGGCATCAATCCCGACTACTCGTACGGCCGCGACAACTGGGCGGCCTTCCTGGCGATCATGAAGAAGTACGGGATCGAGCTGTCGGTCGTGAGCGAGCTGTGGCCCAAGCTCGGCGCCACCGACTTCACCGCCCACGTGGCCGCGCTCGGGCAGGCCAGGCCCGACCTGATCTTCTCGTGCTTCTGGGCCGGCGACACGCCGATCTTCCTGAAGCAGGCCCACGCGGCCGGCCTCACCGCGAAGAGCAAGCTCGTGCTCACCACTGGCGGCGGCGTCCACGAGGCGCTCAAGAAGGACTTCACCCCCGAGGGCGCGATCCTCGGCTACAACTGCCTCTACTTCGACTGGGCCCGGGCGAGCGCGCTGCAGAAGGAGTTCGTCCGCTGGCACCACGAGAAGTTCAAGGAGTGGCCGAACTACGAGTCCGACCACGGCTACTTCACGATCGTCGCCTACAAGGCGGCGGTGGAGCGCGCGGCCCGGGCGGCCGGCGGCAAGTGGCCGGCGCCGGACGCGATCATCCAGGCGCTGGAGGGCATCGAGGCCGAGTCGCTGTCGGGCCCGCGGCGGTTCCGCGAGGACCACATCATGGAAGCCACGTTCTTCCAGGGGATGACGACGCACAAGAACGCCTACGACTTCGTCACGATCGATCCGGTCGAGACGATGACCACCAAGCAGATCCAGAAGCCCTCCGGCGTCGGGCTCTACGACTGGATCAATTCCTGGAAGGTCTGAGCCGGCGCCCCTGATCGCCCAGACGGTCAGCATCCTGCTCGGCGGCGCGTTCCACGCCGCCGTACTGTTCCTGGTCGCGGCGGGACTGCAGCTCGTCTTCGGCGTGCAGAGGATCCTCAACCTGGCCTGCGGCTCCTTCTACGCCCTCGGCGCCTACACCGGCGTGTCGGCGGTGACGTGGGCGCTCGGCCACGGGCTGCCGGCCCCCCTGTTCCTCCTCGTCCTGGTGGCCAGCGGCCTCGCGCTGGCGGTCATCGGACCGCCGGTCGAGCGCCTCCTGCGCGCGGTCTACGACCGCGACGAGAGCTTTCAGCTCCTGCTCACGTTCGCGCTGGTGCTGATGTTCGAGGACGTGATGCGCTTCGTGTGGGGCACCGCCCCCGTGCAGCTCGGCAACGCGTACCTCGTCTACGGCCGGCTGGCCGTGGCCGGATCCACCGTGCCCGTCTACAACCTGGTGGTGATCGCGGCCGGCGGCCTCGTCGCGCTCGGCATGGGCGGGCTGCTGACGCACACGCGCTTCGGCCGCATCGTGCGGGCCACCGCGGAGAACCGCGAGATGAGCGCGGCGCTCGGGGTGGACCTGCGACGCGTGTACGCGCGCGTGTTCACGCTTGGCGTGGCGCTCGGCACCGTGGGCGGCGCCCTGGTGATTCCCGCCACCGCCGCCGTCAACGAGATGGCCATCGACGTGGTCGTGGAGGCGTTCGCGGTCGTCGTCATCGGCGGGCTCGGCAGCATGCGCGGCGCTTTCGTCGGCAGCCTCATCGTCGGCGTGCTCAAGGCCGGCGCCATCGCCACCTGGCCGGAGGTCGAGATGCTGGCGATCTACGTCGTCGTCATCGGCGTCCTGGTGCTGCGCCCGGCCGGCCTCTTCGCCGGCGCCGCGCCGTGATCCGCCGGGGCCTCGCGCTGGCGGCGGCGGCGTTGCTGGCGCTGGCGCCGCTGCTGGCGCCGCCGTACCAGGTGACGCTGCTGCTGCCCGCGTTCGCCTACGGCATCGCGCTGCTCGGCCTCAACCTGCTCTTCGGCACCGCCGGCCTGCTGTCGTTCGGCCACGCGCTGTTCGTCGCCCTCGGCGCCTACACCGCCGCCGGCCTGACGACGCGCTACGGCGTGCTGTCGTTCGAGGCGATCGTGGCGGCCGCCGCCGGGCTGGCGGCCGTGGTCGCCGTGCCGGTCGGCCTCCTGTGCGTCCGCTACGTGAAGATCTACTTCGGCATGTTGACGCTGGCGTTCGGGATGCTGTTCTACTCGTTCCTCTACAAGTTCTACGCGCTCACCGGCGGCGACGAGGGCCTGCGCGTGCTGCGCCCGCTGCTGCTCGGCCGGCCCTTCGCGGAGCTCGACAAGGTCGGCTTCCTCACCGGGCCCTTCTATTACTACGCGCTGGCGCTGCTGGCCCTCGCCACGCTCGCCATGCGCCGCATCGTCCGCTCGCCGTTCGGGCTGAGCCTGCGCGCCATCCGCGAGAACGCCGACAAGGCCGCGTTCGTCGGCGTCAGCGTGCGCCGCTATCGCTTCTACGCCTTCGTCATCGCTGCCGTGTTCGGCGCGGTCGGCGGCACGCTGCTGGCGGTCCCGACCGGGCTGGCCGATCCGCTGCTGGCCTACTGGACGCACTCCGGCAATCTCGTCTTCATGCTGCTGCTGGGCGGCTTCGAGCATTTCCTGGGGCCGCTGGTGGGCGCGCTGGCCTTCATCTTCCTCCAGGACCTGGTGATGTCGCTCACCGCCTACTGGCGCTTCGTCTTCGGCGCGCTGCTCGCGATCGTCGTCGTCTTCTTCCCGCGCGGGCTGCTGGGCCTGGTGGCGCCCGAGCGGCCGGCGTGACGCTCCTCGAGGCGGTCGAGGTGCGGAAGTTCTACGGGACGTTCTGCGCGCTCGACGGCGTGACGCTGACGATCGGCCGCGGGCAGTTCGTGTCGATCGTCGGCCCCAACGGCGCCGGCAAGACGACGCTCGTCAACGTGCTGACGGGGTTGCTGGCGCCGACCAGCGGCGCCGTGCGCTTCAAGGGCCGGGACGTCGCCGGGCTCGATCCCGTCCGCCTCGCCCGGCTGGGGCTGGCGCGCTCGTTTCAGCTGGTGCACGTCTTCCCCGGCCTGACCGTGGCCGAGACGCTGGCGGTGGCGGTGCTGGCGCGCCGGCGGCGCGGCGCGCGGCTCTTCGCCTCGCTCGCCGCCGAGCGCGCGACGTGGGACGAGGCCGCCGGGGTGGCCGAGCTGTTCGGGCTGGCCGACCAGCTCGGGCGGCCGGCACGCACGCTGCCGCAGGGTGACAAGAAGCTGCTCGACGTGGCGAGCGCCTTCGCGCTGCACCCCGAGGTGATCCTGCTGGACGAGCCGACCAGCGGCGTCAGCACCGCCGACAAGCACGCCGTCATGGCCGTCCTGGTGGAAGCGGCGCGCCGCCTCGGCATCGCGTCGATCATCCAGGTCGAGCACGACATGGACATCGTCTTCGGCTACTCGGACCGCATCGTCGCGCTGCACCAGGGCCGTGTGCTTGCCGACGCCACCCCCGCCGAGCTGCAGGCCAACGACGAGGTGATGGCGACGATCGTCGGCCGGGCAGCGCGACGGGCGTGATGCTCGGCGTCCGCGACCTCGACGTCTTCATCGAGGCCAGCCACATCCTGCGCAAGGTGACGCTCGAGGTCCGCGAGCGCGAGGTCGTCGCGCTCGTCGGACGCAACGGTGCCGGCAAGACGACGACGCTGCGCACGGTGATGGGCTACCGGCGGCCGACCGCCGGCGCCATCACGTTCCGGGGCGCCTCGATCGCCGGGCTGCCGACCCACGCCATCGCCGCCCGCGGCATCGGCTTCTCGCCCGAGGACGGCGGCGTCTTCGCCGATCTCTCCGTCGCCGAGAACATCGAGATCGCGACGTGGACGCGGCCGACCGGGCGCCCGGCGGCCGAGCGGATCGCCCTCGCCTACGAGATCTTCCCGCGGTTGCGCGGCTACGGTGCCCGCGGCGGCGCCCAGCTCTCCGGCGGCGAGCGCAAGATGCTCTCGATCGCGCGCGCGCTGGCGCTCGACCCCGACCTGCTCGTCCTCGACGAGCCGTTCGAGGGCCTGTCGCCGGCCGTCGTGCCCGTCATCGGCGAGGCGCTGTCGGCCATCACGCGGCTCGGTCGCGGCCTGCTGATTGCCGAGTCCAACATCCACCACGTACCCGCCTGGACGAACCGCTTGTACGTCGTCGAGCGCGGCGAGATCATCTTCGCCGGCCCGCTCGACGAGGCGCACCGCGACGCCGGCGTCCTGCGCGTCATCGGAGGAAAAGCGTCATGAGCACTCTGCCCCCGCTGCCCACGTCGGTCGTCGGCTCGCACGGCAAGCCCGGCTGGTGGTTCACCCTCGTGCGCGCCTGGGAGGCCGGCGACGCCGGCCCCGGCGACCTCGACGAGATGTTCGACGACGCCGCCGACACCGCCATCCGCGACATGGAGCGGGCCGGGATCGACGTGATCACCGACGGCGAGGTGCGGCGGCTCGACGGCTACGTCGACTCCTACTACGCGATCATCAAGGGCATCCAGCCGCTGCCGGTGCGCCGCAAGGTCGGGCCGTGGGGCTACGACCAGCAGACGCGGTACGAAGCGGTGGGGCGGATCGAGACGCCGCCCGGCGGCCTCGGCATCGTGAAGGAGTTCGAGTACCTCGCGGGCCACACCACGCGGGCGGTGAAGGCGACGTGCGCCGGCCCGCTCACGTTCGGCTCCCGGATTCATCCCGGCAAGACCTACAAGGGCGTCGTCGAGGTGGCGGAGCGATTCGCCGAGGTGATCAACGCGGAGCTGAGAGCGCTGGTCGCCGCCGGCGCGCAGTGGATCCAGCTCGACGAGCCCGCGCGCGGCAACGTGTCGGGCGACGAGATGGCCCGGCTCTTCAACCTGGCCACCGAGGGCGTGAAGGCGCGCCTCGGCTTCCACATCTGCTTCGGCAACCGCTTCGGCCGCTCGCGCTTCCCGCGCTCGTACGAGCCGTATTTTCCCGGCGTGCTGACCGCCCGCGCCGACCAGTTCGTCCTCGAGTTCGCCAGCCGCGAGATGGCCGAGCTCGACCTCTGGCAGAAGTACGGCGGCGGCCGCGAGCTGGGCGCCGGCGTCGTCGACGTCAAGGGCTTCCAGGAGGAGACGGCCGAGAGCGTGGCGCGCCGCATCCGCCGGGTGCTGCAGGTGTGCCCGGCCGACAAGCTCACCCTCAATCCCGACTGCGGCTTCGGCTGGTCGCCCCGCTACATGTGCAACCAGAAGCTGCGGGGCCTGGCGGCCGGGGCCGCGCTGGTCCGCAACGAACTGACCGGGAACCGCTGACCGGCCGCGCCGGTTGCGTTCGAGGCGCAGACTGTATAGCGTCAATCAATCCTCGGGGAAGGAGACCCCATGCGCGCACTGCGTCTCGTCGTCGTCGCGGCCCTGACGGCCGCTGCGCTGACCGCCGCGCTGCCGGCGGCGGCCCCGGCGCTGGAGGTCGGGCAGAAGGCGCCCGACTTCACGCTCCCGGGCCCCGGCAACAAGCCGGTCAAGCTCGGCGAGCTCACGGCCAAGGGCCCGGTCGTCATCTACACGTTCATCCAGGCGTTCACCGGCACCTGAACGAAGGAGATTCGCGGCTTCGACGCGGCCCTGCCGCAGTTCGAAGCCGCCGGCGCCCAGGTCGTGGGCGTCAGCGCCGATCACGCGGCCACCCTGGAAGCCTTCAGCAAGCAGCAGGGCATCCACCATCTGCTCCTCTCGGATTTCCGGCGCCAGATGCTGCCGCAGTACGGCGCCCTCGAGACCAACGAGGCCAGCCCGATCTACCGCTATGCCAAGCGCGCCTACTTCGTCATCGATCGCGACGGCGTCGTGCGCTACGAGAAGGTCCAGGCCAACCCGCTCGACCTGCTCGATCCCGACGAGGTGCTGAAGGCCGTCAAGGAGTCCGGAGTCAAATGAGACGTCGAGCAATCCCCGGGCTCGTCCTGGCGCTGCTGCTGCCACTGGCGGCGTCGGCCGCGCCCGACTTCGCCGCGATGAACATCGAGCGCTACGATCCGCCCAAGGCGGCCCCGGCCTTCACGCTGCCCGGTCTCGACGGCACGCCCGTGCGCCTGGCCGACCTCAAGGGCAAGGTCGTCCTGCTCTTCTACTGGGCGACCTGGTGACCCGATTGTCGGGAGGAGTTGCCTCCCGTCAACGCGCTCTATCGTGAGTTCAAGGCGCAGGGCCTCGAGGTGCTGCTGATCGATTTCCGCGAGTCGCCCGACACCGTGCGCCGCGTGGTTCGCGAGCGCGGCTACGTCGCCCCGGTCCTGCTCGACGAGAGCGGCGATGTCACCGGGCGCCTGTACGGCGTGTGGGGGCCGCCCACCATCTACATCGTCGACCGCGCCGGGCGCCTGGTCGGGCGCGTCGTCGGTCCGCGTGACTGGAGCACGCCCGCCGCGAAGACGTTCGTCCGCGAGCTGCTGCGCTGAGCCGAGTCACGCTCGACCTCGATCTCGCCACGGCCGCGCGGGCCAAGGCCGGGCGCGAGCGCCGCCGCGGCCGGCAAGCAGGAGCTGTCGGTGGACGAGGTGAGAGCCACGAGGGTGAGGGCTCGACGGTCGCCTTCGTTCTGCCGCTGACGCCGCCCCAGTAGAAAAAGTTTTCCCCCCGGCGCGTCGACACGGCCCGCTGTCACGCTGTCGCACCGTATGACATCTCGTCATCGCGTGGACGCGCCGTGGGGCCAGCGTGTCCCGCGCTCGTCAGACGCGGTACGTCGTTCCGACGCACCCACCGGCGGCACGGCCTTGGTGCATTTCTTGCGTCCCGCGCGCTCGCATGGCGTGGCGCGGCGTCAGCGTGCGTGGCTACTTCCTGACGATTGTCACGTTGGCCCTGACGGCCGCCCTCGTCCTGGTCCTCGACCTCGCCCACCAGCAACGCCGCCAGCTCGTCACCACCACCGGCCAGGACGCCCTCCGGCTGGCTCGCATTGCCGCCGCCGCCCACGAGCGGACCGTCGCCGACGCCCAGCGCACGCTGGAGCTGCTCGCCCGCTTCCCCGAGGTGCGCGGCGCCGACGCGGGCGGCTGCACCGGGCTCGTCGCCGAGCTGCGCCGGCGCTTGCCGCGCTATCTCGATCTCGGCGCCGCGCACGCCGACGGCACGGTGTACTGCGCCGCCGATCCGACCATCGCACGCGCGCGCCTCGCCGATCGCCCGTGGTTCCGCAGCGCGGCGGAGTGGCGACAGCTCGGTGTCGGCGAATATCATCGCGATCGCGCCACCGGCCGGCCGGCCGTCGACGTCGCGGCGCCGGTGCTCGACCGCCGCGGCCGGCTCACCGCCGTCGTCTTCGCCGTGCTCGACCTCGCCTGGCTCCACGAGCTGGCCGGTGCCGCCGACCTGCCGCCGGGCGCCGTGATCGCGCTGATCGATCGCGACGGCCTCCTGCTGGCCCGGCATCCCGATCCTGCCCCCGTGGCCGAGGCCCGCCGCGCCGACGACGCACTCATGCGGACGCTGACCGCGCGCGGCAGCGGCGTCGTCGAGATGGCCGCGCTCGGCAGCGTCGCCCGGCCCCTCGGCTTCGCGCACGCCGCCAACGGCGCCTGGGTCGTCGTCGGTCTGCCGGCGCCGGCGACGGCCGCCGGTCGCGCGTTCGCCGACGGCGTCGGCTGGATCGCGGTGATCGGCATCCTCGTGCTGCTCGCCGCCGTGGTCGGCAGCGAGCGGCTCCTGCGTCGCCGCATCGAGCACCTGGTGGCGGCGACACGCGCGCTGGCGGCCGGCGACTTCGGCACGCGAACCGGCTGGACCGACACTGGCGGTGAGCTCGGCCAGGTCGGCCAGGCGTTCGACGAGATGGCGGCGGCCATCGAGCGGCTCACGCGTCGCACCGAGCTCATCCTCGAGGCCGTCGGCGAGGCCATCCTCGGCGTCGACGCCGAGGAGCGCGTGACGTTCCTCAACGGCGTGGCGGCGGCGCTGCTCGGCGGGTCCGCCGCCGAGCTCGTCGGCCGCTCGTTGCACGGCGTGCTGCGGGAGGCGACGGGCGGCGGCACCGGCTGTCCGCTGTGCGCGGCGCTGGCCGCCGGCGCCGTCGTGCAGAGCAGCGACGCGCTGCTGGTGAAGGCCGACGGCACCGCGGTGGCGGTCGAGTACACGTGCACGCCGAAGCGCGACGGCGGCCGCACGATCGGCGTGGTGGTGGCGCTGAAGGACATCAGCGCGCGCAAGCGGACGGACCAGGAGCGCCAGCGCCAGCGCGACACGCTGCACCAGCGCGACAAGCTCGCATCGATGGCGACGCTGCTGGCCGACGTCGCCCACGAGCTGAACAATCCGCTGACGGTGATCATCGCCGGCGCCACGTTGCTGCGCGACGCGACGGCGGACGACGGCGTGCGTCGCCGGGCCGAGCTGCTCGAGCAGGCGGCCGAGCGCTGCGCGCTGACGATCCGCAACTTCCTGGCGCTGGTGCGGCAGTATCCGGCCACGCGCGAGGAGATCGCGCTCGATCGGATCGCGAAGGAGACGGTGGCGCTGGTGGCCTATCAGCTCGAGGTCGACGAGATCAGCGTCGACCTGTCGCTCGCGCGCGACCTGCCGCCGGTGTGGGCCGATCCGCACCAGCTGCACCAGGTCGTGCTCAACCTCGTCACCAACGCCCGTCATGCGCTGCGCACGACACCACCGCCGCGGCGACTGTCGCTCACCACGCGTCACGACGCCGAGCACGGCCGGGTCGTCCTGGAGGTGGCCGACTCGGGCCCCGGCGTCGCGCCGGAGCTGCGCGGCTACGTCTTCCGCCCGTTCTTCACCACGAAGTCACCGGAGGAAGGCACCGGGCTCGGCCTGGCGCTCTGCCACGACATCGTCGCCGCCCACGGTGGCACGATCCGCGTGGAGACCGCGCCCGGCGGCGGCGGCCTCTTCATCGTCGAGCTGCCGCTCGGGCGGCCGGAGGAAACGAAAACGGCGCTGGCGGCGCCGGTGGCGGGGCCGCCGCGTCAGGGGCGCGTGCTGGTCGTCGACGACGACGTCGAGCTGGCGGGCGTGCTGGCCGCGGCGCTGCGGGCCGAAGGCCACGAGGTCCAGATCGCCGCCAACGGTCTCGATGCCCTCGCGCTGATCGAGGCCACCGACTTCGACGTGATCCTGACCGACGTGCGGATGCCGAAGCTCGACGGGCCCGGTTTGCACCGCGAGCTCGCCCAGCGCCGCCCCGAGCTGGTGGAGCGCCTCGTGTTCCTGACCGGCGACATCCTCGGTCGCGAGACGGCGGCGTTCCTCGAGCGCACCAAGCTCGCCCACCTCACCAAGCCGTTCGATATCAAGCAAATCCGCCGCGTCGTCCACGACATCCTGGATCGTTAGAGCTGGGGGCCCCGGCATGGCCCCCAGACCCCCAGTCGCTCGGGCCGCCCCGCCGGAGCCGTGACGGCCCTTGTTAACTCGCTGTGGGGGCCCCGACATGGCCCCCCAGACCCCCCAGTCGCTCGGGCCGCCCCGGCGGAGCCGTGACGGCCCTCGTCAACTCGCTGTCGGGCCCCCATCGAGCCGTGACAGCGCTCGTCAACCCGCTTGGGATTCTTCCGGGGCCCCGATCTAGGTAGGCTTCAGCAGGAGGGCCGTCTCCACGAGGTGCGTCAGCCGGCTCATGTCCACCGGCTTGACGATGTAATCGAAGGCGCCCAAGGCAAGCGTCCGCCGCGCCGCCTTCTCGTCGCTGCTGCCGCTCACCATGATGACGCGCATCTCCGGCGCCACTCGCTTGAGGACCGGCAACGCGTCGACACCCGTCAGTCCCGGCATGTAGATGTCGAGCAGCATGACGTCCGGCCGGTGCTCGGCCAGGATGCGCACGGCATCGGCGGCGCTGCCGACGGCGATGACGCTGTGGCCTTGCCTCTCCAGCATCTCGACGAGCACCGCGCGCACCTCCGGGTCGTCGTCGACGACCACGACCTGGCCGCGGACGCGCGCGGCGTCGGGCGCCGGCCCCGCGGCGGCGGCGGGCCGGTCCGCCGACGGCTCCGGGGCCGGCGCGAGGCCCAGCGCCGGCAGGAGGTCGGCCAGCGGCAGCGGCTTGGCGAGCACGGCGCTGGCGCCGGCGGCCAGCGCGCCATCCCGCGCGTCGTCGGCCGAGCCCGTCATGACGATGATCCGCAGCGAGGGATGGGCGGCCCGAAGCCGCCGGATGGCCGCGAGCCCGTCCAGGCGGGGCATGTTGACGTCGACGATGACCGCGACCGGCCGCGAGCGCTCCACCTGCGCGAGCAGCTGGATTCCGTCGGTGGCCTCGGCCACGGTGAAGCCGTAGAGGCCGAGGAAATCGGCGAGGATCGCGCGGATCTCCGTCCTCCTATCGGGGAAATCCCGACGGCGCCGCGGGCCGGCGTCAGCGCTGGAGCAGGCCGAGCTCGATCGCGAAGCGGACGAGGTCCGCGCGGCTGCGCAGGCCCAGCTTCTCGCTCAGGCGCGCGCGGTGCGTCTCCACGGTCTTGACGCTGAGGGAGAGGCGGTCGGCGACCTCGCGGTTGGTGTGGCCGTGGACCAGGAGACCGAGCACCTGGCGCTCGCGTGGACTGAGCGGTGGCGCTGCGCTCGCCGGGGGCGGCGCGGCGGGGGCGCCGACGCCGACCCGGACGAACGTCCGCCCGCGGTGCACGGTCCGGATCGCGGTCAGCAGCTCGGCGCTCTCCGCGTCCTTGACGACGTGGCCGGAGGCCCCGGCCGCCAGCGCCACCCGCGCGTAGCCGGGATCGTCGTGCATCGTCAGCACGAGCAGGCGCGTGGCCGGCACCTCGCGGCGCAGCCGTCCGAGCGTCTCGACACCGCTCAGGCCGGGCATCGTGAGATCGATGACGGCCACGTCGGGACGCGTCGCCAGCGCCCGGCGCACGGCTTCCTCGCCGTCGGCGGCCTCGGCGACGACCGTCATGTCGGGCTGGGCGGCCAGCAGCATGCGGAGACCGGCTCTCAGGATCGCGTGGTCGTCGGCCAGGAGCACGCGGATCTTCGTCACCGTGGGGCTCCGGCGAGCGGGATGTCGACGATGACACGCGTGCCCCGGCCTGGCGCCGAGTCGACCGCGAACGTCCCGCTCAGCACGAGGGCGCGCTCGCGCATGGTGTGAATGCCGAGCCCGCGCGCGGTCGTGGCCGGCGGCGGCACGCGGTCGGGGGCGAAGCCGCGGCCGTCGTCCTCGATCACCATCGAGACGACGCCGCCGACACGATTGACCTGCACGCTCACCCGGTGGGCGGCGGCGTGACGGGCGACGTTCGAGAGCGCCTCCTGCATGATCCGGTACAGCGCCGTCTCGATCGCCGGCGTCAGCCGTCCCTCGCCGAGGCCGCCGGTGTCCACCGCCACGGCGATGCCGCGCGTGCGCCCGAAGTCGCTCGCGTAACGCGTGAGCGCGGCGGCCAGGCCGAGGTCGTCCAGCACGCTCGGCCGCAGGCCCCAGGCCAGGCGCCGCACCTCGGCCAGCGCGTGGGTGGCGACCTGGTGCAGGTCGCGCGCGTGGGCTCGCGCGCCCTTGAGCGTGCGCGCGTCCTGCAGCCCGCTCAGGCCGAGCAGCAGCGAGGCCAGCGACTGGGCGGTCTCGTCGTGCAGCTCGCGCGCGATCCGGCGGCGCTCCTCCTCCTGCACGGTGATCACCTGGTTCAGCAGCAGCGCGCGGATCTGCTCGCCGTGCTTGCGATCGGTGATGTCGGAGTAGAGGCCATAGGCGTAGCGGACGCCGTGCTGCTCGTAGGTGGTGACGGCGCGGTCGTGCAGCCAGATCCAGCGGCCGTCCCGGTGCTGCGCGCGGTACTCGAGATCGAACGTGCCGCCGCCCTCGAAGAGCGCGGCAAAGCACTTGCGCACCAGCGGCCGGTCGTCGGGATGCACGCGCGCGAACCAGCCGTTGGCGCCGGCCCGACGGACCTCGGCCTCGGTGTAGCCGCTCACCCGCTCGACGTGCGGGCTGACGAACAGCGTGTTGCCCTCGCGGTCGATCAGCCACGCCACGTCGGGGATGTTGTTGAGGAGCGTGCGGTACTGCTGCTCGCTGGCCTGCAGCGCCGCCTCGGCCTGCTTGCGGGAGGTGATGTCGACCTTGAGGCTGCGCAGCCGGGGGCCCTCGAGGGTGACGCTGTCGCGCAGCCAGACCACGCGCCCGTCGGCGCTCAGCATGCGGTACTCGTGGACGTAGTCGCGGCCGGCGGCGATCTCGGCAGCGCTGAAGGCCAGCACGCGCTCCCGATCGTCGGGATGCACGTGGGCGGGTGGGGACGTCGATTTCCGTCACGACCGCATCCACGCTCCGCAGCAGGTCGCGCAGGCGGTGCTCGGCGGCTTCGGCCCCGGCCCGGGCGGCGCGCTCGGCGGCGAAGAGCCGGGCGTTGTGCAGCGCGACCGCCGCCTGGTCGGCGAACGCCTCCAGCAGCCGCCGGGCGTCGCCGTCGAACACGCGACCCCGGCCGGCGGCGACGGCGAGCGCGCCGATCGGCTCGCCGCCGATCAGCAGCGGAACGGCCATGCCCGCTCGGTACCCGGCCCGCGCGAGACCGGCCCGCATGGCCGACGGGTAGCGCAGGCGCGGATCGTTCAGCATGTCGGTCGTGATCAGCGGCGCGCGCTGCGCCACGGCAAGACCCGACCCGCCGACGCCGGCCGGCACCACCATCGGGTGGGAGAATCCCGCGGCGCCCTCGCCGGCGAACGCCATCGAGACGAGGTCGCCGGTGGCCGGCTCCAGCCGGTAGACGACGACGTCGCGGGCGCCGAGCAGGCCGATGACGTTGTCGGCGATGAGATGCGCGACCTCGCCGGGATCGAGCGGATGGGTGAGCGCCTGGCTCACCGAGGCCAGCGCCTCGGCGGTGCGCCGGCGGCGCTCGCTGTCGGCGAACAGCCGCGCGCTCTCCACCGCCAGCGCGGTCGGCGCGGCCAGCGCGCCGAGCGCCTCCAGCGTGTCGGGGTCCGGACGGCCCGGCCGGCGACTGAAGACACCGAGCACACCCGCCAGTCCGTGGCGCGCCGCCAGCGGGACCCCGACGAACGCGCGCACCCCCTCGCGGCGCAGGAACTCCGGGGCGCGCGTGCGCGGATCGGCGGCCGGCTCGTCGACGAACGACAGCGCGCGCGCCACCGCCACCTGGCCGACCAGTCCCTCGCCGATCGCGAAGTCGGTCCGCAGGCCGCCGTGCGCATGGGTCAGCGCGCCGGCGGCGCCCCGCAGCACGAGACGGTCGCCGGTCAGGAGCCAGATCAGGGCGAAGCCGTCGGGCACGCGCTCGGCGGCGGCCGCGGCCGCCGCGGCCAGGACGTCGGCGAGGCGGAGCGAGGTCGTGGTGGCCCGCGCCAGCTCGAGGAGCGTTGTCATCGCGCGTGCAGACTCACCGATGAGACGGGGTCGCGTCAAGGCCAGCCCGGGGCCCGGTGGTAGACTCCACCCGTGGCGCTGCCCCTCGACGGACTCGTGGTCGTCGACCTCACGCAGAACGTCGCCGGACCGTTCTGCACGCAGATTCTCGGCGACATGGGCGCCGACGTCGTCAAGGTCGAGCGCCCGGGGCGCGGGGACGACGCGCGCGCGTGGGCGCCGCCCTGGTGGGGCGCCGAGAGCGCCTCGTTCATGGCGTTCAACCGCAACAAGCGCAGCCTGGGTCTCGATCTCAAGCGCGAGGGTGGTCTCGAGGTGCTGCGCCGTCTCGTCGCCCGCGCCGACGTCTTCGTCCAGAGCCTGCGGGCCGGCGCCATCGCCGAGCTGGGGCTCGACGCCCCGGCCGCGCGCGCGCTCAACCCGCGTCTCGTCTACTGCTCGATCACGGCCTATGGCACGCGCGGGCCGCTGGCGGCGCTGCCGGGCTACGATCCGCTCATGCAGGCCTACGGCGGCCTCATGTCGGTCAACGGCCATCCGGGCGCCGAGCCGGCCCGGGTCGGGACGTCGATCGTCGACATGGGCACCGGCATGTGGGCGGCGCTCGGCATCCTGGCGGGGCTACGCCAGCGCGAGGCCACCGGTCGCGGGGTCGAGGTGACCACGGCGCTGTTCGAGACGACGCTGATGTGGGTCTCGTATCACGCAATGGGCTATCTCGGCGGCGGCGAGGTGCCGCAGCCCCAGGGCTCGGGCACCGCGATGATCGCGCCCTACCAGGCGTTCCCCACCGCCGACGGCTACGCGATGATCGGCGCCGCCTCCGACGCGCTGTTCGCACGGCTGGCGGCGGCGCTGGACGCGCCCGAGCTGACGCGCGATCCACGCTTCGCCGATAATCCAGGGCGCGTCACCCATCGTGCCGCGCTGGTCGAGGCCCTCGCCGCCCACACGCGCGCGCACAAGACGGCCGACCTGCTGGAACGGCTCCGGGCGGCCGGCGTGCCGAGCGCGCCGATCCTCACCGTCGATCAGGTCGTGCACGAGCCGCAGACGCAGGCGAGCGGCATGCTGGTCGGCGCCGATCATCCCCGGCTGCCCGACTACCGCTCGATCGGCCTGCCGATCCAGTGGGACGGCCGGCGCCCGGGCGTGCGTCGCGTCCCGCCGCTGCTCGGCGAGCACAGCGCCGACGTCCTCACCTGGCTCGGCTACACCCTCGACGACGTCCGCACCCTCAAGTCCCAGGGCCTGGTCCAATGACCGCGATTCCGCCATACAACAATGCCTGAGTATCGCCACCTCCTCCTCGAGCGCTCGGACGATCGCCACGTCGTCACCGTCACGCTCAACCGTCCGGAGCAGCACAACGCCATGAACACCGCGATGGGGCACGATCTGCTCGCCTGCTTCACGGCGCTGGCGGCCGACGCCGACGTCCGCGCCGTGGTCTTCACCGGCGCCGGTGACAAGGCGTTCTGCGCCGGCGGGGATCTGAAGGAGCGCAACGGGATGACCGACGAGCAGTGGCGGGCGCAGCACGTGATCTTCGAGCAGGGCGCGCTGCGGCTGCTGCGCTGCCCGGTGCCGGTCATCGCGGCCGTCGAGGGCTGGGCACTCGCCGGCGGCTGCGAGCTGGCCATCCTGTCCGACTTCATCGTGGCGAGCGAGACGGCGGTCTTCGGAGTGCCGGAGACGACGCTCGGCATCTTTCCCGGCATCGGAGGCACGCAGCTGCTGCCGAGGATCCTCGGCGCCCCGCTCGCCAAGGAGCTGATCTTCACGGGCCGTCGGATGAAAGCCGAGGAAGCCAGGGCGGCCGGTCTCGTCAACCACCTCGTGCCTGCCGGCCACGCGAAGGCCAAGGCCGGCGAGATCGCGGCCACGATCGCCCGCAACGGCCCGATCGCCGTGCGCCAGGCCAAGAAGGCGATCGCCTACGGCAGCGAGACCGACCTCGAGACGGCCATGATCCTGGCCATCGAAGCCTACAATGCGACCGTGGTGACCGAGGACCGGCTGGAGGGTGTGCGCGCGTTCAACGAGAAGCGCCGGCCCGAGTTCAAGGGCCACTGACGAGAGGACCCCATGGCGGCGATTTCCCTGGCTCTCACCGACGAGCAGCGCGCGCTCAAGGCCGGCGTGGCCGAGATCTGCAAGCGCTATCCGGGCGAGTACTGGCGCGAGCTGGACGCCAAGCGCGAGTATCCCGAGGCGTTCGTCAACGAGCTGACGCGGACCGGCTACCTCGCCTGCCTGATCCCGCACGAGTACGGCGGCGCCGGCCTCGGCCTGCGCGAGGGCGGCCTGATCCTGGAGACGATCCACGCCAACGGCGGCAGCGCCTCGGCCTGTCACGCGCAGATGTACATCATGGGCACCGTGCTGCGCCACGGCAGCGAGGCGCAGAAGCAGCAGTACCTGCCGAAGATCGCCAGCGGCGACCTGCGGCTGCAGGCCTTCGGCGTGACCGAGCCCGACGCCGGCTCGGACACCACCCAGTTGAAGACCACCGCGGTGCGGAAGGGCGACGCGTACGTGGTCAATGGACGGAAGATGTTCATCTCGCGCGCGCTGCAGTCGGACCTCATGCTGCTGCTGGCCCGCACCACGCCGGCCGAGCAGGTGAAGCGCCGCACCGACGGCCTCAGCGTCTTCCTGATCGACATCCGCAACCTCAAGGGCCTCGAGATCCGGCCGCTGCGCATGATGATGAATCACTCGACCAACGCGCTGTTCTTCGACGATATGGAGATTCCCGCCGCCAGCCTGATCGGCGCGGAAGGCCAGGGCTTCCAGTACATCCTCTCCGGCATGAATGCCGAGCGGATCCTCGTCGCCTCGGAATCGATCGGCGACGGGCGCTGGTTCACCGACAAGGCGGTGGCCTACGGGAGCCAGCGGGTGATCTTCGGCAAGCCGATCGGGATGAACCAGGGCGTGCAGTTCCCCATCGCGCGCGCCTACGCCAACGTCGAGGCCGCCGCGCTGATGCGCGACAAGGCCGCCGCGCTGTTCGACGCCGGCGAGCCGTGCGGCGCCGAGGCCAACATGGCCAAGCTGCTGGCCGCCGACGCGGCCTGGGAGGCCGGCAACGCCTGCATCGACTGCCACGGCGGCTACGGCTACGCCGAGGAGTACGACGTCGAGCGCAAATTCCGCGAGTGCCGGCTCTACAAGACGGCCCCCGTCAACAACAACCTCGTGCTGGCCTACCTCGGCGAGCACGTGCTGGGGATGCCCCGCTCCTACTGAGCCCGCTCCTCATGCCGCTCTACTTCGAGGACTTTCCGGTCGGCGACGTGCGCGAGTCCGCGCCCCGCACGGTGACCCACGAGGAGATGCTCGCCTTCGCCCGCGAGTACGACCCGCAGCCGTTCCACCTCGACGAGGCGGCCGCGAAGGGAACGATCTACGGCGGGCTGATCGCCAGCGGCTGGCTGACCGTGGCGATCATGATGCGGCTGCTGTGGGACACGTCCCTCGCGCAGCAAGCCCGACCGCGGCGTGCTGCGCACCTTCACCGAGGTCCTGAACCAGCACGGCGAGATCGTCATGACCCTGCGCGGCCTGGGAATGTTCGGTCGGCGGCGCCGCTGAGCGGGTCCGACCGAGTCAGGACTCCGTGGCCAGAGCGACGCCGGCCGAGCGGGCGACCTCCGCGGTGCGGTCCGCCCAGGCCGGAGCGCCGACCTCGCGGAAGCGCGCGTACGCGGCGGCGAGGTGGCGCGCCACGCTCTCGCGCTCGCCCCGCCGCCCCACGACTTCGGCCAGCGCGAGGTGCACGCGGCCCTCGGCGTAGCGCGCGCCGGCTTCCTCGCTGAGTGCGAGCGCGTCGGCCAGCAGGCGCTCGGCCTCGGCGACGTCGCCGCGCTCGACGGCCAGCGCCGCCTTGACGGCGCGCGCCGTCACCTGCGCGGGCGCGAAGCGAACGCCGCGCACGACCTCCAGGCCGCGTATCACCAGCGCGGTCGCCTGCTCGCGCTCGCCTCGCAGCAGCCGCGCCTGGGCCTGGTAGAACGTGAGCCAGCCCTCGAACTGCGGGAAATGCATGCGGGCCCACGTCGCCGTCCCGCTCTCGAGCGACGGCAGCGCGGCGTCGGCGTCGCCCTTCTCGACGTACGCGATGCCCAGCACGCTCTCGGCCAGCGCGCGGCTCATCTCGTCGGGCGCGAGCGCGAGGGCGCGGCGGCAGGCCTCGACGGCCGTCGTCCAGTCGCCGCGCAGGGCGCGGGCCCAGCCGCCGGCCCATGCCGAGTAGCTGGCCAGCCGCGCGTCGCCGAGCCGATCAGCGATGCTCCCCACCCAGGCCGCCGAGTCGAGCGCGTCGTCGAAGCGGCCAAGCTCGAGGTAGTTGAGCGCGCGCATCCAGTGGGTCATCCCCAGCCACCAGCGGTCGCCGCTCTTGTCCAGCAGCAGGATGGCCTGGCGGCCGTGCTCGACACCGCGACGGAAGTCGCCCGACCAGAACGACTCGCGCGTGAGCGTGTAGTGGGCGCGGCCGGCGGTGACCGAATCGCCGCTGCGCTCGGCCTCGGCCAGCGACCGCTCGCCGTGGGCGATGGCCTGCGCCGTCTCGCCGAGCATGCCGCGCACGGCGGCCAGACGGAAGTGCAGCTGCGCGATCAGCGAGGCGTCGCCGTGACGCTCGTAGGCCGCCTCGCGCGCGTCCAGGTCCTCGGCGACCTCGGTGAGCTGGCCGAGCAGGAACTGGGCCTGGGCGCGCTCGAGCGCGAGCTCGAGCGTCAGCCGCTCGCCGGCGTCGCCCAGCCGGGCGGCGTGCTCCTCGGCTTCTCGCAGGGCGGCCACCGCCTCGGCGTTGGCATAGGCCGCCATCGCCCGCGCGGCCACGCGGCGCAACGCCTCCACGGCCTTGTCGGCGCGCGTGGTGCGCGTCCAGTGGTAGGCCAGCCGCTCCCAGGCGCGCTCGACGCCGGCGGACTCTGCCTCGAGCGCGCGGGCGGCCGCCTCGTGCAGCGTCTGGCGCGGCGCGCTGAGGAGGCTGTCGTAGGCGACCTCCTGGATGAGCGCGTGGTTGAACGCGTAGACGGGCTCGGCGCCGCCAGCCAGCTCGTGAACGAAGTCCAGCCGCGTGAGCTCGGCCAGGTGGGCGGCCACCGAGCCGGGGCCGTCCCAGATCGACTCCAGCAACGGGCGCGCGAACTCGCGCCCGAGCACGGCCGCCGTCTGCAGGAGACGCTTCTGGGCGTCGGGCAGCCGGTCGATACGCGCGGAGAGCACCGCTCGCAGCGAGTCGGGGACGCTCGGCGCCTGCGCCAGGTCCCCCTGCTCGGCCACCGCACGCGCCAGTTCCTCGAGGAAGAGCGGGTTGCCGTCGGCCCGGTCGAGGATGGCGCGCACGAGCGACTCCGGCAGCTGCGTGCGGGCGACGACGTCGCCCACCAGCGTGAGGCTCTCGTCCTCGCTCAGCGGCGGCAGCACGATGGACGTCACGCACTCCGGTGTGCCCCAGCGCGGCCGCCAGTCCGGCCGGTGGGTGGCGATCAGCAGCACCGGCGCGTCCTCCAGGTCGTCGACGAGCCGCGTGAGGTACTGGTCGGACGCCGCGTCGACCCAGTGCAGGTCCTCGACGACGATCAGCAGCGGCCGCCGGCGGCTGGCCTCGAGCAGCATGAGACGCAGCGTGTCCAGCGTGCGCTCGCGCACGCTCTCCAGCGGCGCGTCGTCGAGCGCGGCGAGGCCGTCCTTGATGCCGAGCAGCTGCAGCAGCAGCGGCGCGCGCTCCTCGGCGTCCAGCCCCAGCGCCTGCAGCGTCGTGCGCGTCTTGGCCGCCACCGTGTCCGGCGGGTCGCGCTCCTCGATGCCGCACTGGCCGCGCACGAGATCGAGGATCGGCAGGTAGGGAATCGCCGTGCCGTACGAGCGGCAGCGCGCCTCCAGCGTCGTCACCTCGACGCCGCCGAGCGAGCGCCGGAACTCGTAGAGCAGCCGCGACTTGCCGCTGCCGGCGTCGCCGATGACGCTCACCAGGCGGCCGCCCCCGGACTGCGCCTCGGCCAGCAGCTCGCCGAGCCGGCGCAGCTCGCTCTCGCGCCCCACGAAGCGCCCGAACGCGCGCTCGGCGGCGTGCTCGAAGGCCGACTGCCGCGGCGCCACGCCGACGACCTTGTAGGCGGTGACCGGATCGCTCTTGCCCTTGACGGTGAGCGCACCGGCCGGCAGCAGCCGCAACTCGCCCCGCACCAGACGCGCGGTGGCCTCGGAGATCAGGATCTCGCCGGGCGCGGCGGCCTGCTGCAGCCGGGCGGCGACGTTGGTCGTGTCGCCGACGGCGGTGTAGTCCATGCGCAGGTTGTCGCCGATGGAGCCGACCACGACGAGGCCCGTGTTGAGTCCCATGCGCACGGCCAGCTCGGCGCCCGGCCCGAGGCCGGCGTACGAGCTGCGATCCTTCAGCGCACGGCGGATCTTGAAGGCGGCCACGGCCGCGCGGCGGGCGTCGTCCTCGTGGGCCAGCGGCGCGCCGAACAGCGCCATGAAGCCGTCGCCGAGGAACTGGTTGATCGTGCCCTCGTAGCGATGCACCTCGGCCAGCGCCAGCTCGAAGAAGCCGTTGAGGAGCGCGTGCATGCGCTCCGGCCCCACCCGCTCCGCCAGGGGGGTGGAGTTGGCGAGGTCGCAGAAGAGCACCGTCACCTGCTTGCGCTCGCCCTCCAGCGCCGCGCGCGAGGTGAGGATGCGCTCGGCCAGGTGCTTGGGTGTGTAGGCGACCGGCGAGGCAAACTCGCTGCGGCCGCGCAGGTCACGCCCACACTCCAGGCAGAACTTGGCGGAGTCGGGGAGCTCCGTCGAGCAGTTGGGGCACTGCATCGCGCTGCCGGCCGCGTCAGCCGAGGAACGCCCTCAGCATCCAGGCCGATTTTTCGTGTTGCTCGAGCAGGCCGGTCAGGAAGTCGGCCGTCCCCACGTCCCTGAGCTTGTCGCTCACGGTGTCGACGTCGGCGCGCAGCGTGCGCGCCAGCGCCTCGTGATCGGCCAGCAGCCCGGCCAGCATCTCGCGGGCGGCGGGCACCACGCCCGGCTCCTCGCCGAGCCGCGCGCTCTTGCGGAACTCCTCGAGGGTGCCGGCGGCCCGGCCGCCCAGAGCGCGCACCCGCTCGGCCACCTCGTCGACGATGTCGTCGAGGGCCTCGTACTGCGCCTCGAAGAACTTGTGGAGATCGTTGAACTGCAGCCCGGTGACGTTCCAATGGTAGTTGCGGGTCTTGGTGTAGAGCAGGTACTCGTCGGCCAGGAGCGTATTGAGGATCGCGATCACGCCCTGCCGCTCGGCGTCGCGGAGCCCGATGTTGGGAGTCATGTCGTGTGTATGGCCTCCGTGTGGTTGAGATGGCCCGCCGTCGGCGAAGGGTTCCGGCCGCCGTGCTAGAGTGAGCCCGCCAGGGAGGATTATCATGCGGTTGCCCGACCATGTCACGATCTGTGAGGTGGGGACCCGCGACGGGTTCCAGATCGAGCCGGAGTTCATCCCGACCGAGCAGAAGGTGGAGGTCGTCGACCGGCTGAGCGAGGCCGGGGTCCCCCGCATCGAGGTGACCTCGTTCGTCCATCCGAAGGCGGTCCCGCAGCTGCGCGACGCCGAGGCGGTCATGGCCGCCATCCGCCGGCGGCCGGGCACGCGCTACGCCGCGCTGGTGCCCAACGACAAGGGCGCCGCGCGGGCCGTCGACGCCGGCGTCGACGCGATCCACACGGTCGTGTCGGCCAGCGAGAGCCACAACCTGGCCAACGTCAACATGACGATCGCCGAGTCGATCGAGAAGCTGCGCGCGGTGGCGCAGATCGCCGGTCGCGCCGGGGTGCCCGTGCAGTGCGGCGTGTCCACGTCGTTCGGCTGTCCGTTCGAGGGCGAGGTGCCGGTCGCCCAGCTCGAGAGCGTGGTGGCGCGGCTGGTCGATCTCGGCGCTCGCGGCATCGGCCTGGCCGACACGACCGGCATGGCGAATCCGCGGCAGGTGAGCGACGTGCTCGAGCGACTCCTTCCGCGCTTTCCCGGGATCGAGTGGACGCTCCACACGCACGACACGCGGGCGATGGCGATCCCCAACATCCTCACCGCCCTGGCCTGCGGCGTGACGAACTTCGACGCCTCGATCGGAGGCCTGGGCGGCTGCCCGTTCGCGCCCGGCGCCTCCGGCAACGTCTGCAGCGAGGATCTCGTGCACTGCCTGCACGCGATGGGCGTGCAGACCGGCATCGATCTCACGAAGCTCATCGCCGTTTCCCGGCGCGTCGAGCAGATCATCGGCCGTGCCTTACCGGGCCAGGTCATGAAGGCCGGGCCGTCCACGCGCCGCTACCCGGTGCCGGATACGGTGGCGAGTCGCCTGCAGGCTGGTTGACGAACGTGTCGGAGCCGCGTGGGCCGAACGGTCGACCGCACCTGTCGGAGCCACCCTCTTCTATAACAGGCCACCCACGCCTCGACCCGTGTAAGCGCCGTCGCTACCCATGACCAAGAAGGCACAGCGGATGCTGGCCACGATGGATCGGGCGACCGGGCTCTGGCACATCCCCAACGTGGGGCGGGCCAAGGGCCGCGTGATCCGCCGCCTGATCGACCGTCACCGGCCCACGCGCGCCCTGGAGATCGGCTCGCTGCTCGGCTACTCCGCCATCCTCATCGCCGGCGCGCTGCCGGCCGGCGGCCGCCTGACGTGCCTCGAGGCCAACGACTACCTCGCCAAGTTCGTCAAGGCCAACGTGACGGAGGCCGGCCTCGGCGGCCGCGTGCGGGTGGTGGTGGGCGACGCGCTCCGCGCGATTCCGCTCCTGTCCGGGCGCTTCGACTTCGTCTTCATCGACGCGCGCAAGGAGGACTACCTCGACTACCTGCGCCAGCTCGAGCCCAAGCTCACCGCCGACGCCGTCGTCGTCGCCGACAACACCGGCGTCTTCCGCCGCGACGTGAGCAACTACCTCGAGTACGTGCGCGACCCGAGCGGTCCCTGGCAGTCGCGCGAGCACGAGTTCGACGACGACGCCATGGAAGTGAGCATCCGGAGGACCTAGTGCGCCTCAGCGCGTTCATCTCGCCGGGCGGAGATCTGAAGGCGGCGGTGGAGCTCGTCCGCCGCGCCGAGACGCTGCACTACGAGAGCGTGTGGGTGACGCACGGGCTCGGCCGCGACTCCTTCCTCGTGCTGGCCGCTTACGGCGCCGCCACCACGCGGCTCGGCCTCGGCAACGGCGTGGTGCCGATCTACCCGCGCCACCCGGTGGCCATGGCCCAGGCGGCGCTCACGCTGTCGGAGCTCAGCGGCGGCCGCTTCCGGCTCGGCATCGGCGTCAGCCACCGCGCCTCCATGGAGACCATGCTCGGCCTCGCGGTCGTCGAGCCGCTGGCCGTCATGCGCGAGTACGTCGCCGTCCTGCGCGGCGCGCTCGGCGCCGGCGTGGACTTCAGCGGCAAGTACTACCGCGTGCAGTGGAGCCTGGCGCTGCCGACGCGGCCGCCGGCGCCGCCGATCCATCTCGCCGCGCTCGGCCCGAAGATGTGCGAGCTGGCCGGCGAGATCGCCGACGGCGTCATCCTGTGGCTCACCTCGCCGGACTACGTGCGCGACGTGGCGCGGCCGGCCCTCGAGCGTGGACGGCGGCGCGCCGGCAAGACGCTGGAGGGCTTCGAGATCGTCGCCGCGGTGCCGCTGGCGGTGACCGACGATCGCGCGGGCGCGCTGGCGTCGTTCCGCACCGAGCTGGTGCGCTACGTGACGCTGCCGTTCTACCGCGCGATGATGGAGGCCAGCGGTCTCGGCGAGGCGCTCCGTGCCTACGATCGCGACGGCGCCGTTCCCGAGGCGCTGGCGCTCGCCCTCGGCGGCATCGGCAACGCCGACACCGCGCGCGCCTTCCTCGAGGCGTACCGGCGCGCGGGGGTGACGCTCCCGGCCGTGCGTCCCATCACGTTCCCCGACGCGCCCTGGTATCGCCGCACGCTGGAGGAAGCGGCCGGCTGGTGACGGTCGCGCGTCGGGGCGCGACCCGTCGCGAATAGCGGCAAGCCCGGGCGCGTCCAACGCCCCGTCGGTACGTCTCACCCAGGAGGACGGGGATGCGATTCGCTCCGGCACTTGCCCTCATCGCGGTGATCGCCGCCGTGCCACCGGCCGCTCGCGCCGCCGACGTCCGCGCCGCCTTCCCCATCTCCAGGGACCGTCCGGCGGTGACACCGCGTCCCGCGAACCACGACGACCGGCGACATCCGGAGCGGACGATCGTGATCGTTCCCCAGGTCGTCTTCGTCTCTCCGGGGCGCTGCTGGCAGTCCGGCTACTGGAGCTATCAGTGGGTGCCGCAATCCTACTCGTACAGCACGTGGGTGCCCGGCATCTGGTCACCCGACGGGTATTGGATCGCCGCCCACTACGAGCCCGGCTGGTACGACGGCGGCTACTATCAGCCGCTGTGGATGGAGGGCTACTGGACGAGTTGCTAATGGGGGCCCCGAGATGGCCCCCCAACCCCCCGACGCTTGGGCCGCCCCGGCGGAGCCGTGACGGCCCTCGTCAACCCGAGGCGCCTCTAGCCTGACAGTGCGCGGGCGCCGCCTGCCATAATAGCGGCCCTCATGCGCCGCTATGTCGCCGCCCGCCTGGCGCAGTCCGCGCTCGTCGTCCTCCTCTCGCTCAGCGCCGTCTTCGGCATGGTGCGACTCGGCGGCGACCCCGTCCTGCTCTTCCTGCCGATGGACATCCAGGCCAAGGACGTGAACGAGTTCCGCCAGCGCCTGGGCTTCAACGATCCGCTGGCCGTGCAGTATGCGCGCTTCATGGCCGGCGCGCTGCACGGCGACTTCGGCGAGTCGCTGCGGTATCGGCGCGACGCGCTCGGCCTCGTGCTCGAGCGGCTGCCGGCCACCCTGCTGCTGGCGGGGACGTCGATCGCGCTCACGCTGCTGATCGCGATCCCGCTGGGCCTGGTGACCGCCGTGCGGCGCGACACGCTGGTGGACCACGTCGGCACGGTCGCGATGGTGCTCGGTCAGGCGATCCCGGGCTTCTGGCTCGGCCTCAT
>VBPC01000275.1:34403-40499 GCA_005887895.1 Candidatus Rokuibacteriota bacterium
GCGCGACTCACGCGCTCGGCCGTGCTCGACGTCCTCGGCGAGGAGTACATCACGACGGCGCGCGCCAAGGGCCTGGGCGAGGGCCGGGTCATCGTCAAGCACACGCTGCGCAACTCGGCGATCCCGATCGTGACGCTGGCGGGGCTCGAGGCCGGCCAGCTCCTGGGCGGCGCCGTCATCACCGAGACGATCTTCGCGTGGCCCGGGCTCGGCCGGCTCACCGTGCAGGCGCTGCTCAACCGCGACTTCCCCGTGGTGATGGCCGCCGTCTCCTTCACCTCGATCGTCTACACGCTGATGAACCTCGCCGTCGACCTGGCCTACGGCTGGCTCGATCCGCGCGTGCGGGTGCGCTCCTGAAAAAATGGCTGGGGCTCACGCTGACGCTCGCCGTGCTGCTGGCGGCGGTGGCGGCCCCCTGGCTCACGCGGCACGATCCGCTGCGGGCGGATTTCGTGGCGAGCCTGGCGCCGCCCGGCACGCCAAGCCATCCGCTCGGGACTGATCAGCTCGGGCGCGATCTCCTCGCCCGTGTCCTCTACGGCGCCCGCCTGGCGCTATTCATCGGCGTGTGCACCGTGCTGGTGACCGCCGTCCTTGGCGGCCTGCTCGGCCTGCTGGCCGGCTTCGTCGAGCGCTGGCCCTCCACGATCGTCATGCGCCTGGCCGACGTGCAGCTCTCGTTTCCGTTCATCCTGCTGGCGCTGACGATCAACGCCATCGTGGGACTGGGGCTGCGCAACATCATCCTCAGCCTTTCGGCGGCCGGATGGGTCGTGTATGCTCGCGTCGTGCGCGGCGAGGTGCTGTCGGTGAAGCAGCGCGATTTCGTCCACGCGGCGGCGGCGCTCGGCGTCGGCCGCGGGCGGCTGCTCTTCCGTCACGTGCTGCCCAACGTCGCGCCCTCGCTGATCGTCGTCGCCAGCCTGCAGTTCTCGCAGTTCATCGTCGCCGAGGCCGCCATCAGCTTTCTCGGGTTCGGCATCCAGCCGCCGACGCCGGCCTGGGGCAGCATGCTCAGCGAGAGCCGCGATTTCCTCTACGTGGCCTGGTGGCTAGCCGCCTTCCCTGGCGCCGCGCTGGCGCTCACCGCGCTCGGCGTCAACCTGCTCGGCGACTGGCTGCGCGACACGCTCGACCCCAAACTGCGCGTCTAGCTCCAGGAGACTTCCATGCGTCGATCCTCGATCGTTCTCGCGCTGGCGCTGGCGCTGCTGGCCGTCGGCTCCGCCGCCGCCCAGGATCGCACCCGCACGAAGGAAGTCGTGATCGGCCTCGGCGCCGAGCCGCGGACCATGCTGGGCGTGACGATCGTGGACTGGACGACCAACAACATGCTCGAGCACATGTACGACCGGCTGCTCGATCGCGACCCGAAGACGCTGAAACCCAGGCCGATGCTGGCGACGTCGTGGAAGGTGATCAACGACACCACCTGGGAGTTCGCCCTGCGCAAGGGCGTCAAGTTCCACAACGGCGAGCCGTTCACGGCGGAGTCGGTCAAGGCCACGTTCGACTACATGCTGGATCCCGCGACCAAGAGCCACTACGCGACGGCCGCCTACTGGAAGCCGCTCAAGGACGTGCAGATCGTCAACGACTACACGGTGCGGCTGGTGACCGACAAGCCGTACCCGAGCGTGCTCGATCACGCCTCGCTCACCGACTTCCTGGTCCTGCCGGCCAAGGCGCTCCGGGAGCTCGGTCCCCAGAAGCTGGCCGAGCACCCGATCGGCACCGGCCCGTTCAAGTTCGTGGAGTGGCGGCGCGACGAGCGGCTGGTGCTCGAGCGCAACCCGGACTACTGGCAGGGCCCGGCCGACGTGAGCCGGGTGACCTTCCGGTTCATCCCCGAGTTCAGCGCCCGCATGGCCGCGCTGCTCTCCGGCGAGATCGACATCATGAAGGACGTGCCGCCGCACGCCGTGGAGGCCGTCGAGCGCAGCGGCCGGGCGAAGGTCCGGGCGACGGTGTCCTCGCGCATCAACTACCTCGCGCTGGTGAACCTCAAGCCGGGGCCGATGCAGGACGTGCGCGTGCGCCGCGCGCTGAACCACGCCGTCAACGTGGACGAGCTCATCGCCCAGGTGCTGAAGGGCCGCGCGACGAAGATGTGCGGCCCGCTGGCGCCGGCCAACGTCGACTTCGCCCCGGTCGAGTGCTACAAGCACGATCCCCCGCGCGCGCTGGCCCTGTTCAAGGAGGCGGGGGTCGATCCGGCGAAGCTGCAGCTGACACTCGATACTCCGTCGGGGCGCTATCCTCTCGACAAGGACGTGTCGCTGGCGATCGCGGCGCAGTTACAGAAGCTGGGCATCACCACGAACGTCGTCGTCAACGAGTGGGGAACTCATCTCGACAAGATCAAGAACCGGAACACCGGCGACATGTTCTTCCTCGGCTGGGGACCGGCGCTGCACGGCCAGGGAACGATCGAGCCGCTGTTCAAGGCCGACGCGACGTACTCGTCGTACGGCAACAACAAGGTGCTCGACGACAAGATCGCCCGCGCGGTGACGCTCGTCGACACCAAGGCCCGCGCCGCCGCCTACGCCGATCTCCAGCGGGCCGTTCACGACGAGGCGCCGTGGGTCTTCCTCTGGCAGCAGCACGACCTCTACGGCGTGGCCCAGAGCGTGGAGTGGACGCCACGGGCCGACGAGAAAGTCTGGATGTACGAGGCCCGGATCGTCGCGCGCTAGCGCGACGCGGAGAGAGCGACATGGCCCTCACGGTCTTCACCAGCGCCTTCCTGATCGACTGCACCGGCGCCGAGCCCGTCGACGGCGCCGCCGTCGTCGTCGAGGACGATCGCATCAAGGACGTCCTGGCCAACGGCAAGGTCGGGCCGCTGCCGGGCCGCGTCACCACCCTGGACTGCCAGGGCAAGACGCTCATGCCCGGACTCACCGACGCCCACGTCCACATCTGCGCGGTGACCGAGAACATCACCGACCAGCACCGCTACTACCCGCCGTCCTACGTCGCGGCGCGGGCGATGCGCCGGGCGGAAGAATGCTTGATGCAGGGCTTCACGACCGTTCGCGATGCGGGCGGCGCGGATTACGGCTTCCGGCTCGTGCTGGAGGAAGGATATTTTCCGGGGCCGCGCCTGCTCGTGTCCGGGCACTACATCTCGCAGACGGGCGGCCACGGCGACAAGCGCCGGCGGGCGGAGTGGACCGCGCCGGTCGACTGCTGCATGGGCATGATCGGCTCGATCGCCGACGGCGAGGTCGAGGTGCGCAAGGCGGTGCGCGAGCAGCTTCGCCGCGACGTGGACCAGATCAAGATCATGGCCTCGGGCGGCGCCATGTCGCCCTCCGACGAGCTCGACACCACGCAGTACACCGTGCCGGAGATGCGCGCGGCCGTCGAGGAGGCCCAGGCCGTCGGCAAGTACGTCCTCTCGCACGCCTACTCCGACTCGGCCGTCCGCAACGCGATCGCGGCCGGCGTGCGCTCGATCGAGCACGGCAACCTGATCCGCGAGGCCGCCGCCAAGGCGATCAAGGACGCCGGCGCGTTCCTGGTGCCGACGATGGTGACCTACGAGGCGATCTACCGCGAGGGCAAGCGCTACGGCATCGGCGATCACCAGATCGCCAAGATCGACCTGGCGCGCCAGCAATCGGTGCAGGGCCTCACCTACGCCTACAAGGCCGGGTGCCAGATCGGCTCCGGCTCCGACCTGCTGGGCGACATGATGACCCAGCGGGCGGTGGAGTTCGAGCTGAAGGGCCAGGTGATGAAGCCGATGGAGGTGCTGTTGTCGGCGACGAAGGTCAACGCCGAGCTCTTCCGCATGGCCGACCGGATCGGCACCGTCGAGCCCGGCAAGTACGCCGATCTCCTCGTCGTCGAGGGCAACCCGCTCAAGAATCTTCGCGTGTTCCAGAAGCAGGACAACCTGAAGGTCATCATGAAGGGCGGCCATGGCTACAAGCAAGCACTCTGACCTGATCCTCGACCAGTTCACGCGCCAGGCGGTGCCGTTCGCGACAGCGCCCTCGATCAAGGACGAGGCGGCGCTGCGGCTCGTCGTCGAGTTCAGCGGGGCCGGCGCCGACGACACCGTGCTCGACGTGGCCTGCGGTCCCGGCCTGATCGTCGTCGCCTTCGCCCGGGTCGTGAAGCACGCCACCGGCATCGACCTCACGCCGGCCATGCTCGAGCGCGCGCGGAAGTACGCCGCCGAGCAGGGCGTCACCAACATCACCTGGCAGCAGGGCGACGTCCTGCCGCTGCCGTACCCCGACGGCGCGTTCACGATCGTGAGCTCGCGCTTCGCGTTCCACCACTTCCTCGACCCGCTGGCGGTGCTCGAGCAGATGGCCCGCGTGTGCAGGCCGGGCGGCACCGTGATCGTCGTCGACAGCGCGCCGGCGCCGGACAAGGCCGACGCCTTCAACCGGATGGAGGTCGTGCGCGATCCCTCCCACGTCCGTGCGCTACCCGAGGCCGAGCACCTGGCGTTGTTCCGGAAGGCCGGGCTGCCGGCGCCCCGCGTGACGCACTATCGCCTGGAGGGCGAGCTGGAGGCCCTCGTCGCGCGCTCGTTCCCCAAGCCCGGCGACGACGCGACGCTGCGCCGGATCTTCGCCGACTCGCTGGCCGGCGACACGCTCGGGATCCAGGCCCGGCGCGACCCCGACGGCGCGATCCGCTACGGCTACCCGGTGGCCGTCCTGGCGGTGCAGCGGCCCTGACGATGCGCCTGGTCGACCTCTCGTTTCCGATCACGCCGCACTTCCGCTGGAAGGCGGAGTCCGAGCGCCCGGCGACGCACGCCGCCGGCGATCCGCTGCAGTCCACGATCATGACGCTCTCCTGCCACGCCTACACTCACGTGGACGCGCCGCTGCACTTCCTGCCCGACGGGCGCGACATCGCCGCAATGCCGGTCGACCAGTGGATGGGCGAGGCGGCCGTGGTGGACCTGACCCACCTGGGCGCCAACGGCGAGGTCACCGCCAAGGCACTGGAGGAGCGCGGCCGGCACGTGCAACCCGGCGACATCGCGCTGCTGCGGACCGATTGGCCGCGGAAGGAGCGCGTGGACAGCCCCCGCTTCTGGAGCGAGGGGCCGTTCACCGGGGAGAGCGGCTGCCGGTGGCTGATCGAGCGCGGCGTCAAGGCCGTCGGGTACGACTACCCGCCGGATTTCTGCATCCGCGACAGCATCGCCACGCCGCGCCGCAAGCCGGCCCGCGACGAGTACACGACCCACGCCCTCTTCTTCCCCGTCGGCATCACGGTCATCGAGTACCTGACCAACCTCGATCAGATCGGCGCCCCGCGCTGCCGGTTCATCGCGCTCCCGCTCAGGCTCGAGGGCGCCGACGGTTCCCCCGTCCGAGCGGTCGCCGTGCTGGATTAGTTAGATGGGGGGCCTCGAACGGGCCCCCCAAGCCCCCCAAATGTTCGGAGCGCCCCGGCGCAGCCGTGGCGCTCCTCTGTCTCTCGCACGTTTGCGGCGGCCTCGAACGGGCCCCCTTGAACCCCCCAAATGTTCGGAGCGCCCCGGCGCAGCCGTGGCGCTCCTCTGTCTCTCGCACGTTTGCGGCGGCCTCGAACGGGCCCCCCTGTAACCACCCAAATGTTGGGAGCGCCCCGGCGAAGGCGTGGCGCTCCTGTCTCAGCGGTTACAATAGCGAGCGATGACGTCACTCGACCTGCGGCTGGCGCCGATGGCCGGTGTCACGAATGCGCCGTTCCGCCTGGTGTGCCGCGAGTGCGGCGCGGGGCCGCTGACCAGCGAGGAGATCGACGCCCGCGCCCTCGGTCACGGCAATGCCAGGACGGAGGCGCTCGCCCGCTACCTGCCCGAGGAGCGGCCGCTGGCGATGCAGCTGCTCGGCGCCGATCCCGACGCGCTGGCCGAGGCGGCGCGGCGCCTCGAAGCGGCCGGTGCCGACGCGATCGACCTCAACATGGGCTGTCCGGTGTCGAAGATCGTCGCCAAGGGTCAGGGGTCGGCGCTCATGCGCGATCCGCTGGCCGCCGCGGTGATCTTCCGCACGCTGCGCAAGGCCGTGAGCGTGGCGTTCACCATCAAGATCCGCGGCGGCTGGGACGACCGCACGGTGAACGCGG
>VBPC01000110.1 GCA_005887895.1 Candidatus Rokuibacteriota bacterium
TGACCGCTTTTGCAGCATAGCAAGGGCGAATGAGCCGGGCGCGGTGAGCGCACAGTGCTGATCAGGGCGTCGCTGGAGCGACTAGCGCTTGGGGACGCGGAGCGCACCGCTGACCGGAGGGAAATAGCCCACGCGCAGCGTGAGCAGCCGCAGCGCGAACCCGCCGGCCACGGTGGTGACGAACCCGATCACGCCGATCGCGTCGCGGGCGCCCGGCGCGACGGCGCCGAGGACCGCCAGCAGGGTCGGCAGCACCGTCCCCACCGCCAGCACGCCGCCGAAGAACGCCACGCCGTAGGTCGACCAGAGGCGGAGGAGGCTCTCGACCTTGCCGGGCCGGTCGATGTCGGTGACCAGGTGCCAGACGATGCTGACCAGCAGGAGCAACAGGGAGCAGGCGAGCAGCCAGCACTCGCGCGCGTCGATCGGCGCGCCATTGAGCGTGGCGAGCAGCATGACCGTCGCCGTCGACATCGCCAGCGACGAGAGCATGAACTGCGCGGGGATCGCCCACGACCGCCAGAAGGTGACGGCGGCCTTGTCGGCCAGCACGAGGCCCGCGTAGACGATCACCACGACGGCCGACGCGAGCGCGAGCGCCTCGATGACCCGCCCCGGCGTGGTGGTGGCCCACGGATCCCACGGCAGTCCCGCGAACGGCGTCCGGCCGCCCACCGTGAGGCCAGGCAGGATCAACACGCCGCCGAAGACGAGGAAGATGAAGTCGGCGATGGCACCGCGACTGATCCAGCTCGTCTGCGGCTTCAGCACCGCACGCAGGAAGCGGAGCGGCCGGCCAAGGCTCCACAGCAAGATGAGGCCGCCGACGCTGATCACCACGAACGAGACGAGGTCGACCACCGGCAGCCCCCGCCACCCGCCCAGCTCGCGCTCGACGCGCAGCAGCCGCGCGACGAGGAAGATCCCGCCGCCGACCCCCATGAGCGTGAACCAGGTCGCGTGGTAGAGGTCCCACTCGTGCTGCAGCACCGCCGGCATCAGCTCGATCGGCGCCGGCGGGCGGGGCGGGCCGGCGGCGACGGTGGTCACCGGACGTCCCTCACTCGGTGATGTAGAACAGCGAGGGCTTGAGGCCGAGCTCTTCGAGGAGGACGCCTGGCTGGTGCTCTTCGCGCAGCCTCGACACGTTGCTGGTCGGATCGTCGAGATCGCCGAAGTGCATCGCGTTGGCGATGCAGCTCGACACGCACACCGGCGTGTACTCGGGATCGACGCCGGGGGTGGCGCCGGCCGGCGCCTTGTCGACGCGATGCTTGCAGAACGTGCACTTGCTCATGACGCCGTGACGCTCGGGGTCGTGCGCCTTCTTCTCCGACGGCGTCGGCGCCATGAAGTACCACTCCTGGTCGTGGATCATGTGGCGCGCGCGATAGGGACAGGCGACCGCGCAGTAGCCGCAGCCGATGCACATGTCGTATTGCACGAACACGATACCGTCGGCGCGCTGCTGGCTGGCCCCGGTCGGGCAGACCGGCACGCACGGCGGCTCGGCGCAGTGCTGGCAGCCCATCGGCAGGAAGGCGCGGCGCACGTCCGGATACTCCCCGACCTCGACGTCGACGACGTGGCGCCAGAAGATGCCGGGCGGCAGCGCGTTCTCCTCGTGGCAGGCGATCGTGCAGGTCTGGCAGCCCACACACTTGCGGACGTCGACGACCATGCCCCAGCGCATCAGCGGTCTCCGTGGCGCGTGCGGTAGACCTTCACGCGGACGAGGTCGCTACCGCTGCCGGTGGCGTCGATGAGCGAGAGGTCGATGGGCTCCAGCGCGTTGAGGTTCGGCATCTGGATGTCCTCGGCGACCGGCGTCGCCCAGTGCGCGAACTGTCCGATGGCGACGACGACGTCGGGCCGCACGCCGGCCCGCAGCATCGCGGTACCCTTCTGGCGGCCGATGGGCGACTCGACCCAGATCTCGTCGCCCTCGTCGATGCCGTGGAGCGCCGCCATCTTGGCGTTGAGCATGATGCCGAAGTGCCCCCGCACGTGGCGGGCGACGTCGGCCATCAGCGGCAGCGACACCTGCGAGCCCCACGAGTACTGCATGCTGCGGCTGGTCAAGAGCCACAGCGGATAGTCCTCGGGCTTCTTGCCGTGGCGGCGCGCGATGTCGACCCAGATCTCCGGGAAGTCCTTCCACGGCGGCAACGCCTGGTACTCGTCGAGCTGGGTGTCCCACCAGTGGATGTCCTGCTCGTGCAGGCGCGCGCGCAGCTCGGCGCCGATCCGCTTGAGCCGCTCCTGGTAGGGCAGCTCGTAGCGCAGGCCCTTGCGCAGCATCTCGGGATGCAGGTACCAGTTGAGACGCGAGAACGGCACGAGATAGACGCCATGCTCGCTGAACCAAGCCAGGTCGCGCTCCTCCCGGCCCTTGGACAGCGCCAGGGTCGCCGCCCGGCACGCGCGGTCCCAGATCTCGGCCGACGTGTGCGGCGTCGACGCGTCGAGGCTGACGTCGTACTGCGCGGTCTTGAGCGGCACGCCGAGCGCGACGCCGCGGTTCAGCGCCTCGTTGTAGCGCTCGAGCAGGCCGAGCCGGCGCGAGAGCTCGGTGCCGACGTCGGTGAGGTCCTTGGTGTCGAACGGGGAGTCGGCGACCGGCTGGCGCAGCGCCACGCCCTGGTGCTCCCAGTACGACTCGACGTACTTCGTGGCGCCGACGCGGAAGAGCTGGTACGACTCCAGGTCGGTCGCGTCGGGCAGCAGCAGGTCGGAGAACCAGTTCGTCTCGTCCTGCGTGTAGGCGAACGCCGCCACGAACGGAAAGCGCTTGAGCTTGGACATCACCAGATCGCTGTCCCAGCAGGAGATCGCCGGGTTGCTGCGGCCGACGATCCACACCTCGGGCGGCGTCGGCTCCGGCCACTTCGGCGGTGGATCGCCCATGAAGAGCCACGGCAGCTGGGCCGGCGACAGCGCGCCCGACCACGAGCCGTCCGACACGAGCGGCACCAGCGTCTTGTGGGCGCTGCGGCTCGTCGGCCGCGCCTGCCAGTCCTTCTTCGACGTCGGGTTCAGCGGCTGGGCCATGAAGCCGTCGGGGCCCGGGCGGACCGACTCCAGGCGGTTCGACGACGGCCGGTTCAGGCGAATCGTGGTGCCGAGGATGCCGCCCGGGACTTCCAGCGCGCCGACCAGCGCCGCCAGCAGCGTGCGCGCCCAGCAGCACTCGTAGCCGCCCCAGCCGTTGTTCACCGACTTGCCGAGCAGGATGGCGACCGGTCGCAGCGGCAGCGTCACGCCCTCGACCTCGACGGTGGCGCCGACCCGCGCGTGCTCGAGGTACTCGCGCGTCACCTCGCGGATGGTGGCGGCCGGAACGTCGGAGACCTTCGCCGCCCATTCGGGCGTGTACGGCTTCACGTGGTCGCGGAGGAGCTGGAACGAGGGGCGCGCGGTCGTGGACGCGTGCTCGATCATCTGCTCGTCGGGGCCGATTTCGATGCCGGCCACCGTGAACTCGCCCTCGAGCGCGTACGCCTCGACATCGGGCGTGTCGAAGGCCACCGCCGCGGCACGCTTCTCGTCCCAGACCAGCGGCTTGCGGGTGGCGGCGTCGCGCAGGTAATAGCCGTTGGGGCCGACGAGGTACGGCGCGTTGGTCATGCGGCTCAGATAGGCGACGTCGCACA
Organism: Candidatus Rokuibacteriota bacterium; assembly: GCA_005887895.1. Lineage (GTDB taxonomy): Bacteria > Methylomirabilota > Methylomirabilia > Rokubacteriales > CSP1-6 > AR5. Next base: position 3,654 of record VBPC01000110.1, read on the forward strand.
CCCGCCGCCACGCGTGCTCGTGCAGCACGCCGTTGAGGATCGCGTACAGCACGGCGGCGTCGGTCTTCGGCCTGATCGGCACCCAGCGGGCGGCCGTCGCCGCCGTCACCGACATGTGGGGCTCGAACTGGATCCAGCGGGCGCCGCGGCCGCGCGCCTCGGCGTGGCGCCACACGCCGATCACGCCGCCGCTCACGTCGCCGTTGTTGCCGAACGACAGCACGTAGGTCGTGGTCGGCATGTCGGGGGCCACGGTGAACGCGCGGTGCCAGAACTCGCCGTAGAGGTGCTCGGAGTGCACGCACTTCATGCCCTGCCCGCTGCCGATGCCCTGGTCCAGCGGCGCGCCCCACGCCGACAGGAAGGCCGGGAAGCCGCCCAGGTAGGCCGGCGCGGTGCCGCCGGCGCCGAACGTGACGGCGAGCTTCGGATAGCCGTTCTCGTCGACGAAGCCCGCATCGCGGATGGTCCGCAGCTTGTCGGCCAGGAGATCGAGCGCCTCGTCCCACGTGATCGCGACCCACCCCGGGTCGTGCTCCCGGCCCTTCTGCGGATTCGTCCGCTTCATGGGCGATTTCACGCGGTTGGGGTTGTAGAGCTTCTGGACGAGCCCGTAGGCGCGCACGCAGGGACGCCCGCCGGCGGGGTGCTCCGTCACCCCGAAGTTGGGCTCGACCTTGACGGCCACGCCGTCCTCGACGACGACGTTCAGGAGATCGGGGCCGGCCACGCACTGGTAGCAATAGGTCGGCACCTTGCGTGTCCCGGTGGGGGTCAATGCGCCCTCCTTGGTCAGGATTATACTTGTCCCTCGCAGCGCACTCATGACTGCCGACATCGCGCCCGAGATCGCGCCCGTCCGTCCCGGCGAGCAGCTCGACTGGGGTCGCCTGCAGGCATGGCTCCGGCCGCGCCTGGCCGAGGCCCTGCCGGGCGTCGACGGCCCGCTGACGGCGCTCCAGTTCCCCAACGGCTCGGCCAACCTCACCTACCTCCTGCGGCTCGGCGAGCACGAGCTGGTCCTGCGGCGGCCGCCGATGGGCGAGCTGGCTCCCGGTGCCCACGACATGCGTCGCGAGTTCAAGGTGCTGTCGACGCTGTCGCGCCACTTCGACCGGGCTCCGCGCGCCTACGTCTTCTGCGACGATCACGCGGTGCTCGGCAGCGACTTCTTCGTGATGGAGCGCCGGCGCGGCGAGGTCGTGCGCACCGCGTTGCCGCCCTCGATGCGCGGCCACGCCGACGCCGGCCGCCGCATCGCCTTCGCGCTCGTCGACGCGATGGCCGAGCTGCACGCGCTCGACCCCGTCGCCTGCGGGCTCGGCGACCTCGGCAAGCCCGAGGGCTTCGTGCAGCGCCAGCTCAGCGGCTGGGCCAAGCGCTGGGCGCTGGCGCGATTCGACGACTCGCCGAGCGCCATGGAGGCGCTGCACGAGCGATTGAGCCGCGACGTGCCCGTCGCGAGCCGGGTGTCGATCGTCCACAACGATCTCAAGCTCGACAACTGCCAGTTCGAGCCCGCCGATCCCGACCGCGTCGCCTCGATCTTCGACTGGGACATGACCACGCTCGGCGATCCGCTGATCGACCTGGGGACGCTGCTGAACTACTGGCCGGATCCCGACGACCCGCCGCAGCAGCAGCGGTTCAGCGACGCCGGTCTCGGCACGCTCGGCCTTCCACGGCGGGCGGAGCTGATCGCGCGCTACGCCGCGCGCACCGGCAGCGATGTCAGCGCGGCCCGCTGGTTCGAGGCGTTCGCCTTGTGGAAGACCGTGGTCGTGGTGCAGCAGCTGCACCGTCGCTGGGTGCGCGGCGAGAGCAAGGATCCGCGCATGGCCACCATCGCCGACCGCATTCCGTTCCTCATCGCCGCCGCCGAGGCCGTGCTCGATCCGACCGAGGAGACCGCATGAAGACGCTGGCCGATCTCATCCAGGACCGCTTCGGCCTGCCGACCGAGGCGGGCCGCGGCATGCCCGCCGAGGGCACCGTCGCCCGGATCCTCTCCCACCGCATCCACCGTCGCTACACGGCCGATCCCGTGTCCGACGAGACGCTGGAGATCGTGCTGGCGGCGGGCCTGTCGGCGCCGTCGAAGTCCGATCTCCAGCAGGTGGCGATCGTCGTCGTGAAGGACCCGAGCAAGCAGGCGACGATCGCCGGCTGGATCCCCGCCATGCCGTGGATCGGCCAGTGCCCGCGCTTCCTCGTGTTCTGCGGCGACCACCGACGGATCCGGCGCGTGGCGGAGCTTCGCGGCAAGCCCTTCCCCAACGACACGCTCGACATGTTCATGAACGCCGCGGTGGATGCCGTGAGCGAGCTGCTGGTGCTGCCGGCCGGCGTGTTCCCGGTGGCCGGGCTCTGTCTCGGCTATCCGGCCCTGGCGGGCTGGATCAGCATGCGCCTGCCGCCCGCCCTGACCGTGCACACCGACCGCTACGACGACAGCCGGCTCGAGGCGCTGGTGGAGGACTACGACCGCCGCCGCGAGGCGCGCCACGCGACGCCGCGCCAGGGCCAGCGCTTCGCCGACCGCTTCGGCTACGCCGAGCGCTACGGCTGGTCGGAGGACAAGGCCCGCCAGTACTCGGTTCCCGAGCGCCACAACTTCGGCCCGTTCATCCGTCGCCACGGCTTCGGCCTGGCCTGAGCCCGACATGCTGACGCGCATCGATCACGTGATGATCTGCACGGCCGATCTCGAGCAGGGCATCGACGCCTACCGCCGCCTGGGCTTCGACGTCCATCACGGCGGCGTGCATCCCGGCCGCGGGACCCACAACGCGATCGCGTTCCATCGCGACGACTACCTCGAGCTGCTGAGCGTGCGCGACCGCGATGAGTACGCGCGGGCGGCGCCGACCGGGGGCCTCCTCGACTTCCTGGCCCGGGGCGGCGGGCTCCGCTACATCGCCGTGCAGAGCGACGACCTCGACGCCGACGTGGCGGCCATGCGCGGCCGCGGCGTCGACGTCGGCGACCCGGAGGACGGCGAGCGTCGGACGGTCGGTGGCCAGCACCTGCGCTGGCGCGCGGCGGCGCTGGGCGCGGGCAACCCGCTACCGATCTTCTTTTTGCAGCACCTCACGCCGCTCGCGGAGCGCCGGCAGCAGGTGCCGCGGGCGGGCGAGCATCCGAACGGCGTGCTGGGCGTCGAGCGAGTCTACGTCGCGGTGACCGACGTCGCGGCGGCCGCCGACACCTACGCGCGCGTGCTCGGGATCCCGGCGCCCAAGGTCCAGCGGGGCGCCGTGATCAAGGCCGACATGGCGGTGTTCGATCTCGGCCCCACGGGCTTGACGGTGGCGCAGCCCGCCGAGCCCGGTCCCGCCGCCGAGGCGCTCGCGCGACGCGGCCCGGGGCCGTTCCAGGTCCTGCACCGCACGCGCAGCATGGACGCCGCCGCCCGCTGGATGGCCGATCACGGCCTGCCGCCGCCGGCGCGTGGCGTCCGCAACACCGGCGAGGAGGCGATGCTGGTGGGCCCGGAGCGCGCGTGCGGCGCCTACATCGGCTTCGTCGGCCCGAAGGAGAGGAGGATCGCATGATTCCCGTTCTCGATCTGGGGCCGTACCTGACCGGCACACCGGGCGCGCTGGCCACCACCGCGAAGCAACTGAAGGAGGCGCTCGAGGGCGTGGGCTTCTTCATCATCGTCAACCACGGCGTGCCGCGCCCGCTCATCGAGCGCACGTTTGCCGAGGCGCGGCGCTTCCACGCCCGACCCTATGAGACGAAGATGGCGCTGCGGATGAACGAGCACAACAACGGCTACATGGCGATGGGCCGCTACGCCGTGTGGACATCGGAGGTCAACGCCAACGACAAGCCTGATCTCAACGAGGCGTTCTTCGTCAAGCGCGAGCGGGCGGCCGATGATCCGCTGCTCCGCTCGGGGCGGCGCTTCGTCGGTCCCAACCGGTGGCCCGACGATCTGCCGGGTTTCCGCGAGACCGTCCTCGCCTACACCGACGCCGTCGACGCGCTCGGCCGCCGGCTCTTGCCCGTCTGCGCCGTCGGCCTGGACCTGCCGCCGGACTACTTCGATGGGGCGTTCGCCGAGAGCCAGTTCTCGTTCCGGCTGTCCCACTACCCGCCGGTGGCGGCCGAGCCGAACCAGTTCGGCATCGCGCCCCACACCGACGCGAACTTCCTGACCTTCCTGGCCCAGACCGAGGTGCCGGGCCTGCAGCTGCGCCTGCCGTCGGGGAGCTGGCTCGACGTGCCGTACGTCCCCGATTCGTACGCCGTCAACGCCGGCGACATGCTGCATCGCTGGACCAATGGCCGCTTCAAGTCGACGCCGCACCGGGCGGTGCCGCCGGTCGGCCGCGACCGCTACGCGATTCCGTTCTTCCTCGGCCCGCACGTCGACACGGTGATCGCCTGCCTGCCGACGTGCCAGTCGGCCGCCGACCCGCCGCGGTTTACGCCGATCACCTACGACGACTACCTGCGGTGGTGGTACGACGCCAACTACAGCGCGGCCGTCCAGGACGAGGCCGCCCCGGTGTCGCCGACGACCTGAACGGGGCTGGCTGGCGGAGACGCGCCGCAGTATAGTGCCGCTGCGCCGAAAGGAGGCCCTCATGCGTCGTGCCGCCGCCGGACTCGCTCTGCTCGTCGCGCTCGGTCTGCTGGCGCCCGCCGACGGGCGCGCCCAGACGAAGGACGACACGGTCGTCTACGCGATCCAGTCCGACATGCAGAACTGGGACCCGCCCAACTCCGTCCTGCGCGAGAGCATCATCCTCGGCTACCACGTCTTCGACCACCTCGCCGCGCGCGACCTGAAGACCGGCAAGGTGGCGCCGGCCCTGGCGACGTCGTGGCGGACCCTCGACGACTCGACGTGGGAGGTCAAGCTCCGGCCGAACGTCAAGTTCCACGACGGCACCCGGTTCACCGCGCGCGACGTCAAGGCCACCTTCGACCGGGTCCTGGACGAGAAGAACAAGCTCA
>VBPC01000247.1 GCA_005887895.1 Candidatus Rokuibacteriota bacterium
TCCCGCTGGACCCCGAGATGGCCCCCAACCCCAACGCTCCTCACGCCCCCGCGAAGCCGGCGCGCCTCGATTTCCCGCTGGACCCCGAGATGGCCCCCAACCCCCAACGCTCGTCGCGTCTCGGCGCAGCCGGGGCGCTCGATCGATTGACCTTGGGCCGGAGATGACTCCACGCCGGCGGAGCGGGCGTGTTCCTAGAGATGGACGGCGTGTTCGAGATGATTCCTCGGCGCCGGTATTTGGAGGCTTGGGCGAGTGTCTTACTGGGTGCCGCCGGCGAGAGGGGGGAAGATCGTGAGGACGTCGCTGGGGTGGAGAGGTGTCTCCGGGGTCGCGTCGGTGCCGTTCACGAGCGTCACGCGTTCGAGGTCGGCGGGGATGCCGAGCCGGCGCATGATGTCACGCACGGTGCTGCCGTTGGGGACGTCGAGGTGCGCCGCCCCATCACGGGTCTCGGGCGGCAGGAAGGCGACCAGCGTGGCGAAGAGTCGAACTTCGACCTTCACCTGAACCCGCCCTGTCCGTCGCGCTCGACGGAGGGGCGGGCTTCGGCGACACGGAGACGGTCGCCGGGACGAATGCGGCTCTGCTCCTCGAGGCGATTCCAGCGGAGGACGTCGCTCACGGTCACGCCGTGACGCTTGGCGATGGAGGCGACGGTGTCGCGCGGCCGTACCACGTAGATGGCGTCGCTCGACGTCGCGGGCGCCGGCGGCCCGACCGTCGAGGTCAAGGCGGCCGCGCGAGGCCGGGGCGGCGGAGGGGCCAGCGCGACCCTCACGCTCTCGCTCATCCCGGCCGGCACGACGAGCCGCCACGGCGCGCCCGGCGGGGTCACGGTGCGAACCAGGACGGGATTGAGCGCCCGCAGCGTCGTGAGGGTGATGCCAGAGCGGGCGGCGAGGCGGCGGAGATCGGTCGAGGGGGGGACGGTCACCAGCTCGAGCAACGGCGCCTCCGGCTCGGTGAACTCGAAGCCGTAGCGGGCCGGGTCCTCGCCGATGAGCGTCGCGGCGTGGATCTGGGGCACGAACTCCTTCGTCTCGCGCCGCAGATGGTTCGTCTGGGCCAGCGTCCAGAAGTCCGAGGATCCCGTCGCCCGGATCGCCCGGGTCACCTTCACCTCACCGGCGTTGTACGCCGCCTGGGCCAGTGCCCACGAGCCGAACTGGTTGTAGAGATCGCGCAGGTAGGAAGCGGCGGCGACGGTCGACTTTTCGGGGTCGAGCCGCTCGTCGATCCAGCCGTCGACCCGGAGGCCATACCGACGGGCCGTCGAGGCCATGAACTGCCACAGGCCCTTGGCTCCCACGCGCGATACCGCGATCGGGTTGAAGCCGCTCTCGATCATCGCGGTGTAGGCGAGCTCCTCGGGCAATCCGCGTCGCTTGAGCACATCTCGGATCATGCCGAGGTAGCGTCCGGCCCGTCCGACCCAGAGATTGACGACGTCGCGACGATTGCCGGTGAAGCGATCGAGGAAGAACTTGACCTGGGTGTTGACGGCGACGGGATATGGTGGCTTCGGGGTGGGGATCGTGGCGACGTGGGTCGATTCCGCGAAGGCCTCGGCCCACGGGTCGATCCCGCTGGGCTCGGTCTCGCTAGCGGCTTCTTGCTCCGCGACGGAACCGACCCCGTCGAGCGTCTGTTCCCCGAGTAGGTCCGGCCGAAGCCGCTCATCAGCGGGTGGCGGCAGGGCTGCATGCTCGAGCGGTGAGGAGGCACCGTTCATGTCCTCAGGCCACGGCGACGCGAGGGCAAAGGGCGCGAATGCACCCGATGCCAAAACGGACAAGAAAACCGCAGCCGCGAGGAAGAAACGGCTTTGAATGGCCATATTTACTCGGAGAGCTCGTCTACTTTTTACCACGGGCACATGGGCTCGGTCAAACTAACGCGAATATTGAGGTGGCAAAAAAGTACATTTCAATTTCCCTTTCTTTACACATACTTAGAAAGGAGGCGCAAGCCGAGCGAGCAGTCCGCCACGTCAACCGAAGCACGTCGAGCAACTCGAAACCAAACACCACTACTTGGAGGAAGCATCGTGAAGAAGCTGATCGCACTCTTCGTTGGGACCGCTTTTGTCGCCGGCGTGGCCGGCGGGGCCGTGGCGCAGACCACGCCGCCGGCCGAGAAGAAGACGGACAAGCCGGCGATGACCGAAAAGAAGCCGATGGCGCACAACGCCAGCGGCACCGTGAAGAGCGCCGCGGCGGACAACATCGTGGTCGCGGGCAAGGCCAAGGGCAAGGACGCAGAGTGGACGTTCTCGGTCGATCCAAAGACGAAGATCCGCAAGAGCGGCAAGGACATCACGGCGGCGGACCTGACCGCGGGTGACGCCGTCAGCGTTCGCTACCACGAGGACGGCGGCAAGAACGTCGCCGACACCGTGATGGTGCGCACCGCCAAGAAGCCGGCCGACGCCGCCAAGACCGACGTCAAGAAGTAGACCGGCGCACCGCTGGACACCGGCTCAGCGGCCGGTGTCCAGCACCTTCTCCTCGATCACGCCGCGGAACCATCCGTTGCGGTCGGTCAGCTCGAGCGACGCCGTCTCCCCACGTGCGACCGCGACCTCGCGCAACCACACGGTTACCGACTGGAACCCCGTCAGGCGCTTGTCGAGCTGGTAGATTTGGCGCTCGCGCGCGCTGCCCTGGGGCGTGGAGGTGTCGACGGGAGCACTGTGCCAGGCGACGACCAGCCAGTCGCCGGCGGGGACCTCGGTGAGCCGGAACGCGCCGTCGGCGGCGACGCTGATCCGTGGCGCCAGGTCGGGCGCGCCGGCCTGGAGCAGCGCGCGCTCGTAAGCCTCCTGGGCCTTGCGCATCGCCGGCGCCGCAGCGGTGAATGCCTTGGCCGACTGGCGCGACTGCTCTTTCAGCCGCTCCAGCTCCAGGATGAGCGCCTGGGAGCGCGGCAAGAGCGTCACCGTGGTGCCGGTCAACGGTTGGACCGGACCGTTCGGCGTCCGGGCCTCGGCGTAGATCCGACCCGTCACGGTCCCCACGACACCCGTCAGGCTGGCGGCGCGATACGGCTCGAGCGGCACGTCGAGCGCCTCGGCGGTGCCCGCCAGCAGGACCAGCGCGAGCAGCGCGGCGATCATGCCGGCGCCACCGTGGGCGGGCGCGTCCGCCAGCGGTCGTGGGACCACAGCCACTGCTCGGGTGTGTGCCGGATGGCGGCCTCGATCGTCTGGGTGCATCGCGCGGTGAGTTCGACGACCGCCTGCTCGGGATCATTCACGGCCGGCCGCGGCAGCGGCGGCTCGATCACCACCCGGTGGCGACCGGGGCCCTCGCGGCGGATGAAGATCGGCACGACCGGCGCGCCGGTCCGGACGGCGAGCAGGGCCAGGCTGCGCGAGGTGGACGCGGTCCGGCCGAAGAACGGCACGAAGACGCTCTCGCGGCGCGCCGCGTTCTGATCGAGCAGGATTGCGACGAGGCCGCCGCGGCGAAGCGCCTCCAGCACCGGCCGGAGCGCCCCGCGCTTCTCGATGAGCGCCACGCCCGTCTTTCGACGCATCGCCGCCGCCAGCCGGTCGAGCACCGGCGAGTCGAGCGGCCGCACGACGATCGACAGCGGGTAGCCGGCCAGGCGGTGGGCCGCGGTGAGGTACTCCCAGTTGCCGAAATGGGCGGTGAGCACGAGGGCCCGGCCGTGCTCGTCCATCACGCGCCGCAAGTGCTCGACGCCGTCGAGGCAGAGCTCGCCCAGCGTCGCGTCGAGCGGGCGGCCGAGCAGTCGCGCGAGCTCGACCACCGTCATCCCGAGGTGCTGCCACGAGCGGCGGGCCAGTCCCCGGCGGGCGGTGCAGGAGAGCTCCGGGAAAGCCAGCGCGAGGTTGTCGAGGGTGATGCGCCGGCGGCGCGGCATGGCCAGCGCGAGCGCGTCACCGAGGCGCCGGCCGAGGCCGAGCGCCGCCGCCGCGGGCAGCCGTGCCACCGTCGCCGTCAGGGCCCGGACGAGCGCTACGCGGAGCGCCGTCGCCGCTCCCGCACCACCTCGACGGCTATCGGGATCAGCGAGAGCAGGATCACGACAGCCACGAGGATGTGGATGTGGTCGCCGATGTTCGGCACCGCCTGGCCCAGGAGATAGCCCGCCCACGTCATGCTGGTCACCCATCCCACGCCGCCAGCGATATTGTAGAGAAGGAAGCGGCGGTACTCCATCTCGCCCACGCCGGCCACGACCGGTGCGAACGTGCGAACGATCGGCACGAAGCGCGCGATGACGATGGTCTTGGCGCCGTGGCGCGCGTAAAAGGCCCGGGTGCGCTCGACGTGCCGTGGATTGAACAGGAGCGACCGGGGCCGGGTGAAGAGCCGCGCCCCCGCGCGCCAGCCGATGGCGTAGCCGACGCTGTCGCCGGCGATGGCGGCCGCGGCGAGCAGCCCGTTGAGCCACCAGATGTTGAGCGTGCCGGTGGCGGCCACCAGGCCGGCCGTGATCAGCAGCGAGTCCCCCGGCAGGAAGAAGCCGACCAGCAGCCCGGTCTCGGTGAAGACGATTACAACCAGGACGACGTAGCCGCCCCCGCGCACCACGTCGTCGAGGCCGTAGCGCCCGCTGACCAGACCGGTGACGAGGTCGACCAGCGTGTCCACGGCCTCGACGTCCTAGTGGCCTCCCGCGACCGCCCGGGCCTCCGCCCCGCGGCCGGCCGGCGCCGGCGCGCCGCTGCGAATGCGCATCCCGTAGAACGAGCGCCAGACGAAGACGAGCGAGGCGGCGAAGAACACCGCCGCCAGCAGCCGGCTGAGGCCGGAGCCACGCTCCAGCGTGAGCTTGACGGCCAGCTCGACGGCCAGCAGGCCGAACAGCGTCGTGAACTTGATGATCGGGTTCATGGCCACCGAGGAGGTGTCCTTGAAGGGGTCCCCCACGGTGTCGCCGACCACGCAGGCGGCGTGGAGCGCGGTGCCCTTTTCCTTCAGCTCCACCTCGACGATCTTCTTGGCGTTGTCCCAGGCGCCGCCGGCGTTGGCCATGAAGACGGCCTGGTAGAGCCCGAACAGCGCGATCGAGATCAAATAGCCGATGAAGAAGTATGGCTCCAGGAAGGCGAAGGCCAGCGTCGAGAAGAAGACCGTCAGGAAGATGTTGAACATCCCCTTCTGCGCGTACTGGGTGCAGATCTCGACGACGCGCTTGCTGTCGGTCACCGAGGCCTTGGTGGCGCCCTCCAGCTTGATGTTGGCCTTGATGAACTCCACCGCCCGGTAGGCGCCGGTCGTGACCGCCTGGGTCGAGGCGCCGGTGAACCAGTAGATCACCGCGCCCCCGGTGATGAGCCCCAGCAGGAACGGCGGGTGGAGCAGCGAGAGCTTGTCGAGGTTCTGGGTAAGGCCCTCCGTCAGCACCATGATGATCGAGAAGATCAGGGTGGTGGCGCCCACCACGGCGGTGCCGATCAGCACCGGCTTGGCGGTCGCCTTGAAGGTGTTGCCGGCGCCGTCGTTCTCCTCCAGCAGGTGCTTGGCCTGCTCGAAGTCGACGCTGAACCCGTAGTCGCGCCGGAGCTGCTCGCGCATGCCCGGCAGCGTCTCGATGACCGACAGCTCGAAGACGGACTGGGCGTTGTCGGTGACCGGCCCGTAGGAGTCGACCGCGATCGTCACCGGGCCCATGCCGAGGAAGCCGAACGCCACCAGGCCGAAGGCGAACACCGCCGGGGCCACCATGAGGGCGCCGATGCCGGCCAGGCTGACCCAGTAGGCGGTGCCCATCAGCAGCACGATGACGATGCCGAGCCAGTAGGCGCTGAAGTTGCCGGCGACCAGGCCCGAGAGGATGTTGAGGGAGGCGCCGCCCTCGCGGGCGGAGATCACCACCTCGCGCACGTGGGCCGACTCCGTCGAGGTGAAGATCTTCACCAGCTCCGGGATGATGGCGCCGGCCAGCGTGCCACAGGTGATGACGGTGGACAGCTTCCACCAGAGGGTGCCGTCGCCGAGCCCGCCGATCAGCACGGAGGAGGCCACGTACGTCATGACCACCGACACGCCCGAGGTGATCCACACCAGCGAGGTCAGCGGCGCCTCGAAGTTCATCTTGGCCGCGTGGGCGTAGCGGCCGCGCGCGATCGCCTCGTTGACGAGGTACGACACGCCGCTGGCGATGATCATGAGCACGCGCATCGTGAAGATCCACACCAGGAGCTGGACCTGCACGGACGGCTCTTTCACGGCCAGCAGGATGAACGAGATCAGCGCCACCCCGGTGACGCCGTAGGTCTCGAAGCCGTCGGCGCTGGGGCCGACCGAGTCGCCGGCGTTGTCGCCGGTGCAGTCCGCGATGACACCCGGGTTGCGCGCGTCGTCCTCCTTGATGTTGAAGACGATCTTCATCAGGTCGGAGCCGATGTCGGCGATCTTCGTGAAGATGCCGCCGGCGATCCGCAGGGCGGCGGCACCCAGCGACTCGCCGATGGCGAAGCCGATGAAGCAGGGGCCCGCGTAGTCGCCGGGAATGAACAGCAGGATGCAGAGCATCAGGAACAGCTCGACGCTGATCAGCAGCATGCCGATCGACATGCCCGCCTTGAGGGGGATCGCGTAGACCGGGAACGGCTGGCCCTTGAGGCTGGCGAAGGCCGTCCGCGAGTTGGCGAACGTGTTGATGCGGATGCCGAACCAGGCGACGCCGTAGCTGCCGGCGATGCCGATCAGGCTGAACAGGAGGATGATGATGACCCGCGACGCCTCGAAGTGCAGCAGGACCCCGAAGTAGAGGATGATGATGATCCCGATGAAGACCTCGAGCAGCAGGATGAACTTGCCCTGGGTGACGAGGTACGTCTTGCACGTCTCGTAGATGAGCTCGGAGATCTCGCGCATCGAGTCGTGGACCGGCAGGCGCTTGAGCTGGCCGAAGATGACCAGCCCGAACACGAGCCCGAGCGCGCACACGATGAGGCCCAGCTTGAGCAGGGTCGGCCCCGGCAGCCCCAGCATCGTGACTTGGCCCAGATCGGGAATCTTGAGGCTGGCCTCACCACCGGCTGCCTGCGCGACGGCGGGCAGGAGGGCGAGCACGAGCAGCGCCGGCAAGACGAGCCAGGCGGCGCGGGAATGACGAGCGCGGTACCAATCCATCTGTCGGGTCTCCTGGCGGGGTCGTCGGTGAAATCCGAATTCCGGCAGAACTTTACGCGATGCGACGACACCGGTCAACGGGAAATCTGCCGCCGACGTCCGCGAAGTGCGCGAGTTGACAGCTTTTGCGCGCGCCCGGTACGATCGAACTCGATGCCGCACGTCACCTGCCCCACCTGCAGCGCGCCCACGCCCTGGCAGGGGAATACGCATCGTCCGTTCTGCTCGCTGAGCTGCCGTCTGATCGACCTCGGCGGCTGGCTCGACGAGCGTTATCGCGTTCCGGCCGAGACGCCCGACGAGCCGCCGCCGCCCGACGACGACGATGTTTCGTAAGACGTCGGGCGCGATCCTCTGCCCGTCGTGCGGGCGGCTCACCAACGCCGACGCGCCGGTGTGCCTCGTGTGCGGGCGGCGCAACCCCGGTCTGTGGGGCTTCGCCAGTCCGCTGCGCGCGTTGTTCCGCCGGCGCAGCTTCGTCGACATCGTCACCGTCGCCTGCATCGTCCTGTACGTCCTCAGCCTCGTGCTGGACCCGGGCGCGGTCCTGCGGGCGCGGGGACCGCTGAGCATCTTTTCGCCGAGCGCGGAGGCGCTGGTCGACCTGGGCGCCGCCGGCGTGCTGCCCTGGCAGCTCGGGCACTGGTGGACCGTGCTGACGGCGATCTACCTGCACGGCGGTCTGCTCCACATCCTGTTCAACGTCATGTGGATCCGCCAGCTCGGGCCGGCCGTCGAGGAGCTGTACGGACCGGCACGGCTCGTCGTGATCTTCACGGTGGCCGGCGCGGTCGGCTTCCTCGCCTCGAACCTGCTCGGCTATGGCCTCACGATCGGCGCCTCCGGCTCGATCTTCGGGCTGCTCGGTGCGATGGTGGCGTTCGGTCAGAAGCGCGGCGGCGCCTTCGGCGCGCGGGTGCTGCGGCAGTATGGCCAGTGGGCGCTGATGCTCTTCGTGCTGGGCTTCCTGATGGAGGGCGTCAACAACGTCGCCCACGCCGGCGGCTTCGCCGGCGGCTTCGCGGCCGGACTGGTGCTGTCGCTGGCCGAGCACCAAGCCGAGACGGCGATCGATCAGCTCCTGGCCGCCGCCTGCATCGTCCTCACGCTGCTCGGCTTCGCCCTCGCCCTCTGGAGCGCCTTCGCCGCCTGACATACGAACGCCCGAGCCGACGATCGGCCCGGGCGTGTTCGAGCGCCGGCTTTGCCGGCGCAGTCCTCTTCTGGGGGAGACATCGGAGGGGGCCGTCGAGGCCCCCTCCGCGTTTTACCCCGGCAGCGACCTACTCTCCCACGCAGTTGCCCACGCAGTACCATCGGCCCAGGAGGGCTTAACTTCCGTGTTCGGGATGGGAACGGGTGTGGCCCCTCCGGCAACGCCACCGGGAATTGAATCGAACCGGCGCCCATCGGGCGCCGGCCAACCAAATCCCGAGATCCTCGAGTGCAACGCTCGCGATGCGCATCTCTCCGTGTCGAACGTATGAATGAGTGCAACGTGGTCAAGCCGCACGGGCGATTAGTACCGGTCAGCTGAACACCTTACGGTGCTTACACCTCCGGCCTATCAACCTGGTCATCTACCAGGGCCCTTCAGGGGGCTTACGCCCCGGGAGATCTCATCTTCAGGCGGGTTTCGCGCTTAGATGCCTTCAGCGCTTATCCCTGCCGGACATAGCTACCGAGCGGTGCCCTTGGCAGGACAGCTCGCACACCAGAGGTCCGTCCACCCCGGTCCTCTCGTACTAGGGGCAGCTCCCGTCAAATCTCCTCCGCCCGCGACAGATAGGGACCGAACTGTCTCACGACGTTCTAAACCCAGCTCACGTACCGCTTTAATGGGCGAACAGCCCAACCCTTGGGACCTGCTCCAGCCCCAGGATGCGATGAGCCGACATCGAGGTGCCAAACCTTGCCGTCGATATGAACTCTTGGGCAAGATCAGCCTGTTATCCCCGGAGTACCTTTTATCCGTTGAGCGATGGCCCTTCCACTCGGAACCACCGGATCACTAGATCCTACTTTCGTACCTGTTCGACTTGTTGGTCTCACAGTCAAGCGGGCTTCTGCTCTTACACTCGACGCACGATTTCCAACCGTGCTGAGCCCACCTTCGAGCGCCTCCGTTACATTTTAGGAGGCGACCGCCCCAGTCAAACTGCCCACCTGGCACTGTCCCCGGCCCGGATCACGGGCCTAG
>VBPC01000276.1 GCA_005887895.1 Candidatus Rokuibacteriota bacterium
GGCCGGCGCGCCGGTGGTCGTGGTGATGCAGGGGCGCGCGCCGCTCGGGGTCGTGCGACGGTCGATCGCACCGGCCGTCGTGTCGATGCGACCCCGCCTGGAGCGCTGGCTCGACGCCGAGAGTCTGGCACTGCTCGCCACCGTCGGCCGCCTGGCCGAGGCGCACGGCGCCCGTGCCTACGCCGTCGGCGGCGTCGTCCGCGACGCGTGGCTGGAGCGGGCGCGCGTGCCCCGTGACCTCGACGTCGTGGTCGAGGGCGACGCGCTGATCGTCGCGCGCGCGCTGGCGGAGGCGGTGCGCGGCACGCTGATCGAGCACGCGCGCTTCCTCACCGCCTCGGTGGCGCTGCACGACGGGCGCAGCGTCGACGTGGTCACCGCGCGCTCCGAGCGCTACGGGGGCGGCGGCTCCCTGCCGCGGGTCATGCCGGCGGGCATCGGCGAGGATCTGCGCCGTCGCGATTTCGCGGTCAATGCCATGGCCGTGGAGCTGGCCTCGGGCAGCTTCGACCTGCTCGACCCGCTCGGCGGGCGCGACGATGTCGACCGGCGGCGGCTGCGGGTCCTGCACCCGCTCTCCTTCGTCGAGGATCCCACGCGGATCTTCCGTGCGGCGCGCTACGCGGCTCGGCTCGGGTTCGCGCTCGACGCGTGGAGCGCCCGCTGTCGGGCGCTCGCACTGGAGCTGGCGCCGTACGGTGAGCTGTCACCGGCGCGCCTGGTCGCCGAGCTCGAGCTGATCCTGGCCGACGCCGAGCCCGCCAGCGCGCTGGCCGGGCTCGCCCGGGCCGGCGCCTTCCGGCTGCTGGATCCACGCTACCGGGCGACGCGCTCCGGCATCGCGCGCCTCGCGGGGGTGCCCGCGACGCTCGCGTGGGCCCAGAGCCAGGGCCTTGCCGTGGAGGGCGTCGAGCTGATCGCGACGGCCTTGACCGCGGAGGCGCCGCGGGAGTTCGCCGGCGCGATGGTCCGCCGGCTGGGCCTCACGGGCGCGCCGCTGGACCGCGTGCGCGAGGCGCTCGAGCGCGCCCCGGCGCTCCGCGAGCGCCTGCGGGCAGCCGGGCCGACGAGCGAGGCCGCTCGGGCCGTGCGCGAGGCCGGCCCGACGGCGCTCGCCTGGCTGGACCTGACCTCCGGCGCCCCGACGCGCGCGGCGGTCGAGCGGCTGCTGGCGCAGGTCGGCCGGGCGCGGCCCGAGCTCGGCGGGGACGCCGTCATCGCGCTGGGCGTCGCGAAGGGACCGAACGTCGCCCGCGTGCTGGGCGCCCTGCGCGATGCCCGACTGGACGGCAAAATCCGCGATCGTCAGGGCGAAATCGACTACGTTAGAGGATGGCTCCAGCACGGGGAAAGGGAGGGATGACTTGGGCCCGAAATTCATCTTCGTGACCGGCGGTGTCGTCTCCTCGCTGGGCAAGGGCCTGGCGGCGGCCTCGCTCGGCGCGCTCCTCGAGGCGCGCGGCTACCGCGTGTCCCTGCAGAAGATGGACCCGTACATCAACGTCGACGCTGGGACGATGAGCCCCTACCAGCACGGCGAGGTCTTCGTCACCGACGACGGGGGTGAGACGGACCTCGACCTCGGCCACTACGAACGATTCACCTCGGCCCGGGTGACGCGCGATCACAACATCACCACCGGCAAGGTGTATTTCTCGGTCATCCAGAAGGAGCGTCGGGGAGATTACCTGGGCCGGACCGTGCAGGTCATCCCCCACATCACCGACGAGATCAAGGCCTCGATCCGCAAGGTGGCGCGCGACACCGACATCGTCATCGTCGAGGTCGGCGGCACCGTCGGTGACATCGAGGGGCTGCCGTTCCTGGAGGCGATCCGCCAGCTCAAGAAGGACCTCGGCAAGGACAACGTGCTGTACGTCCACCTCACCCTGGTGCCCTTCATGCAGGCGGCCGCCGAGCTCAAGACCAAGGCCACCCAGCACTCGGTCAAGGAGTTGCGAGCGATCGGCATCCAGCCCGACATTCTGCTGTGCCGGACCGACCGCTACCTGCCGCCGGGGATCAAGTCCAAGATCGCGCTGTTCTGCGACGTCGAGGAGGAGGCGGTCATCACCGCCAAGGACGTCGAGACCGTGTACGAGGTCCCGCTGGTGTTCCACCGCGAGGGCCTCGACGAGATCGTGCTCAAGCTGCTGACCCTGGAGGCCCGGCCGATCGATCTCTCGCGGTGGGAGGACGTCGTGCGGCGGGTGAAGTCGCCGCGCACGGCGGCGCGCGTCGCGGTGGTCGGCAAGTACGTCGAGCTGAAGGACTCGTACAAGAGCCTCATCGAGGCGCTGACGCACGGCGGCATCGCCAACGACGCGCACGTGGACGTGGCCTGGGTGGACGCCGAGCACATCGAGCGCGACGGCGCCGCCGCGCACTTCGGCGACGTGCACGGCATCCTGGTGCCGGGCGGGTTCGGGGATCGCGGCATCGAGGGCAAGATCGAGGCGGTGCGCCACGCGCGCGAGCACGGCATCCCGTACTTCGGGATCTGCCTCGGCATGCAGTGCGCGGTGATCGAGTATGCCCGCAACGTCTGCGGCCTCGCCGGCGCGAACTCCTCGGAGTTCGTGCCGGCCGCGCCGCACCTGGTGGTCGACCTGCTGCCCGAGCAGCGCCGGCTGGCCGACAAGGGCGGGACCATGCGGCTCGGGCTCTATCCGATCCTGCTCTCGGAGGGCACCCGGGCCTCGCGCCTGTACGGGCAGGGGATCATCGAGGAGCGCCACCGGCACCGCTACGAGGTCAACAACGACTACCTGCCCAAGCTCGAGAAGAACGGCCTGCGGGTGTCCGGGCTGTGGGCCGAGAAGCAGCTGGTCGAGATCATCGAGCTGGCCGAGCATCCCTACTTCGTGGCGAGTCAGTTCCATCCCGAGTTCCGCTCGCGGCCGTGGGATCCTCATCCGCTGTTCGCCGGCTTCATCAGCGCCGCCCTCGAGCACGCCGCCGCCACATGACGCGGGAGGTCGCGATCTCGCGCACCGTCACGATCGGCGGCCGGCGGCCGCTGACGCTCATCGGCGGCCCCTGCGCGATCGAGAACGAGAAGCACGCGCTCATGACCGCCGAGCGGCTGGCCGGCATCGCCGCGGAGCGGCGGGTGCCCTTCGTCTACAAGTCGTCCTACGACAAGGCCAACCGCTCCGCGGTGCGCAGCTACCGTGGCCCCGGCCTCGTCGAGGGGCTGCGGATCTTGAAGAAGGTCCGCGAGCAGGTGGGCGTGCCGGTCCTGTCCGACATTCACCAGGTGAGCGAGGTGGCGCCGGCGGCCGAGGTGCTCGACGTCCTGCAGATCCCGGCCTTTCTCTGCCGCCAGACCGATCTGGTGCTCGCGGCCGCCGCGACCGGCAAGCCGGTGAACGTCAAGAAGGGCCAGTTCATGGCGCCGGCCGACATGAAGAACGTCGTCGACAAGGTCGTCTCCACCGGCAATCACACGCTGCTGCTCACCGAGCGGGGCGCCTCCTTCGGCTACAACAACCTCGTGGTCGACCTGCGCGGCCTCGAGATCATGCGCGAGCTCGGCTATCCGGTCGTGTTCGACGCCACCCACTCGGTCCAGCTGCCGGGTGGCGCCGGCGACCGCTCGGGCGGCGAGCGGCGCTACGTCCAGGGCCTGGCGCGGGCGGCGGTGGCATTCGGGGTGGACGCGCTGTTCATGGAGATGCACGAGGATCCCGATCGCACGATGGCCGACGGCCGGCCCCTCTCCGACGGCCCCAACATGCTGCGCATCGACGACCTGCCCCGCCTCCTCGATCAGCTGCTGGCGATCCGGGCGGGGCTGGGCGACATATGAGCCAGACGTCCCGCCGCGATTGGCGCCGCTCGGCCGAGCGCGTGCTCCGCATCGAGGCCGAGGCGATTCTCGGGGTGATCCCCAAGCTCGACCACCGGTTCGAGCGCGCGGTGGAGGTGCTCCACGGTTGCGCGGGCCGCGTCATCGTCACCGGCATGGGCAAGTCCGGCCTCGTCGGGCGCAAGATCGCCGCCACGCTCGCCTCGACCGGTACCCCCGCGTTCTTTCTGCACCCGGCCGAGGGCGTCCACGGCGACATCGGCATGGTGGCGCGGGGCGACGTCGTGCTGGCCTTGTCGAACTCCGGGGAGACGGACGAGATGCTCGCGATCCTGCCGCCGCTCAAGCGCCTCGGGGTGCCGATCATCCTCCTGACCGGCCACCCGAAGTCGACGCTGGCGCGGCAGTCCGAGGTCGTCCTCGACGTCAGCGTCACCGAGGAGGCATGCCCGATGAACCTGGCGCCGACGTCCTCGACGACGGCCGCGCTGGCCATGGGTGACGCGCTCGCGATGGTCCTGCTGGACCTGCGCGGTCTGCGGCCCGAAGACTACGCGGCGCTGCACCCGCGGGGGACGCTCGGCTGGCGCGCACTGTTCCGCGTCGGGGACCTGATGCACACCGGCGCGGCCATGCCGTCGGTCGGCGAGCGGGCGCCCCTCGGCGAGGCGGTGCAGGAGATGACGCGCACCCGGCTCGGCATGACGACCGTCATCGATGCCGACGGCGGACTGGTGGGCGTGATCACCGACGGCGACCTCCGTCGCCTGCACCTGCAACCCGGGCCGTTCGACCAGCTGCGGGCCGGTGACGTCGCCACCCGCACCCCGAAGACGATCGGGGCCGACGACCTCGCGGCGAAGGCGCTGGAAATGATGGAGGGAACGATCACGAGCCTGGTCGTCGTCGACGAGGGCCAGCGTCCGCGCGGCGTCATCCACATGCACGACATCCTGCGCGCCAAGATCGTCTAGCGGTCACCGCGCCAGCGGTTTTCGCTTCGCCCTGCTGGGGCCTCGTGATAGGCTGGTATCAAATTTGCACTGCGTCGAATGCATACCTTAGCTCGCGTCATCCTGGCGGTCGTTGCGGTGTTCGTGATCGTGGTCACCGCGACGCTCGTGATCAAGAGCCGCTCGGCCCGCGTCGAGTCGCTCGGCCCGTCCCCTGCCAGCGCCGACTTGCAGATCAAGCAGGTGGATCTCGAGGAAGAGGCCCAGGGCGTTCGCTGGCGGCTGAAGGCCGACCAGGCACTGATGTACGACGAGGCCGGCGTCACCAAGCTCCAGAAGGTCAACGCCAACGTCTACCAGCGCGACCGCACGTGGACGATCGTGGGCGACGAGGGTGAGCTGGACCGCAAGACCAACAACGTCGAGCTCCGGCGGAACGTCGTCGTCACCTCCGACGACGGCTTGCGGCTGGAAACCTCGGTGCTGCGCTGGGAGGCCGAGCGCAAGCGGCTCTGGACCGACGCCCCGGTCGTCCTCTCGAAGAACGGCTCGGTGGTCCGCGGGACGGCGCTGAACGTGCTGATGGCCGACGAGGCGACCACGGTGGGCGGCCGCGTCCGCGCGACGTTCGTCACGAGCCGGGCGCGGTGAGGCGCAGCGTGGCGGCCTTGACCCTCGCGGGGATGGCGGTGGCGGCGGCAGCGGCGGCCCAGCCGCGAGCCGCGGCGCCGCCGCCGAAAGCCGACAAGCCCGCCCCGGCCGCGCCGGCCGCCCCGGCCCCCGTCGCCAAGGGCCCGAACGGCGGCAAGAGCCAGCCGGTCACGGTGGACTCCGACAAGATGGAGCGGTTCGGCAAGGAGAGCCTGGTCATCTTCACCGGCAACGTCGTCGCTCGCCAGAACAACAACGTCCAGTACGCGGACCGCATGGAGGTCTACCTCGACGAGAAGGGCGACCGGGTCCTGCGCACGGTGTCGACCGGCAACGTGCGCATCGTCACCAGCGATTGCCGGACGGGCACCGCCCGGCGCGCCGAGTACTACGACCTCGAGCAACGCGTGGTGCTGATCGGCAACGCCCGCGTGTGGCAGGAGGACAACGTGGTCAGCGGCGACACGATCACCATCTACATCTCGCAGGACCGGGCCATCGCCCAGAGCAGCAAGGGAGAGCGCGTGAAGACCGTCATCTATCCGCGCGACGACAACGCGGGCGCGGCCGGCGCGACCGCCAAGGCGGCGCCCGCCACCGCGTGCGTAAACTGACGGCATGGAAGGCCTGGTCGCCCAGGGACTGCAGAAGTGGTTCAAGCACCGCAAGGTCGTCGACAACGTCTCGCTGGACATCCAGCGCGGCGAGGTCGTGGGCCTGCTGGGACCGAACGGCGCCGGCAAGACGACGTCGTTCTACATGATGGTCGGCTTGCTGCCGACGGAGGGCGGACGTATCTTTTTGGAAGGACAAGAGATCACGTCGCGCCCCATGTACCAGCGCTGTCGCATGGGCGTGGGCTATCTGCCGCAGGAATCGTCGGTCTTCCGGAAATTGACGGTGGAGGAAAATCTCCTGGCGATCCTCGAGACGCTCGACCTCAGCGCCGCCGAGCGCCGGCAGCGGGCCGGCGAGCTGCTCGGCGAGCTCGACCTGACCGCGCTGGCGCCCTACCCCGCCTACACGCTGTCGGGCGGGGAACGGCGGCGGCTGGAGATCACGCGGGCGCTGGTCACCGGGCCCCAGTACCTGCTGCTGGACGAGCCCTTCACCGGCATCGATCCGATCGCGATCGCCGACATCCAGGAGATCATCGCGCGATTGCGCGACCGCGGAATCGGCATCCTGATCACCGACCACAACGTCCGCGAAACGCTCGCGATCACCGATCGAGCCTACATCCTCTACGACGGCAAGATCCTCGTCTCGGGGACGGCCAGCGAGATTGCCAACAATCCGATCGCCCGGGAGATCTATCTCGGGGAGAAGTTCGCCCTCTAGGGCGTACGGGGAACGAGACGTAGCCATGGCCATGGAAGCGCGCCTCTCGCTACGGCAGAGCCAGCGGGTCGTCATGACGCCGCTGCTGCAGCAGGCCATCCAGCTGCTGCAGCTCTCCACGCTCGAGCTGCAGGAAGTCGTGCAGAAGGAGCTGCTGGAGAATCCGCTGCTGGAGGAAGTCGCCCCCGAGACGGACAATGCTCCCGAGGCGGCCGCCACCCCGGAGGCGCCGACCGCGCCGTCCCCGGCCGAGCCGCCGCCGGTCGACGCCGCCTCCTCCACCACCGAGCGCCAGACCGACGACCTGCCGTTCGACCTGACCGCGGTCATGTTCGACGACAACGAGGAGCGCTCCCTGGTCGCCCAGGAGGACCGCGAGGAGCTGCCGTTCGAGAACATCGTGCGCTCCATCAACTCGCTCACCGACCACCTCGACGAGCAGCTGCGCTTCGCCACCGAGGATCCGCTGGTGCGCCGCATCGGCAACGAGATCATCGGCAATCTCGACGAGGACGGCTACCTCCGGGCGGAGGTGGCCGAGATCGCCCAGCGCTGTGAGACGACGGTGGACGAGGTCGAGAAGGTCCTGACGCTGGTGCAGGGGTTCGACCCGCCGGGGGTGGCCGCCCGCTCGATCCAGGAGTGCCTCCTGATCCAGCTCAAGAGCGATCCCAACCCGGACCCGGTCTCGGTGGAGATCGTGCAGGACCACTTCGACGAGCTGAGCCGCCGCCGCTATCCGGAGATCGCCCGCGCGCTGAAGCTGCCGCTCGATCGCGTGATGGAATCGGTCGAGGAGATCATGGGCCTCGAGCCCAAGCCCGGCCGGCGCTTCGGGGGCGGGGACTCGCGCTACATCGTGCCGGACGTGGTCGTGCACAAGATGGGCAACGAGTACGTGGTCGTCCTCAACGAGGACGGCATTCCACGCCTGCGCGTGAACTCGCTCTACCGCTCGCTGCTGCGCAACTCCGGCGACGACGCGCGGGCCTACGTCGAGCAGAAGCTGCGCTCGGCGGTGTGGCTCATCAAGTCGGTGGACCAGCGCCAGCGCACGCTGCGCAAGGTCACCCAGTCGATCGTGAAGTTCCAGCGCGACTTCCTCGACAAGGGCCTGCCGTATCTCCGTCCGCTGTCGCTGCGCGACGTCGGCGAGGACATCGGCATGCACGAGTCGACCATCAGCCGGGTCACGACCAACAAATACGTCGAGACCCCCCAGGGACTGTTCGAGCTCAAGTTCTTCTTCCACAGCGGGATCGCCTCCGGCGACGGCGAGATGGTGTCGTCGGTCTCCGTGAAGAAGATGATCCAGGACCTGCTGGCCAACGAGGATCCCGCCAAGCCGCTCAGCGACCAGGAGGTGGCCCAGATCCTCAAGGGCCGCGGCCTGACCATCGCCCGGCGGACGGTCGCCAAGTACCGCGAGGAGCTGGGCATCCTGCCGTCGCATCAGCGACGGCTGGCGCCGAAGCGTCGGTAACCGTCGCCCGTCCGCCTGACGCCATGGCCGAGCCGATCACCTTCGTCGTCATCACCGGCCTCAGCGGTGCCGGCAAGAGCTATGCGATCAAGTGCTTCGAGGACATGGGCTTCTTCTGCGTCGACAACCTGCCGACGACCCTGATCCCGACCTTCGCCGACCTGGTCGCGCGCTCGGCCCAGACGATCGACCGCGTCGCGCTCGGCGTGGACGTCCGCGAGGGGCAGTACCTGACGCACCTGCTCGACACGCTGGCCGAGCTGCGCAAGCGCGGCCACGGCGTGCAGGTGCTGTTCCTGGAGGCCAGCGAAGAGGCGCTGGTCCGACGCTATCGCGAGTCGCGCCGCCGGCATCCGCTGGCCCCCGACGGCAACGTGGTGGAGGGCATCCGGGCCGAGCGCAAGGCGCTCTCGACGATGCGCGAGGTGGCCGATCGCATCGTCGACACCTCGGCGCTGACCGTCCATCAGTTCAAGGACCTCCTGCTCGAAACCTACGTCACCCCCCGCCACCGGCCGGGGCTGTCGGTGTCCCTGGTGTCCTTCGGCTTCAAGCACGGCGTGCCCTTCGACGCCGACCTCGTCTTCGACGTCCGCTTCCTGCCCAACCCGCACTTCGTCGAGGGGCTGCGGCCGCTCGACGGGCGTGACACCCGCGTGCGCGAGTTCATCCTCCAGCACGAGGAGAGCCGCGAGCTGCTGCGCCGGCTCCAGGACTTCCTGGGCTTCGTGCTGCCGGCCTACCAGCGCGAGGGCAAGGCCTACCTGACGGTGGCGATCGGCTGCACGGGCGGGCGGCACCGCTCGGTGGCGCTGGTCGAGGAGCTGAAGACCTTCATGGACCGGCTAGGCCTCGACGCCACCGTGGTGCATCGGGACATGGACCGCGAGTAGACGTGAGCGACGCATCCCTGGCCTTCTGCTTCGGCGTTCACAACCATCAGCCGATCGGAAATTTCGACGGAGTCCTCCGCGAGACGACCGAGCATGCCTACCATCCGTTCTTCGCGCGCCTGAAGGCGCGGCCGGAGATCCGGATGACCGTGCACTGCACGGGCAGCCTCCTGGACTGGCTGCGGGCCCACGCCCGCCCGACCTTCGATCTGCTCGGGGAAATCGTCGCCAGCGGCCGGGTCGAGCTCCTCACCGGCGGCTTCTACGAGCCGATCCTAGCGATCCTGCCCGATGCCGACAAGCGCGGGCAGATCGAGCGCCTGAGCGAGTTCCTCAAGGCCGAGTTCGGCGTACGGCCGCGCGGCATGTGGCTCGCCGAGCGCGTGTGGGAGCCGCACCTGCCGCGCGCGCTCCGCGAGGCGGGCGTCGAGTACGTCCTCGTCGACGATCGCCACTTCGCGCTGGCCGGCTTCGAGCCCGACGACCTCGGCGGGTACTACCTCACCGAGGACCAGGGCGAGACGCTCGGCGTGTTCCCCATCAACCAGCGCCTGCGCCACCTCATCCCGTTCGCCGACGTCGACAAGTCGATCGAGTACCTCGGCGAGCGGCGCGGCCGGTTGCCAGCGGTGACGGTGGTCGACGACGGCGAGAAGTTCGGCGGCTGGCCGGGCACGCACCGCCTGGTGTACGAGGAGGGCTGGCTCGACCGGTTCTTCGACCGCGTGCTGGCCACGTCGTGGCTGCGGCCGTCGACGTTCGCCGACGTGGTCGATGCCGCCCGGCCGGCCGGCCGCATCTACCTGCCGACGGCATCCTACCAGGAGATGGGAGAGTGGTCGCTGCCGGAGGACGCCGGGCGGGCGCTGGAGGAGGCGAAGCGCGACCTCGGACCGCTCGAGGGCGGCGCCCGGCTCGCCGGGCTCCTGCGCGGCGGGTTCTGGCGGAACTTCCTGGTGAAGTATCCCGAGGTCGCCGAGTTCTACTGGAAGATGCAGCGGCTCTCGCGCGCGATCGAGCGCGCCCGCCGCCAGCGTCCCGACGACCGTCGGTTGATCGAGGCGCGCGAGGCCCTCTGGCGCGGCCAGGCCAACGACGCGTACTGGCACGGCGTGTTCGGCGGCTGCTATCTGCCGCACCTGCGCCGGGCGGTGAAGAGCGCCCTGCTGGAAGCCGAGGTCGGGCTGGCGGCGGCCGTTGGCGAGTCGCTGGCCTTGATGGATGGCGACGTCAACGGCGACGGCCGGCGGGAGATCGTCGTGCGGACGCGTGCCCTCTCGGTGACCGTCAACCCGGAGTGCGGCGGCACCCTGACGGAGATCGGCGCGCTCGGGCGGCGCCACGACCTGGCCGACGTCCTCGGGCGCCGTCCGGAGGCGTACCACGCGCGCATCGGCGGCGGCCAAGCCGACGGCGGTGGTACGCGCTCGATCCACGACGCCCCGCCCGAGAAGGAGCCGGGCCTCGCGCGGCTGCTCACCTACGATCGTTTCCGTCGCGCCTCGCTGCTGGACGGGCTCTTCGAGGCCGGCGGCGAGCTCGACGCGGCCGAGCCGTGGCCGGCCAGCCGCCTGGCGCTCGGCGAGGCGGTCCTGGAAGCCGGCGTCGAGGAGCGTGACGGCGGCGTCGAGATCGCGCTGCGCCATCGCGCGGACGGCGAGCCGGGTCTCGATCTGGTCAAGCGCCTCGTCATCCGCGACGCGTCGGTCAGCGCGCGCTACCGGCTCGCCGCGCCGTCGGGTGCGCTGGCCGGACGGTGGGCGGTGCAATGGAATCTCGCCCTCAGTGCCGGCGACGCGCCCGGGCGATACCTGACCGTCCCCGGCCATCCCTCGCTCGGCAGCGCCGGCCGGCTGGCGACGGCGACCGAGGTGACGCTCGTCGACGAGTGGCTCGGGCTCGAGGCGCGGCTGGCGTGGCAGCCTACCGCCGAGCTCGCCTGGGCGCCGGTGGAAACCGTGTCGGTCTCGGAGGCGGGATTCGAGCGCCTGTACCAGGGGCTGGCGCTCTTGCTCACCTGGCCGCTGGCCGGCCCCGCCGCGGAGCTGGCGGTGACGCTCACGGTGATGGAACGGTGAAGCTCGACGATCAGCGTGCGCTCGAGGCCCTGGACCGCCACGCCACGCACCGCGTGCTCGCCGAGTTCCCCAGCCAGTGTCGCCGCGCGCTCGACCTCGCCAGCACGCCGCCGGCGCCGGCCACGCGCCCACGCCTCGTCATCGTGGCCGGCATGGGCGGCTCGGCGTCGGGCGGCGACATGCTGGCCGCCTGCGCGGCCGAGACCCTCGACGTGCTCATCCTCGTGCATCGCGGCTACGGCCTGCCGGCCGCCGCCCGCCACGACACGCTCGTCCTGGCGGTCTCGTACTCGGGCGACACGGCCGAGGTGCTGTCGGCGACCGAGGTCGCGCTGGCCCGCGGGGTGCCGGTCGTGGCGATCACCGCCGGCGGCGCGCTGGGCGCGCTGGCCGACAGGCGAGGCCTGCCGCGGGTCGCCGTGCCCGCCGGGCTCATGCCGCGCATGGCGCTGGGCTATCTCGTCTTTCCGGCGCTCTCGATCCTGGCCGCCTGCGGGGCGCCGGTGGTGACCTCCGCCGACGTCGACGAGGCGCTCGACGTGCTCGCCGCGCAGGCGAAGGACCTCGGGCTCGATCGGCCCAGCCCCCAGAACGAGGCCAAGCGTCTCGCCCTGGCGATCGGCGAGCGCCTGCCGGCCGTCTACGGCGGCCCGCTGACCGGGGCCGTCGCCTACCGCTGGAAGACCGATCTCGAGGAGAACGCCAAGACGCTGGCCGTCGCCGGCGCGCTGCCCGAGATGAATCACAACGAGATCGAGGCGTGGCGCGGCGACGAGGCGCGCGACCGCCACGTCGTCCTGCTGCGCGAGGAGGGCGAGGCCCCCGAGATCGCCGGCCGCTTCGCCCTGCTGCGCGAGATGCTGCAGGCTGCCGCGGTCGGCGTCGACGAGACGTGGGCGCGCGGCCGGGGGCGGTTGGCCCGGCTGCTCTCGCTCGTCTACGCCGGGCAGTGGACGAGCTACTACGTGGCGATGCTGCGGGGGATCGACCCGTGGCCGGTGCCGATCCTCGACGAGCTGAAGCGCCGCCTGGCCGCCGGCCGGACCGACGGAGCGCGGCGGTCGCCTTGAGAGCGCGCGCGGCGTCGTGCTAGAGTGACGCGATTTCAATCGCCGGTGGAGGCTCATTGATGGCGCGGGACGAGCACCTGTTCACGTCGGAGTCGGTGACCGAGGGCCACCCCGACAAGATCGCCGACCAGATCTCCGACTCTGTTCTCGACGCGATCCTCGCGCAGGACCCGATGGGCCGCGTCGCCTGCGAGACGCTCCTGACCACCGGCCTCGTCGTCGTCGCCGGCGAGATCACGACGTCCTGTTACGTCGACATCCCGCGGGTCGCCCGCGAGACGATCAAGCAGGTCGGCTACACGCGCGCGAAGTTCGGCTTCGACTTCGAGACGTGCGGCGTCATCGCGGCCATCGACGAGCAGTCCTCCGACATCGCGATGGGGGTGGACAAGCTCGGCGCCGGCGACCAGGGCCTGATGTTCGGCTACGCGTGCACCGAGACCGCCGAGCTGATGCCGCTGCCGATCATCCTGGCCCACAAGCTCGCCCAGCGCCTCAGCGAGCGCCGCAAGGCCGGCGCGATCGACTATCTCCGGCCGGACGGCAAGTCCCAGGTCACCGTGAAGTACGTCGACGGCAAGCCGCGCGCGGTGGAGACGGTGGTCGTCTCCACGCAGCACGGGCCCGAGGCGGGCGCCTCGCGCATCCGCGAGGACATCATCGAGCAGGTGATCAAGCCGACGATCCCGGCCGAGCTCATCGATCTCGACAAGTGCGTCATCCACGTGAATCCCACTGGGCGCTTCGTGACCGGCGGCCCGATGGGCGACACCGGCCTCACCGGCCGCAAGATCATCGTGGACACCTACGGCGGCTCCTGCCCGCACGGCGGCGGCGCCTTCTCCGGCAAGGACCCGACGAAGGTCGATCGCTCGGCCTGCTACATGGCCCGCCACGTCGCCAAGAACATCGTGGCGGCCGGCCTCGCCGAGCGCGCCCAGCTGCAGGTCGCGTACGCCATCGGCGTGGCCGAGCCGGTGTCGATCATGGTGGAGACGTTCGGGACGGGCGAGGTGCCCAACGCCGAGCTCGAGCGGCTCGTGCGCCGTCACTTCGATTTCACGCCGGCGGGCATCATCAAGTACCTCGACCTGCGCCGGCCGATCTACAAGAAGACCGCGGCCTATGGCCACTTCGGTCGCCCCGATCCCGATTTCACGTGGGAGCGGACGGACCGCGTGAAGGATCTCCGCGACGACGCCAAACTTTGACCGGAAGGGGGACGGCGTCCCCCTTCCGGCGGTCGTCGCGCGCCGTGCGGCCGCTCCTCCCTGCCTCCCCCTGCGGGCAGGGATTGCGCCGGCAAGACCGGCGCCCGGGATGCGGATGACAATGGCTGACGGGCCACGGAGCGGAAAGGATCAACGGGGCGATGATTGAGCATGATGTGAAGAATCTGGGGTTGGCGGCGGAGGGGAGGCTGCGGATCGAGTGGGCGGAGCAGTCGATGCCGGTGCTGCGGCAGGTGAGGGAGCGGTTCGCGCGCGAGCAGCCACTCAAGGGGCTGCGCCTGGGCGCCTGCCTGCACGTCACCACCGAGACCGCAGTGCTCATGCTGACCCTCAAGGCCGGCGGCGCCCAGGTCGCGCTGTGCGCCTCGAACCCGCTGTCGACGCAGGACGACACGGCCGCCGCGCTCGTCCGCGAGTACGAGATCCCGGTCTTCGCCCACAAGGGCGAGGACAACGCCACGTACTACCGCCACCTGCACGCGGTGCTCGGCACCCGGCCCCAGGTGACGATGGACGACGGCGCCGACCTGATCTCGCAGCTCCACGGGGAGGGACACGGCCGCGACCTCGTCGGCGACGTCATCGGGGGCACCGAGGAGACCACGACCGGGGTCATCCGCCTGCGCGCGATGGAGAAGGAAGGCGTGCTGGCCTTTCCGGTGATCGCGGTCAACGACGCCGACACCAAACACCTGTTCGACAACCGCTACGGCACCGGCCAGTCGACGGTGGACGGAATCCTGCGCGCGACCAACATCCTGCTGGCCGGCAAGACGGTGGTGGTGGCCGGCTACGGCATGTGCGGGCGGGGCGTGGCCACGCGGGCCAAGGGCATGGGCGCCCACGTCGTCGTCACCGAGATCGAGCCGATGCGCGCGCTGGAGGCCGTCATGGACGGCTTCCCGGTGATGAGGATGACCGACGCCGCCGCGGTCGGCGACGTGTTCGTCACCGTCACCGGTAACACGTCGGTCATCGGGCGCGAGCACTTCGGCCGTATGAAGGACGGCGCGCTGCTGGCGAACTCCGGCCACTTCAACGTGGAGATCGACCTGGCCGCGCTGGCCGAGCAGGCGCGCAGCCGTCGGGCCGTGCGTCCGTTCGTCGAGGAGTTCGCGCTGGCCTCCGGCCGGCGCATCTACGTGCTCGGCGAGGGCCGCCTGATCAACCTGGCGGCGGCCGAGGGCCATCCGGCCGCCGTGATGGACATGAGCTTCGCCAACCAGGCGCTGTCGGCCGAGTTCATGGTCAAGAAGGGCCGCACGCTCGACCGCAAGGTGTACGTCGTGCCGCGCGAGATCGATCTGGAGATCGCCCGGCTGAAGCTCGCGTCGATGGGCGTCGCCATCGACGAGCTGACCTCCGAACAGTCCTCCTACCTGTCCTCCTGGCGCCACGGAACTTGATTGAAGCCGTGACGGCCCTCGTTGACCCCACGGCCTCCTAGCCGCGGGTGAATGCGGTTTCACGCCGGATGAGACGCCCGCAGCCGATCGTCCTGCTCCTCGTCGTCTTCCTGGCGCTCGCCGCTGTCGTCCAGGTCGTGCCGTTCTACACCGACCTCCTGTGGTTCGAGGAGGTGGGCTACACCGGCGTCTTCTGGACCACGCTGTCCCTGCAGGGCGCCCTCTTCACCGCCGTCGCGCTGGGCGTCCTCGTCTTCCTGTGGGCCAACCTCACCTTCGCCGCCCGCACGGCGGCGCCCGACGTGCTGTGGGAGCTGGAAGACCAGCTCGGCCTGCCGGGACGCGTCGTGATCGAGCCGCTCATCCGACGGTTCCTGCCGATCGTGCTGACGGTCATCGCGGTCGCCTCGGGGCTGCGGGCCAGCGTCCACTGGGAGACCGTGCTGACGTTCGTCAACGCCCAGCCGTTCTCGAGTGGCGATCCGGTCTTCGGCCGCGAGCTCGGTTTTTTCGTGTTCACGCTGCCGCTGTGGCGGCTCGCCCACGGCTGGGCGCTGGGCCTGGTGGCCGCCACCATGCTCCTGACGCTGCTCCTCTACATCCTGCAGCGCAGCCTCGTGCTCACCACCCGCGGCCCGCGGCTGGCCGCCGGCGCCCGCACGCACCTGCTGCTCCTCGGCACGCTGCTGCTCGCGCTCAAGGCGGTCGGCTTCTGGCTCGACCGGTTCGAGATCGTGTTCTCGCCGCGCGGCGTGGTGTTCGGGGCGTCCTACACCGACGTCAACGCGACGTTGCCGGTGCTGGGGGCGCTGACGCTGCTGGCGGCGCTGGCCGCCGGCTCCTGCGTGCTGCAGATCGCGCGGCCGGGACTCCGCCTGGTCGGCGGCGGGCTGGGCCTGCTGGCGGTGGTGTGGGTGCTGGGCCTCGGCGTGTACCCCGCGCTGCTGCAGCGCTTCCGGGTGGCGCCCAACGAGCTGGCCGCCGAGCGGCCGTTCATCGAGCACAACATCCGCATGACGCGGCAGGCCTACGGTCTCGACCGCATCCAGGAGAAGGAGTTCCCGGCCGACGAGAACCTCGACGCGCGGGCGCTCGCCCGCAACGAGGTCACGATCAAGAACATCCGCCTGTGGGACTACCGGCCGCTCCTGCGCACCTTCGGCCAGCTACAGGAGATCCGCACGTACTACAAGTTCGTCGACGTCGACAACGACCGCTACCACATCAAGGGCGAGTACCGGCAGCTCATGCTGTCGCCGCGCGAGCTGTCCTACCAGCACCTGCAGGGCGGCCGGAACTGGATCAACGAGCACCTGACCTACACGCACGGGTACGGCGTGGTGGTGGGCCCGGTCAACCGGATCACGGCTGAGGGACTGCCCGAGTTCTTCGTCAAGGACATCCCGCCCCGATCGAGCGACGGCTTCCCGGACATCAGCCGGCCGGAGATCTACTACGGCGAGATCGCCAACGAGTACGTGCTGGTGCGCACGCGCTCGCAGGAGCTCGATTACCCGCGCGGGGATCAGAACGTCTACACGCGCTACCAGGGCCGCGGCGGCATTCCGATCACGTCCTGGCTGCGGCGGCTGGCCTTCGCCGCCCGCTTCGGCGAGCCGAAGATCATCCTGTCCGACGACCTCAGCCCCGAGAGCCGCATCCTCATGTATCGCACGGTGGTGCCCCGCATCCAGCGCATCGCCCCGTTCTTTTCGTTCGACCGCGATCCCTACCTGGTCGTCACCGACGACGGCCGGCTGATGTGGATGCTGGACGGCTATACCACCACCGATCGCTACCCGTACTCCGATCCCGTGCGCGGCATGGGCAACTACATCCGCAACTCGGTGAAGGTGACCGTCGACGCCTACCACGGGACCGTCACCTTCTATCTGGCCGATCCGAGTGACCCGCTCGTGCAGACGTACGCTCGCGCGTTCCCCGGCCTGCTCCAGCCGCTGGCGAGCATGCCGGCCGACCTGCAGCGCCACGTCCGCTATCCCGAGGACTTCTTCGCGATCCAGGCGCGGAAGTACGCGACCTACCACATGCTCGATCCCCAGGTGTTCTACAACCGCGAAGATCTCTGGGCGGTGCCGCGGCGCACGGTCGAGGGGCGCGACCGGGAGATGGAGCCGTACTACACGATCATGCGGCTGCCCGAGGAGACGAGCGAGGAGTTCATCCTGCTGACGCTGTTCAATCCGAGCCGGCGAGACAACATGATCGCCTGGCTGGCCGCCCGCTCGGATCCCGGCCGCTACGGGCGCCTGGTCGTCTACAATTTCCCCAAGCAGAAGCTCGTGTACGGGCCGCGCCAGATCGACGCCCGCATCGACCAGGACCCGGTCATCTCCCAGCAACTGTCGCTCTGGAATCAGCGCGGCTCCACGGTTATCCGCGGCTCGCTGCTGGCCATCCCGCTCGAGAAGTCGCTGATCTACGTGCAACCACTGTACCTGGCGGCCTCGGAGCAGGGGGCGCTGCCGGAGCTGCGCCGGGTGATCGTCGCCCACGGCAACCAGATCGCCATGGAGCCGACCCTCGAGGCCTCGCTCTCCCGCATCTTCGGCGGACGGCTCGCCCCGGCGTCGACTCCGGCCGCCACCTCCGGCGCACCCGGCACAACGCCGCCGCCCGGCGAACGTGTGACCGCCCAGCGGGCGTGGGAAGCGTGGCAGCGATCGCAGGAGGCCCTGCGCCGCGGCGACTGGGCGACGTATGGCGCCGAGCAGAGGCGCCTGGAAGAGGCCCTGCGCGCCCTCACCGAATCACGGCGCTGAGCCGGGCGCCGGCGTGGACGGGCTGACCCTCTTCGGCGTCTTCGCCGTCACCGCGATGCTCGTCTGCTACGCCCTCGAGGAGCGCGCCCGCGCCTTCGTGCTGGCCTTCGCGGCCGCCTGCGTGCTCGCCTCCGCCTACGGCTTCCTGCAGGGCGCCTGGCCGTTCGGCATCGTCGAGGCCGTATGGACGATCGTGGCGTTGCGACGCTGGCGTCACCGCGGCAAGTGATCCAGAGGAGCGCCACAGCTGCGCCGGGGCGCTGCGAACATGTGGGGGGAGCGAGGGCCTTTCGAGGCCCCCTGCGAGCGCGGGATCCAGAGGAGCGCCACGGCTGCGCCGCGGCGCTGCGAACATGTGGGGGGAGCGGGGCCTTTCGAGGCCCCCTGCGAGCGCGGGATCCAGAGGAGCGCCACGGCTGCGCCGGGGCGCTGCGAACATGTGGGGGGAGCGGAGGCCTTTCGAGGCCCCCTGCGAGCGCGGAACAGCGACGTGCCCAGACCGAGGAAGACGATGTTGGCGGTCCAGGCCGCGAGCAGCGGCGGCAGCAGGTCGGCGCGCGCGAAGGCCAGCGCCACGTAGTGCACGACGAGATAGCCGGCCATGATCGCGATGGCCAGCCCGACGCCGAACAGGCGCCCGCCGCGCGGCGACTGCAGCGAGAACGGAATCGCCACCAGCACCATCACCAGGTTGACCAGGGGGAAGGACAGCTTGGAGTAAAGATCCACGATGTACTTCTTGACCTGGAATCCGGTGGCCTCCAGCCGGACGATGTAGTCGCGCAGCTCGCGGTAGCTCATCGCCTCCGGCTGTTTCTGCACGCGCGTGAAGCTGTCGATCTCCTCCTGCAGGTCGAGCGCCGTCAGCACGAAGGGCAGCGTCTGCACCTCGCCGTGCGGGCCGAACACGCGGAAGGCGCCGTCGCTCAGCTCCCAGCCCTCCGGCGACCAGTGCGCGCGCCGGGCGTCGAGGCGCGCGAGGAGGCGGAACTTCTGGTCGACCTCCAGCACGGTCACACCGTACATGTCGCTGGCTGCCGGGTTCAGCAGCTCGACGCGGAAGAACCGACTATCCGCGGTGCGCAGCCACAGGCGCTCGCGCGTCTGCAGGTGACGGGGGAGCTGGCCCCGGATCTTCACGCGGTCGACCTCGTCGCCGAGCTCGTTGAGGCGCGGCAGCACCAGCTCCTGGAAGAGCCCTGAGGCGACGGCCACCGCGACGCCCAGCAGCAGCACCGGCGCCGCCACCCGGTAGAGGCTCATGCCGGCCGACTTCATGGCCGTCAGCTCGTGATACCGCGTCAACGCCAGGAACAGGAAGATCGTCGCCACCAGCATCACGACCGGCAGCCCGTTGTGCAGCTCGGCCGGCACCCGGTACACGAAGTGCTCGAGGACATAGATGAGCGGGGGCTTGATGCGGATGAAGCGGTCGAGCGTCTTCATCAGGTCGATCACCACGAACAGCGCGGTGGCCACGGCCAGGCCGATCGCCATGAACGCCAGCAGCTCCCGCACGAGATAACGGTCGAGGATGTGCGTCGACTCGCGACCGCCGCCGCTGGCGCGGACAGCGCCGCGCCGCCGCTGCGGCACCGCCCGCGCGGCGGCGGCGAGGGCGCGCCACAGCAGCGGCAGATGGGGGATCTGCCACTCGCGCGCCGTGCCCACGAGCAGGACGGCGCCGATGGTCGCGAACAGGAGGTTCGGGGCCCAGATGGCGGCCCAGGCCGGCAGTCGCACCTGCAGCGCGGGGCCCTCCAGGGAGGTGAGCACGACGTAGTAGGCCACGAGGATGACCAGGCTGCCGACCAGTGCGATCGAACGGCCGCCGCGGTGGGACCGCACGGCCAGCGGGAAGCCGATCAGCACAAAGACGATCGCGGCGACCGGGAACGCGAAGCGCTTGTGCCACTCGACCAGGAACGGCGCGCGGCCGTAGGCGTCGGCGCGCAGCTCGTCGATGCGCTCGGCCAGCGTGGCGAGCGGCAGGTCCTTCTCCGGCTTCTCGACGCGCGGCGCCGACTTCAGCGGCGAGTCGACGGAGAGGCTCATGTCGTAGATGCTGAAGTTGGTCAGCCGGTACCGGTCGGCGCTGGCGGCGCCGCCGAGCGGCGCCGGTGGCGCGCCCTTGGGATCGCTGATCGGCGGCACCGCCGGCGCCGCCGGCAGGACGTCGGCCTCGCTGACGGCCCCATTGATGAGCCGCAGCGTGATGCGGCGGTTGGCCTCGTCGGCGAGCAGGCGGCCGTCGCGGGCGGTGATGATGCGCGACACCTTCGGATCGCGCTCGTCGGAGACGAGCAGACCACGCAGCGCCACCTGGGAGGCGCTGACGTCCTCGACGTAGATGATGACGTCGCCGAACGTCGGGTTGAACACGCGCTCGGCCAGTCCGCTGGCCGCGCGGGCCTGGACGATCTTGAAGAGCTGGCGCTGGAACTCCTCGTTGGCGATCGGATTGATCACGAGCGTCAGGGCGGCGGTCACCAGCATGACCAGCACGGCGGCGGCCAGGACGGGGCGGAACAGGCGCAGCAGGCTGACGCCGGCCGCCTTGCACGCGATGATCTCGAGGTCGCCGGCCAGGCGGCCGCCGGCCAGCAGCACCGCCACCAGCAGTGCCATCGGCAGCGTGTGGGCCAGGAACGACGGCAGCATGAACACCAGGAGCTGGACCACCAGGTGGAATGGCACGCCCTTGGTGATGACCAGCTCGGTGAGCTGGTAGATGCGATCGATGACGAGGAAGAACGTGAACAGAGCGCTGCCGAAGAGGAACGGCGAGACGAGCTCGCGCGCGATGTAGCGGTCGAGTACCGGCAGCGCCGGCCACCTCATCATCGGTCTGTTGTACCATAGCCCGATGTTGCGCTCCGTCCACCGGGCGCTTCTCGTCGCCGGCCTCGCGCTCGTCACGGCCAGCGCCGCCGCCGGCGCCGATCGCGCCGATCGTCTCGATCGCTTCCGCGAGCTGGCCGCCAGCCGTCTCGGCCTCGCCCAGCTCGGCGACGGCGACGCGCCGATCGAGGCCTATCGCGACATCTACGCGCTGCTGGACGACGAGATCGTCGAGAGTCTGGCGTCGGGCGGACCGTTCGCGTCCCTGGCATTCCTCCAGGACCGGCTCGACACCTTCGCAGAGGCGTGGGGCGGCGCCACGCTGCGGCTGTCGCGCGCCGGCCCGCTGTTCGTCGGCGCCTTCACGCTGGACGAGCGGTCGGCCGCCAACAGCGTGCGCGTGTACGGCCGGCTCGGCGCGGAGCCGGCGCTGCTGAGCGCCGTGTACGGCCAGGGCCGCCCGAGCGTGCACCTGCTGCCGGCGGCGGCCGACGGCGCGGCGGTGCTGGTCGCCTGGGAGGGCCTGGCGTCACGCTGGGGCACGCGGCCGCTGCACGTCGAGCTGTTGCGTCGCGACGGCGATCGCATGCGGGTGGCGTGGTCCACGACCGACGTGTTCGCCGAGGGCCTGCTGGCGCGCAGCTGGGCGGTGCGCGGCGCCGAGGTGCGCATCCGCTACGAGCTCCGGTATCCCGGCTGGGCGCCCGGCTGCGAGGGCCAGACCGAGCAGGAGGACGTCTATCGGGTGACGCCGAACGTGGTGACCCGCCTCGCCCGGCGGCAGGTCGACGGCTGGCATCGCGAGCTGCACGCCGTGGTCGAGCGCCTGACGAGCGCGCTGGCCACCGGCGACGAGTCCACGGTGGCCGCGCTGGTGCCCGACCGCGGGCTGCGCGCGCGGCTGCCGGCGGCGCTCCACGCCGAGCCCGTCTGCGACGCGCGCGAGAGCGGGGAGGCGGTGTCGGTCGGCGCCGTCGCCGCCGACCGGCGTCCGTGGGCGTTGACGTTCCGCCGGCTGACGGCCGGCTGGCGCCTGACCGCCGCCACCCCGGTGCTACAATGACGTTCTCCAGAGCATGACGCCGGCGAATCAGTCTTCCGCCACGATCCCCGATCGTTACGAGCCGGCCGCCGTCGAGGCGCGCTGGTATCCCGAGTGGGAGAAGCGCGGATACTTCCGCGCCGATCCCGAGTCGCCGAGGCCGCCCTACTGCATCGTCATCCCGCCGCCCAACGTGACCGGGTCGCTGCACGTCGGTCACGCGCTGGACAACACGCTGCAGGACATCCTCATCCGCAGCAAGCGCATGGACGGCTTCAACACGCTCTGGCAGCCGGGCACCGATCACGCCGGGATCGCCACCCAGGTCGTCGTCGAGCGCCAGCTGGCCGCCGAGGGCAAGACGAAGCAGGACGTCGGCCGCGCGGCGTTCCTGCAGCGCGTGTGGGCCTGGAAGGAGGAGGCGGGTGGCACGATCATCCGTCAGCTCAAGAAGCTCGGTGCCTCCTGCGACTGGTCGCGCCTGCGCTTCACCATGGACGAGGGGCTGTCGCGCGCCGTGCGCGAGGTGTTCGTGCGCCTGTACGACGAGGGACTGATCTACCGCGACGACTACATCGTCAACTGGTGCCCGCGCTGCCAGACGGTGCTCTCCGACCTCGAGGTCGAGCGCGAGGAGCGCGACGCCGACTTCGTCTACATCAAGTACGGACCGCTGACGCTCGGCACGGTGCGCCCGGAGACGAAGCTGGGCGACACCGGCGTGGCCGTGCACCCGGGCGATCCGCGCTACGCGCAGTACGTCGGCCGGACGCTGCGGATTCCCTCGGTCGAGGGCGAGATCGACATCAAGGTCGTCGCCGACGAGGCCGTCGACCCGGAGTTCGGCACCGGCGTCATCAAGGTCACGCCGGGCCACGACCCCACCGACTTCGAGATCGGCCGACGCCACGGCCTGCCCGTGCGCACGGTCATCGGCTTCGACGGCAAGATGACGGCGGCGGCCGGCAAGTACGCGGGGCTCGACCGCTTCGAGTGTCGCCGGCGCATCGTGGAGGACATGCAGGGGCTCGGGCTCATCGATCGCGTCGAGCCCTACCGCCATGCCGTCGGTCTCTGCTATCGCTGCAAGACGGTGGTGGAGCCGCTGGTCTCCAAGCAGTGGTACGTCAACGTCAAGCCGCTGGCCGAGGTCGCGCTGGCCGCCGCCCACGACGGGCGGATCACCTTCATCCCGGCCGGCTGGCGGAACACCTACGACCAGTGGATGCAGAACATTCGCCCGTGGTGCATCTCGCGTCAGCTGTGGTGGGGCCACCGCATCCCGGCCTGGTACTGCGACAAGGACGGATCGGTCCACGTCTCGCGCACCGACCTGACGACCTGTCCGAAGTGCGG
Source organism: Candidatus Rokuibacteriota bacterium (assembly GCA_005887895.1). GTDB lineage: Bacteria > Methylomirabilota > Methylomirabilia > Rokubacteriales > CSP1-6 > AR5. The sequence goes on from VBPC01000276.1 coordinate 22,941, forward strand.
GGGCCCGCTGCGCCAGGATCCTGACGTGCTCGACACGTGGTTCTCCTCGGGCCTGTGGCCGTTCTCGACGCTCGGCTGGCCGGACGACACGCCGGAGCTGCGCACGTGGTATCCGACCTCGGTGCTCGTGACCGGCTTCGACATCATCTTCTTCTGGGTCGCCCGCATGGCGATGCTGGGCCTGCACTTCATGAAGGCCGAGCCGTTCCGCCACGTCTACATCCACGCCCTCGTGCGCGACGCCGAGGGCCAGAAGATGTCCAAGTCGAAGGGCAACATCGTCGATCCCCTGGCCATCATGAGCACCTACGGGACCGACGCCTTCCGGTTCACGCTGGCGGCCTTCGCCGCGCAGGGCCGCGACATCCGCATCAGCGACGAGCGCGTGGAGGGCTATCGCAACTTCGCCAACAAGCTCTGGAACGCCGCCCGCCTGGTGCTGGCCAACCTCGAGGGCTACGACGCGGCCGGCGACGCGGCGCCGGCCGGGCTGGCCGGGCGCTGGCTCGAGAGCCGGCTGCACGCCACGATTCACGACGTCCGGGCGGCGCTCGACGCCTATCGCTTCAACGACGCCGCCGGCGCCATCTACCAGTTCCTCTGGAACGACTTCTGCGACTGGTACCTCGAGATCGCCAAGATCTCGCTCTACCGCCCCGAGGATCCGGCCGAGCGTCACCGGGTGCAGCACACGCTGGTGACCGTGCTGGAGGCGACGCTGCGCCTGCTGCATCCCTTCATGCCGTTCATCACGGAGGAGCTCTGGCAGCGGCTGCCGCACGACGGCGAGTCGATCATGGTGGCCGCCTACCCGAAGGCCTCGCGCACCGGCACCGACGCCGAGGCCGAGCGGCAGATGGGCGTGCTGATCCAGGTGATCACCGCGATCCGGAACATCCGCGGCGAGATGCGCATCTCGCCGGCGCAGACGCTGCGCGTCATCGTGAAGGCGGCGGACGCCGACGCGCCGCTGCTGCGCGAGCACACGACGCTCATCGAGACGCTGGCCCGCGCGCGCCTGACGCTCGACCCGCGGGCCACACGCCCCCGGGCCTCCGCGCTGGGGGTGGTCGGCGGCTCGGAGCTCTACGTCGAGCTCGAAGGGCTCGTCGACCTCGCGGCCGAGCGCCAGCGCCTGGAGAAGGAGATCAAGCGGATCGAGGACACGATCGCCTTCACACGGGGCAAGCTGGCGCGGCCGGACTTCACCGAGCGGGCGCCGGCCGAGATCGTGGACAAGGAGCGCGAGAAGCTCGCCGAGCAGGAGGCGCGGCACGCCAAGCTGGTCGCCAGCCTGAGCTGGGTAGGGTGACGGCGCCGGTGGCGGTGCCCTCGATCGTCCGGCTCGGCCGCGTCGCCTCCACCCAGGCGGTGGCGTTCGCGCTGGCCGCCGACGGCGCGCCGGATCGCACCGTCGTCGTCGCCGAGTCGCAGGCGGCCGGTCGCGGCCGGCGCGGGCGGGCGTGGCTCGACGAGCCCGGGGCCAGCCTGCTGACGTCGATCGTGCTGCGGCCGCGCCTGGCGCCAGCGCAGCTGCCCGCGCTCTCGCTCACCGCCGCCGTGGCCGTCGCCGAGGCCCTGGCCGCCGTCGCCGGCCTGGCGCCGCGGCTCAAGTGGCCCAACGACGTCCTCGTCGACGGCCGCAAGATCGCCGGCATCCTGCTCGAGAGTCGCCTCGATCCCTCGCCGCTCGTCGTCCTCGGCGTCGGGATCAACGTGCGCCAGCGGACGTTCCCGGCCGACGTGGGCGATCGCGCGACGTCGGTGCGGCTGGCGAGCGGGCGCGAGGTCGCGCTCGACGCCGTGCTCGCCGCTCTGCTCGAGGCGCTCGATCGCTGGCGCGAGCGGCTCGAGCGCGACGGCTTCGAGCCGGCGCGGGTGCGCTGGCGGACGCTGGCCGACACGCTCGGACGAACGGTGACCGTCGACGGCGTGCGTGGCGTGGCGATGGACGTGGACGCCGACGGCGCGCTGGTGATCGTCGACGGCGGGCACCGGCAGCGCGTTCTGGCCGGCGATGTCGGTGAGGAGACGGCCTGATGCTGCTGGCGCTCGACGTCGGCAACACCAATCTCAAGATCGCCGCCTACGAGGGTTCGACCCAGCTGGCGGCCTGGCGACTGCTCAGCCGCCGCGATCAGACCGCCGACGAGTACGGGCTGTTCATCGGCAGCCTGCTGCGGGCCCGCGGCATTGACCCGGGCCGGGTCGCGGGCGTGGCGATCGCCAACGTCGTGCCCCAGGTCCAGTCCACGCTCGAGTGGATGTGCGAGCACCACTTCGGGCAGCCGGCCTTCAGCGTCAGCGCCGAGAACAGCGGCGTCGTGCTCGCCGCCGACTCACCGGCCGAGGTCGGGGCCGATCGGATCGTGACCGTGATCGGCGCGCTGGCACGGCACCGGCCCCCACTGGTCGTCATCGACCTCGGCACGGCGACGAAGTTCAACTGCGTGAACGCCCGCGGCGACTTCATCGGCGGCGCCATCGCGCCCGGCATCCGCACCGCCGCCGATGCGCTGCTGAGCCGGGCGGCGCGGCTGTTCAACGTCGAGCTCACGCGCCCCAAGGAGGCCGTGGCCCGGAACACGGTGACGAACATCCAGTCGGGGTTCGTGTACGGGTTCGCCGCGCTGATCGACGGCATGGTCGCCCGCATCCGGGCCGAGATGGGCGGCGAGCCGACGATCGTGGCCACCGGCGGCCTGGCGCCCCTGGTCGCCGACGTGACGCCCTCGATCCAGCACGTCTACGAGCACCTCACGCTGGAGGGCCTGCGCCTGGCGTGGGAGCGCGCCCACGGGGCGGAGCCGCGCCGTTGACACCATGCGGCAGCGTCGGTATACTGCGCTAAATCTAGTGGGTGGTCGGGCGGCGATCCCTACATTTGGGGATCCGGGCGGGGAACTCGAGCAGCCGGACAAGGGGGAGACGACGCATGGGGATGTGGGTCGGCCGGGGCCGCAAGGCGAGGGTCGCATACGGCTTCGATGACATCGCGCTGGTTCCCGGGGCCCTGACGGTCAATCCCAACGAAGTCGACATCTCCTGGGAGCTCTGCGGCCACCGCTACGAGCTTCCGATCATCGCCGCCGCCATGGACGGCGTGGTGGGCCCGCGCTTGGCCGTCGAGATGGGACGCCTGGGCGGCCTCGCCGTGCTGAACCTCGAAGGCGTGTTCTCGCGCTACGCCGATCCGGACGACGTGCTGGAGCGGATCGTCTCGGCCAGCCAGGAGCAGGCCACCAAGATCATCCAGTCGATCTACGGCGAGCCAATCAAGGAAGAGCTGATCCATCAGCGCATCCAGGAGATCAAGAAGGGCGGCGGCCCGGCCGTCGTCTCATCCATCCCGCAGCGCGCCGAGCGCTTCGCCCAGATCGCCCAGGAGGCCGGCGCCGACGTCTTCGTCGTGCAGTCGACGGTGACGACGGCCCGCCACGTCGCCACCGAGTACACGCCGGTCGATTTCCGCAAGCTCAAGAAGTCGCTGGCCATCCCGCTCATCATCGGCAACTGCGTGACCTACGAGGCGTGCCTCGAGCTCATGGACTGCGGGGCCGACGGGCTGCTCATCGGCGTCGGGCCGGGAGCGGCCTGCACGAGCCGCGAGGTGCTCGGCCTCGGGGTGCCGCAGGTGACGGCCACCGCCGACGCGGCGGCGGCGCGCGATCAGTACTACAAGCTGCACGGTCGCTACATCCCCGTCATCACCGATGGCGGCATGACGACCGGCGGCGACGTGTGCAAGGCGTTCGCCGCCGGCGCCGACGCGGTCATGATCGGCTCGGCCTTCGCGCGCGCCACCGAGGCGCCGGGCCGCGGCTATCACTGGGGCATGGCGACGCCTCACGCGAACCTTCCGCGCGGCACACGGATCCGGGTCGGCATCGCCGGCTCGCTGGACCAGATCCTGTTCGGGCCGGCGTTCACCGAGGACGGGACGCTCAACCTGGTCGGCGCCATCCGGACCTGCATGGGGTCGGTCGGCGCCAGCAGCATCCGCGAGCTACAGCAGACGGAGCTGATCATCGCGCCCACGATCAAGACCGAGGGCAAGGTCTTCCAGCAGGCGCAGAAGCTGGGGCGGCCGCGGTAGGCGGAGCTCAGGTGCGGTCGGGCCCGGTGCGCGAGGATCCGCGGTGAACCAGATCGTCGTGCTCAACGCGGGTGGCCAGTACTGCCACCTCATCGCCCGGCGCATCCGCGAACTGGGCGTCCACGCCGTCGTGGCGGACATCAACCGGCCCGCCGCCAACTTTCACGGAGCCCGCGGCATCATCATCTCCGGCGGCCCCGCCAGCGTGACCGAGCCGACCTCGCCCGCCGTCGATCCCCGCATCTACGCCCTTGGCGTGCCGATCCTGGGGATCTGCTACGGCCACCAGCTCATTGCCAAGGACCTCGCCGGCCGCGTCGCCCGCGGTGTGGTAAAGGAGTATGGCCACAGCTCGCTCCATCACGATGAAAGCCCGTTATTCCGAGGGCTTCCATCGCGTGACCTGACAGTCTGGATGAGCCACGGCGACACCGTCGTGGACGTGCCCCCCGGCTTCGCGATCGTCGGCGAGACCGGCGACTGCAAGATCGCCGCGATGCAGCACCTCGAGCGGGCCGTCTTCGGCCTGCAGTTCCATCCCGAGGTCGTCCACACGGAGTTCGGCACCGAGATCTACCGGAACTTCGTCTTCGGCGTGTGCGGGTGCACGAGCGACTGGGACCCGCGGGCTCGGGTGGAGCAGGTCATGGAGGCGATCCGCGCGCGCGCCGCGAGCCGCAAGGTCTTCTTCCTGATCAGTGGCGGCGTCGACTCCACGGTGGCCTTCTACTGCTGCTATCGCGCGCTCGGACCGGGCCGCGTCCTGGGCCTCTACGTCGACACCGGTTTCATGCGCGAGGGCGACGCCGAGGCGATCGAGCACCTGATCCGCGAGGCGGGCCGCGAGGCGATCCACGTCGCCGACCGCAGCGGCGACTTCTTCGGCCGGCTGGCGGGCGTGACGGACCCCGAGCGCAAGCGGGCGATCATCGGCGACACGTTCCTCACCGTGCAGGAAGAGGAGTTCGCGCGGCTCGGGCTGCGCGATGAGGAGTGGCTGCTGGGGCAGGGGACGATCTACCCGGACACGATCGAGTCGGGCGGCGCCCGTCACTCGGCCAAGATCAAGACCCATCACAACCGCGTCGAGCGCATCCAGGCGCTGATCGAGCAGGGCCGGGTCCTCGAGCCACTGGTGGACTTCTACAAGGACGAGGTCCGCGTGCTCGGCGAGCAGCTCGGGCTGCCCCACGAGGTCGTGTGGCGCCACCCGTTCCCGGGGCCCGGCCTGGCCGTGCGCTGCCTCGGCGCCGAGCGCGAAGCGCCGGTGGAGCGGCCGGCCATCGCGCTGCCGGACGGCGGCGCCGGCTGGGTCGTACCGGTCCGCACCGTCGGCGTCCAGGGTGACGAGCGCTCGTACTCGCAGCTGCTGGCGGTCGAGGGCTTCGCCGACGCGGGGGCGGCGGGCGCGTTCGCCCGGCGGATCACCAACGCGCACCGGGCGATCAACCGGGTCGCCCTCGTCGCGTACCGTCGCGGCGGTCGCGGCCTGGCGGCGCTGTCGATCCACCCGGCGACGCTGACGCGCGAGCGCATCGCGCTCCTGCGCGAGGCCGACGACCTCGTGACCCGCATCGTGCGCAAGCACGGCCTCTACGACGCGATCTGGCAGTTTCCGGTGGCGATGCTGCCGCTCGGCAGCGCTCCCGGCCGCGAGACGATCGTGCTGCGCCCGGTCAACTCGCGCGACGGCATGACGGCGGACTTCGCCGTGCTGCCGCCGGCAGTGGTGGACGAGCTGGCGACGTCGCTGGCGGCTCTTCCCCCGGTGGACGCGGTCCTCTACGACGTGACGAACAAGCCTCCGGCCACGATCGAGCTCGAGTAGCCCGACCTCCGTGCAGCACGCCGACTTCGTCCACCTCCACGTTCACTCGGAGTACAGCCTCCTCGACGGCGCCGCCCAGCTCGAGAAGCTCGTGGCCAAGGCCAAGAGCCTGGAGTTTCCGGCGATCGCGCTCACCGACCACGGCAACCTCTTCGGCGCCGTCGATTTCTACCTGGCCGCGCAGAAGGCGGGGATCAAGCCCATCGTGGGCTGCGAGCTCTACGTCGCCCCCGGCGGACGGGCCGAGCGCGGCTCCCAGGACGGCGGCTACGAGGGCGCCAACCACCTGACCGTCCTGGTGCGCGATGTCACCGGCTACCGGAACCTGATCAAGCTCGTCTCCAAGGCCTACCTGGAGGGCTTCTACTACAAGCCGCGCGTGGACAAGGAACTGCTCGCCCAGCACGCGGCCGGCCTGCTCGTGCTCTCGGGCTGTCTCAACTCCGAGGTCTCACGCGCGCTCAGCGCCGGCGACACCGCCCGGGCGCGGCAGACAGCCGGCTGGTACCAGGAGGTCTTCGGCAAGGACCACTACTTCATGGAGGTCCAGGCCCACGGCCTGGCCGAGCAGATCAAGGTCACCGGCGAGACGCTGGCGATCGCCCGGGCCATCGGCGCGCCCGTCGCCGGCACCAACGACTCGCACTACCTCGAGGCCGGCCACGCCCGCGCCCACGAGGCGCTGCTCTGCATCCAGACCGGCGCCAGCATGAGCGATCCGAACCGCTGGAAGTTCTCCACCCAGGAGTTCTACGTGAAGTCGGCCGAGGAGATGGCGCGGGTCTTCGCCGAGATCCCCGAGGCCTGTCGCAACACGCTCGCGGTGGCCGAGCGCTGCAACCTCACGCTCGACTTCGGCAAGTTCCACCTGCCGCGCTACGTCGTGCCCGAGGGCCACACCCTCGAGACCTACCTGGAGGAGCTGGCGCGCGAGGGGCTCAAGCGGCGCTACGGCGCGAGTCCGGGCGACAAGATCGAGGCGCGGCTGACCCACGAGCTGTCCGTCATCGAGAAGATGGGCTTCGCCGGCTACTTCCTCGTCGTGTGGGACTTCATCCACTACGCGCGCCAGCACGGCATCGCGGTGGGGCCGGGCCGCGGCTCCTCGGCGGGGTCGCTGGTCGCCTACTGTCTGGGGATCACGAACGTCGATCCCATGAAGTACAGTCTCCTCTTCGAGCGCTTCCTGAATCCGGAACGGATCTCGATGCCCGACATGGACATCGATTTCGCCGACGACCGGCGCGACGAGGTCATCAAGTACGTCGCCGACAAGTACGGGCGCGATCGCGTGGCCCACATCATCACCTTCGGCACCCTGGGCGCCAAGGCGGCCATCCGCGACGTCGGGCGGGTGCTCGGCATGTCCTACGCCGACGTCGATCGCATCGCCAAGCTGGTGCCGGGCTTTCCGCTCAACATCACGCTGGAGGACGCCTACCAGAAGTCGCCGCCGCTGGCGGAGGCCGTCAAGAGCCAGCCGAGCGTCAAGGAGATGTGGGACATCGCCCGGGCGCTGGAGGGCTGCACGCGCCACGCCTCCGTGCACGCCTCGGCCGTCGTCATCTCCGACGAGCCGCTGGACGACCACATCCCGCTCTACAAGGACCCCAAGCGGCCCGAGCTGATCACCGGCTTTGCCATGGGGCCGATCGAGAAGCTCGGCCTGCTCAAGATGGACTTCCTGGGCCTGCGGACGCTCACCGTGCTCGCCAACACGGTGGACCTGATCAAGGAGTCGCGCGGGCTCGCGCTGAGCCTGGACACGGTGCCGCTCGACGACGCCCGGAGCTACGCGCTGCTCGGCGAGGCCAAGACGTTCGGCGTGTTCCAGCTGGAGTCCTCGGGCATGCGTGAAGCCCTGCGCGGCCTCCGGCCCGAGCGGCTCGAGGACGTGATCGCGATGGTCTCGCTCTACCGGCCGGGACCGATGGAGCTCATTCCCGACTTCATCGCGCGCAGGCACGGTCGGGCCAAGATCACCTACGAGCACCCCGCCATGGAGACGTTCACGCGGGAGACGTACGGGATCATGGTCTACCAGGAGCAGATCATGCAGATCGCCTCCGAGATGGCGGGCTTCACCATGGGCGAGGCCGACACGCTCCGCCGCGCCATGGGCAAGAAGGACCGCGAGCTCATGGCCCGGCAGCGCGAGAAGTTCATCGCCGGCTGCAAGGAGCGCAACACCGCCGTCGCCAAGGCCGAGCGCGTCTGGGAGCTGATGGAGAAGTTCGCGGGCTACGGGTTCAACAAGTGCCTGAGCGCCGACGCCATGATCGAGATGGCGGATGGCACCCGCAAGCCGATCACCGCCGTGCGCGACGGCGACCTGGTGCTGACGAAGGATGGACCGTTCCCGGCCAGCCGCGTGCGGCCCAGCGGCGTGCGGCCTGTCGGCCGGCTTCGCCTCGCCAACGGCATGTCGGTGCGCTGCACGCCCGACCATCCGGTCTTCACCCAGCGCGGCTGGGTGAACGCCGAGGACCTGACCGACACCGACGCGGTGGCCGTGCTCGACGTGCTGGCGGCCGCCGACCTGCGCCTGGCGGCCCGGCGCCGGGCGGCGGCGGGGCAGCCGGGGACGACCGTGGCCGAGGTGCCGTCCGAGTGGTCGTCGCGCCGGTCCTTCACGCCCGACGGCGTGGAGCCCACCTACGACTTCGAGGTCCCCGGCGCGCACAGCTTCATCGCCAACGGGATCGCCGTCCACAACTCCCACGCCGCCGCCTACGCGCTGGTCGCCTACCAGACGGCCTATTTCAAGGCGAACTATCCGGTGGAGTTCATGGCCGCCCTGCTCACGTCGGAAATGGGCGACACCGACAAGATCGTGAAGTACATCGACGAGTGCCGGGCGATGGGGCTGCGGGTGCAGCCGCCCGACGTCAACGTGTCCCAGGTCCGCTTCAGCGTGGCCGGCGACACCATCCGCTTCGGACTGGCGGCGATCAAGAACGTGGGCGAGGCGGCGATGGAGTCCATTCTCAAAACGCGCGCGGCCGACGGCGCCTTCACGACGCTCGAAGATTTCTGCGCGCGCGTCGACCTGCGCCTCGTCAACCGGCGGGTGATCGAGAGCCTCGTCAAGGCGGGCGCCTTCGACTCGCTCGGGCTGACGCGCGCTCACCTCTTGTCCACCTGCGACGTCGCGCTCGAGTCCGGCCAGCGCCAGCAGCGCGAGCGGGCCGAGGGCCAGGGGTCGTTCTTCGACCTGCTACCGTCGGCGCCGCCGGCGCCGCGGGCGGCCGAGCCGGTGACGGCGGTCGTCCCCGAGTGGGACGACGACCAGCGACTCGCCTACGAGAAGGAGGTGCTCGGCTTCTACGTCTCCGGCCATCCGCTGGCGCGGTTCGAGGGCGTGGCGGAGTCGCTGGGCGTCACCTCGTCGGCCGAACTGGCCGCGCGCAGCCACGGGGCGCGTGTCACGCTGTTCGGCCACGTGGCGGGGCTGAAGGAGACGGCCACCAAGAGCGGTAACCGGATGGCATTCCTCACGCTGGAGGACATGGCCGGCACGGTGGAGGTGACGGTGTTCCCCGAGCCGTACCGGGCCGCCGCGGCCTGGCTGCGCGGGCGGGAGCCCGTCGTCGTGCGCGGACGTGTCGACGACGGCGACAAGGGCCGCGTCGTGCTGGCCGAGGACGTCCGCCCGCTCGAGCAGTCGCTGGGGGCCGGCGGCGGCCGTCCGCGCAACGGCGGCGAGCCGACGGCCTGCCGCGTGCGTGTCCGCGGCGGCGCCGACGCCGAGGCGACGCTGGCCGCGCTGCGCCGGCTCTGCGAGGAGCATCCCGGGACGGTGCCGGTGTTCCTGCACCTGCTCCTGCCGGGGCAGGAGGTGGTGGTGCGCGCGCGGGCCGTCGCCGTCGACGTCTCCGAGGCGCTGCTCGCGAAGCTCGAGAGCCTGCTGGGCGCTGGTTCCACCGGGGTCGATCATGCCGGACGCTCTTGATTTCGAGCAGCCGCTCCTCGAGCTGGAGACGCGCATCGCGGAGCTGCAGGCCGTCGAGGATCCCTCGCGCGTGCGCGACGAGATCCTCCGCCTGGAGGAGCGCCTCGCCCGCCTGCGCCAGCGGACCTACGCCAGCCTGACGGCCTGGCAGCGCACGCAGCTGGCGCGCCATCCGCGACGGCCGTACATGCGTGACTGGTGCAAGCTGCTGTTCGACGACTTCCTCGAGCTGCACGGCGACCGGCTCTTCGGCGACGACGCCGCCATCGTCGGCGGCCTGGCGCGCTTCGAGGGGCGCTCGATCGTCGTCATCGGCCACCAGAAGGGCCGCGACACCCGCGAGAAGATCGCGCGCAACTTCGGCATGCCGCATCCCGAGGGCTATCGCAAGGCGCAGCGACTGTTCGAGCTGGCGGCGAAGTTCGGCAAGCCGGTGGTGACGTTCATCGACACGCCCGGCGCCTATCCTGGCATCGGCGCCGAGGAACGGGGACAGGCCGAGGCGATCGCCCGCAACCTGCGCCTGATGGCGGGGCTGCCGATTCCGATGATCGCCGTCGTCACCGGCGAGGGGGGCAGCGGCGGCGCGCTGGCCATCGGGATGGGCAACCGCGTCCTGATGCTCGAGTACGCCGTCTACTCGGTGATCTCGCCCGAGGGCTGCGCGGCCATCCTGTGGGGCGACGCCGGCAAGGCGCCCGAGGCGGCCGAGGTGATGAAGACGACGGCGCCCGACCTGCTACGGCTGGGCGTGATCGACGCGATCGTCCCCGAGCCGGTGGGCGGGGCCCATCGTGACTGGGACGTGGCGGCCGTGGCGCTGCGCGGCGTGCTCCGCGAGCAGCTGGCCGCGCTGGCCGCGCTCGACGCCGACGAGCTGATGGCGGGCCGCTACGAGAAGTTCCGCCGCATCGGCGCCTTCGAGGAGACCGGGGCCCCGCGCCGGTAGCCGGTCAGCGCCCGAGCAGGCCCCGCGCGCAGTCCTCGTCGGTGACGAGGACGTTCACGAAGCGGCCGCGCAACGCCCCGCGCACGGCGTCCACCTTGCTGCGACCGCCCGCCACCGCGATCACCGAGCGGTCCTCGCGCCGGGCGAGGGCCTGCAGGCGATCGCCCTCCACGCTGAGCACGCGGTGCATCAGTGCGCGCAGCTCGGTGCGGTCCACGATGTGGCCCTCGGCGTCGAACGGCTGGTAGTTGATCTCGCCGACGACGCCGAGCTGGCGCAGGCGCTTGACGCTGACCCCGTAGGACTCGGCCAGCGAGCAGAAGCCCGGCGTGCTCTCGGCGATGAGCCCGATGCCGGACAGGGCGATGTCCACCGACTGGGCCGCCTCGAAGATCGAGCGGATCTCCGGATCGCGCAGCAGGCGCCGCCGCTCGCGCTCGATCTCGCGCAGCGAGAGCAGGTGCTGCACGGGCAGCGCGTAGGCGCGCACGTGGGGGCGATACTTGGCCGCCATCATGCCCACCAGCGTGTTGGGGAAGAGGTCGACCAGCTTCAGCGTGCTCTCGCCGGAGAGCGGATAGAGCGAGAAGTCGCGGAAGCGCCGCTCGCGCAGCGCGCGGATCGTCTGGTAGAGCGTGAACCCGCACGAGAGCCCGATGCGCATGCCGTTGCGGGCGATCTTCTCGAAGTGGGCGGCGGCGGCGGCGCCCAGCTCGGCCTTGAGGTCGCCGCGACCGCCGGCCACGATCACCACCGCCTCCCGCAGCCCGTAGGCCTGGGCCAGCGCCGTCTCCAGCGCCTCGGTGCGGGGCAGGTCCAGCTCGACGCGCACGAACCCCTCGTCGAACGCGCGCTTGAGCAGGCGGGACACGGTGGCGGCCGACACGCCGAGCGCGGTGGCGATGTCCTTCTGGCTGCGGCCCTGGCGATAGTACAGCTCCAGGCACTGCACCATCAGCCGCAGCTCGCGCGAGGTCGGGTGAGAAATTAATTTCATGGGTGTGAAGAACTTGCTTGACGGCCCGAGTGTACCGCCGTTATCCTTCATCCGTCACCGGAAAATCAGCCCGGGCGACTCTACCCTCGCGCGACGGGAGGCGAGCATGACTCAGCGGCCCTACGGCCCTTCCGACGGCCGATCGATCCCCATGTCCGAGTACCACCAGTCCCGCAACGAGCTCGACGGGCTGCCGGTGACGGTGACCGAGAAGATCCCGGTCACCAACACGCCCAACATCTTCTCGTACCGCTCGTACGTGTTCGCCCGCAACCCGGCGCTGGTACGGCGCTTCATCAAGGCGACCAAGGCCGACGTGGGCGGCGTGGGCGGCCACGTGGTTGCCGCCGACGAGGTGAAGTCGGTGATCGCCAAGTTCGTGCTCGACAACAACGGCTATCGCGGCGAGCCCATCTTCACCTCGCTCATCGTCACCCACACCGGCGACGACTGCGCGGTCACCGGCATCATGGCCGAGACGGTCGACATGACGGTCGTCGACCAGCTCATGTGGGACGCGCTGCAGGAGGGCGCCAGCAAGGCCGCCGAGCTCGGGCTCTACGGCCCCGGCCAGGACCTGGTGGCCGACGCGTTCACCGGCAACCTGCGCGGGGCCGGGCCGGCCACGGTGGCCCTGCCGTTCCCCGTGCGCAAGGACAATCCGTCGCAGACGGTGCTCGTGTCCTTCGCCGACAAGACGGAGCCGATGGCGTTCAACCACTACGCCACGGGCGCCTACATGCTGCCACGCTTCAACACCGGCCTCATCATCGCGGCGTCGAAGATGAAGCGCGGCTACATCTTCGAGATCGTCGACCTCGACACCAAGGCCCAGGCCATCGAGGCCGGCGCCCACCCGCGCGATCCCAAGGCGCTCGACGGCAAGATGGAAGAGCTGGCCAAGGGGCTGCAGGAGAAGGTCATCACGCTGCGGGCGCCGGAGGACCTGTACGACATCGAGGGCCTCACGCGCTCCTCGCGCTTCGTCATCGCGCGCGTCTGGAGCCGCAGCGAGAAGGGCGAGAAGGACCAGCTGGGCTACGTGTGCTCGGCCGAGCGGCTGCACAACATCAAGACCAAGAAGGGCTTCACCTACGGCGGCAAGGACGATCCGGTGCTGCTGGCCTTCGCGCAGGGCGACTGGCCGGCGCCGGGCGAGATCACCTCGCCGTGGGCGACGGCGCCCATGGTGGCCGGCGACTGCCGCGGCAGCCACAACCTGCACATCCTGCCGATGCCGATCAACTCGCAGACCTCGTACTGGTCGGGGCCGATCCTGTCGGCCATCACGCTCTCGTGCAACATCCACACGGGCCGCATCGGGGCCATCTCCGACCAGTTCGCCCTCGGCACGCCGTGGGACGAGGTGCGCCGCACGGCCGCCCAGCTGGCCATCCAGTTCCGCCACGCGCACGGGGTCAAGCAGCCGGCCACGCTGCACGAGGACGAGCTCGAGTACCAGGAGGGCTGGAAGGAGCGGCGCGCGCGGCTCGAGCGCCAGTTCGAGGTGAAGCCGCCGCTGTCGTTCACCAACGGCAACGGTCACGGCAGCCACGCCCCCGCCGCGGCGGGCACGAAGGCCGGACGCCCGGACGAGATCGATTGACGGGTGAGGGGAGCGCGCCGGCGCTCCCGTTTCCGAGCGTGGGCGGGGGGAGCGAGGCCGCTCCCCCCGCCGCCCGCCCGCTCGAGCTTTCGCCGTCCCCGGCGCGCCGTCCCGAGCCCTGCGCGCGCTCCGTCGGACCCCCCTTGTTTGACTTCGCTGGGGGCGGATGCTACGGTCAACGCATTGTCGCATAAGGAATTTTCAAAACTACTCATGGCCAAGCTGCACCTCATCACGTACGGCTGTCAGATGAACGAGTACGACTCCGAGCGGGTCGCCGGCCTGCTGCGCGAGCGCGACTACGAGCTGACCGCCGACGAGGGCGACGCCGACGTCATCCTGCTCAACACCTGCGCCATCCGCGAGAAGGCCGAGGACAAGGTCTTCTCCAAGCTCGGCGAGCTCCGGGCGCTCAAGCGCGATAAGCCCTCGCTCCTGATCGGCGTGATGGGCTGCATGGCCCAGCTCCGGAAGGGCGCGATCCAGCAGCGGGCGCCGATCGTGGACCTGGTCTTCGGCTCGCCGGCCATCGCACGGGTGGGGGAGCTGGTCGAGCGGGCGCGGCGGGAGGGGCGGCCGGTGCTCGACGTCGGCGAGGCGCCGCTCGTCAAGGTCACGAGCCGCCCCGGGCGCCCGGGGCCGAAGGCCTTCGTGACGGTCATGGAGGGCTGCGACAAGCACTGCACGTTCTGCGTGGTGCCGCGCACCCGCGGCCGCGAGCGCAGCCATCCGCCGGAGGCCATCGTGGCCGAGATCGAGGGCCTGGTGGCCGAGGGCTGCCGCGAGGTCACGCTGCTCGGCCAGACGGTCAACGCCTACGGCCGCGACCTGACGCCGCCAACCGACCTCGCCGAGCTCTTCGCCCGCGTCAACGACGTCGAGGGGCTCGCCCGCATCCGGTTCACGACCTCCAATCCGTACAACCTGACGCCGGCGCTGATCCGCGCCATCCGCGAGGTCGAGAAGGTCTGCGAGTGGTTCCACCTGCCGCTGCAGTCGGGCTCCGATCGCGTGCTGGCGCGCATGAACCGCGGCTACACCCGCGCGCGCTACCTCGAGCTGGTCGACGCCCTGCGCGAGGCCGAGCCCGCGCTGGCGTTCTCGACCGACATCATCGTGGGCTTCCCCGGCGAGACGGAGGGCGACCTCGAGGCCACGCTGGAGACGATCGAGCGCGTCAGCTACGACAACGTGTTCGTCTTCCGCTATTCCCCCCGGCCCGGCACGCCGGCCGCCGCGATGCCCGAGCAGATTCCCGACGAGGTCAAGGCCCGGCGCAACGCCCGCGTGCTCGACGTCGTGCAGCGGGTCACCGCGGCGCGCAGCCGGCTTCTGGCCGGGCGTACCATGGAGGTGCTGGTGGACGGCACGTCCCGCAAGAATCCCGGCGAGCTGTCGGGACGCACCCGCTGCAACCGGGTCGTGAACTTCGACGGGGCGGGGCGGACCACCGTCGGCGACATCGTCCCGGTGCAGGTGACCGAGGTGCTGCCCCACAGCCTGCGCGGCGCGCTCGCGACGCCGGAGGAGGCCGTATGCTGGTCGAAATGAAGGTGCGCGGGCTGGCCCTCGATCCGGTGTCGAACATGCCGATCATCATCCTGCGCGACGACGAAGAGAAGCGCTCGCTGCCGATCTGGGTCGGCATCTTCGAGGCCAACGCGATTGCCCTCGAGCTGGAGAAGATCGCCACGCCGCGGCCGATGACCCACGACCTCATCAAGAACATCCTCGAGTCGCTCGACGTGCAGGTGGCCCGGGTGGTGGTGACCGACCTGCGCGAGAACACCTTCTACGCCGTCCTCCACCTCAAGCTCGGCACCGCGGAGTACACGGTCGACTCCCGGCCTTCCGACGCCATCGCGCTGGCCTTGCGGGTGGCGGCGCCGATCTTCGTGGAGGAGGACGTGTTCCCCAAGGCCGGCAAGATGGAGGGCGCCAAGGAAGGCGAGCCGATGAAGACCGACGACCCGGAGCAGCTGCGCGAGTGGCTGCAGAACATCAAGCCGGAGGATTTCGAGAAGTACAACAAGGCCTGAGCGAGGGCCGAGGCCGCTTGCGCATCGGGCTGTTCACGAACAACTACCTGCCGTTCTGCGGCGGGGTCACGATCTCGGTGGAGACGCTCCGGCGGGGGCTGGAGGCCCGCGGCCACGAGGTGTGGACCGTCGCTCCGCGCTTCCCGGGTGCGCGCGACGCCGCGCCCCGCGTCATCCGCGTGCCGTCGGTGCCGGCGGCGACCTATCCGGAGTTCGCGCTCGCCGTGCCGTGGTCGCCGCGGGTCGGCCGCCGCGTGCGCGCGCTCGACCTGGACGTCTTCCACGCCCATCATCCGTTCCTGCTGGGCCCGGCCGCCCGCCGCGCCGCCCGTCGGCTCGGCCGTCCGCTCGTGTTCACCTATCACACGCGCTACGAGAAGTACGCGCACTACGTGCCGTTGACGCGCACGCTGGTGGAGGCCGCCGCGCTGGGGCTCAGCACGCGCTTCGCGGCCGGCGCCGATGCCGTCATCGCGCCCTCGGCGCTGATCCGCGAGCAGCTGCGCGCGCGCGGCGTGACGACGCCGGTCAGCGTGGTGCCGACGGGGGTCGATCTGGCCCGCTTCCGTCCCGGCGACCGGGTCACCGCGCGCCGCGCCCTCGGGCTGCCGATCGCCGACCCGCTGCTGCTCTACGTGGGCCGCCTCGATCGCGAGAAGAGCGTCGACCGCGTGCTGCTCGCCTTCGACCGCGTGGCCGGCACGCTGGCCGACGCGCGCCTGTGGCTGGTCGGGCAGGGCAAGGAGAGCGAGGCGCTGCGCGCGCTCGCGCGGCAGCTCGGAGCGGGCGAGCGGATCCACTTCGCCGGCGTCCGCGAGCACGCCGGCCTGGCCGCGTGGTATCAGGCCGCCGACCTCTTCCTGTTCGCCTCCGAGACCGAGACGCAGGGGCTGGTGCTGGCCGAGGCGGCCGCGTGCGGGCTGCCGGCCGTGGCGGTGATCGCGCCGGGCTGCGACGAAGTCGTCCGCGACGGCGAGACCGGTATCCTGACCAAGAACGATCCAGCCGGCCTGGCCGAGGCCGCCATCGGCCTGCTGCTCGACGGCGAGCGGCGCGCGGCCATGCGCCTGCGGGCGCGCCAGGTCGCCGAGCGCGAGTTCGACGTCGAGCTGCAGATCGATCGGACGCTGCAGCTCTACGCCGAGGCGCAGGCGCGCGTGGCCGAGCGGCCTGGCCGCCGGGGATGACTCCGCGGGCCATCCGCGTGCTCTTCCAGAAGGACTGGGCGGCCTCCGAGCGCCGCGGGTTGCTGGCGCCCGATCCGCGCGTGCGCACGCTCTGCCGGGTCCTGGTGTCGTACCCCGAGGTGCGCCACATCGTGCCCGACCGGATCAGCCTGGACGGCACGACGGACGCGCGCACGCTCGACACCGTCGCCCGCTTCCTCGAGCGCCAGCAGTGGCTCGTGAAATCGGTGGTCATCGAATGACGACGCGCGAGGGGTTCGCGCGTCTCGAGCAGGACGAGGCCGCGCGCCGCCGGGCCCTGCACGCCCGTACGATGCTGCTCATCCAGCGCGAGGCGATCGGCCGGCGCCATCACCGCGACGTCGGCCGCCACTTTCCCGAGCCGCCGCGCCGGCGGTGAGCCGGCCGGCGTGATCTGGAACCCCCCGGCCGAGACGCTGCCGGCGTCCGCCCGCGCCGCCTTGCAGCTCGAGCGGCTGCGCGCGACCGTGGCGTGGGCGGTGGCGTGCGTGCCGTTTCACCGCGCCCGGCTCGGCGCCGCCCGCCTGGCGGGGCTCGCGGACCTCGCCGCCCTGCCGTGCATGCGCAAGAGCGATCTGCGCGAGCACTATCCCTTCGGGCTCTGCGCGGTGCCGCCGGCCGAGCTGGCGCGCGTGCACGCCTCGTCCGGCACCAAGGGCAAGCCGACCGTCGTCGGCTACACGGCGGCCGATCTCGACGTCTGGCGTGAGGTCATGGCGCGCGCCATGACGGCGGCCGGCGCGCGCGCCGGCGACATGCTGCACGTGGCGTTCGGCTACGGTCTCTTCACCGGCGGCCTCGGCTTTCACGACGGCGCCGAGCGGATCGGCATGACGGTGGTCCCGGTGTCCTCCGGCAACACCGCGCGCCATCATCTGCTGCTGCAGGACTTCCGGCCGGCCGCGCTCTGCGGCACGCCCTCGTTCGTGCTGCACATCGCCGAGAGCCTGCGCGAGCAGGGCGGCGATCCGCGCGCGCTCGGCGTGCGCTACGGCATGTTCGGCGCCGAGCCGTGGACGGAGGGGCTGCGCGCCGCGATCGAGCGCGCCTTCGGGTGCACGGCCTGGGACATCTACGGGCTCAGCGAGATCGTCGGCCCCGGCGTGGCGGGGGAGTGCGAGGCGCGGGCCGGGCTCCACGTGGCCGACGATCACTTCCTGCCGGAGGTGATCGATCCCGCCAGCGGCGCGCCGCTGCCCCCCGGCCAGGAGGGCGAGCTGGTGCTGACGACCCTCACCAAGCGCGCGCAGCCGATGGTGCGCTATCGCACCGGCGACATCACCACGCTCACGACCGAGCCGTGCGCCTGCGGCCGCACCTCCGCGCGCATCGCCCGCCTGAAGGGGCGCAGCGACGACATGCTCGTCATCAAGGGCGTCAACCTCTATCCCTCGGAGGTCGAGGCGACCCTGCTCGGCGTCGCCGAGCTCGAGCCGCACTATCTGCTGGTCGTCGACCGCACGGCGACGCTGGCGCGCCTGGAGGTGCAGGTGGAGCCGGCCCCGGCCTTGCTGGCGCGCTGCGGCGGCTTCGTGCGCGACCATCCCGTGCTGGCCGAGCTCCGCCAGCGCGTCGCCGAACGCCTGCGCTCGGCCACCGGTCTGAGCGTGGAGCTCACGCTCGTCGCGCCCCGCA
>VBPC01000248.1 GCA_005887895.1 Candidatus Rokuibacteriota bacterium
CGTAGCCCTGCCGGACGAGATCGTGCTTCGTGTACTTGAGCGTCGCGGTCACCTCCAGCCCGTGGCAGAGTCTCAGGAACACCGGCCGCGCATAGCGCGGCAGGCGGTCGATCAGGTGGGCGCGGAGCGCCACGAGGTCGAGCCCGGCGTCGGCGACGAGCGCGGCCATGCCGGCCCGGCCGTCGGTGCCCGTAATGGCCACGCCGTAGACGATCGCCTCCTGGACCTGGGGAAACACGGCGAGCGCCTCGGCCACCTCGGTGGTCGCGACGTTCTCGCCCTTCCAGCGGAAGGTGTCGCCGACGCGGTCGACGAAGTAGTAGTACCCGGCCTCGTCCCGGCGCATCAGGTCGCCGGTGCGAAACCACGCGTCACCCGGCTCGAAGACGTCGCGGAGGATCTTGCGCTCGGACGCGTCGGGGCTGGTGTAACCCTCGAAGGCGCGGGCGAGGCTCGACGCGTCGCCGATCCTGCCGATCGCCTCGCCGACCTCGCTGGGCGCGCAGCGGATGCAGCGGCCCTGGCCGTCGCGGACCGGCGCCTCGGCGGCGACGTCGAAGCGCACCAGTGCCGCCGGGAATCGATGCGCCAGGAACGCGGGCACGCGGCCCACGGCGCCGGGCTTGCCGTCGACGTTGAACAGCGACACGTTGCCCTCGGTCGCCGCGTAGAACTCCAGGATCCGGGGGATGCCGAACCGGCGCTGGAACGCGGTCCAGACGTCGGCCTTCAGGCCGTTGCCGCACGCCGTCCGCAGCCGGTGCTCCGTCTCGGCGGGCGTCGGCCCGGCGCGCAGCAGGTACCGGCACAGCTCGCCGATGTACTGCACGAGCGTGCAGTCCCAGCGGCTGACGTCATGCCAGAAGTCGCGGGCGGAGAACGTCTCGCGGATCACGACCGAGCCACCGCCGACGAGGACCGCGCCGGTCGCCAGCACGCCGCCGACGCTGTGGTACATCGGCAGGCAGTTGTACATGCGATCGTCCGGGCGAACGTCCAGCAGGCCGGCGAACCAGTGGCTCCACTGCATCAGCCGGAAGTGGCTGACCCGGGCGGCCTTGGGCAGCCCGGTCGTGCCCGACGTATAGATGTAGAGCGCGCGATCCTCGATGCTCGGCGGCCGGCGCTCGGCCTCGCGCAGCGCCTGCCCCGCGTATCGCTCGACCTCGCGATCGATGCGCGGGAGGTCCCCACCGCCGGCGCCGTGGACCCACACCGTCGCCGTGCCGGCCAGGTCGGCCAGCGCGGCGGTCATCGACCCGAGCAGCTCGGCCGCCACGATGACGTGACGCGGCTCCACCAGGTTGATGCAGTGCGCGAGCGAGAAGCCGGTCAGATGGGTGTTCAGCAGCGCCACGACGACGCCCACCCGCGTGAGGCCGAGCCAGATCGCCATGTACTCCGGCCGGTTCGGCATGAGCAGGCAGACGGCGTCGCCCGGGGCCAGCCCGTGCTCGAGCGCCCAGCGCGCATACCGGTTCGACCGCTCCGCGAGCGCACGGTAGCTCAGGCTCTCGTGCTCGGACAGCAGGGCCGGCGTCTCCTCGAGTCGCGCGGCGAGCTCGTCGATCACCGTCGGCAGGATGCGGCGGGGATGCTCGGCGATCGGCGTCGTCAGCTGGAGCGCGCGGAGCCACGCCCCGTTGCGCCCGCCCGGCGGCGCGGCCGCGTCACCGTCGCGGACCGCCGTCGCCTGACGCTCGGGTCGGCGCGGTGTCATGCGCTGTTGCCCGCGTCGACCGTGAGGACCGTTCCCGTGATGCTCCGGGCCTTGTCACCCAGGAGGAACTCGACGGCGTGGGCGACGTCGTCGACGTCGGGCAAGCGGCGCAGTGCGCTGCGCCGCACGATCTGCTGCCGGTGGGCGTCGTCGAGTCCCCGCGTCATCTCGGTGTCCACGAAGCCGGGCGCCACCGCGTTCACGTTCACGCCCAGGCGGCCGACCTCCCGCGCCAGCGAGCGCGTGAAGCCGAGCATCGAGGCCTTGGTCGCGCCGTAGACGGACAGGCCGCTGTAGCCGGTGAAGCCGATGATCGAGGCGACGTTGACGATCCGGCCGCCGCCGTCGGCCATCATGGCCCGCACGACGTACTTGGTGAGGACGAGGGGCGACAGCGTGTTCAGACGCACGAGCTGCTCGATCTGCGCCGTGCGCATGATGGCCAGCGCGCCGTCGAAGCCGACCGCGGCATTGTTGACGAGGCCGTAGATCGGCCCGAAGTCGTTCCGCAGCCGCTTGACCAGCCGGCCCAGGTCGTCGATCTCGGCCAGGTCGAACGGAACGAACTGGAGCGAGCCCGGCCGCTCGCGCTCGGCGTGCTCGATGGCGGCAGTGAGCGCCGGCGTCTCCTTCCGGGCGACGGCGATCGCGCGATAGCCCGCGTCGACGAGGCGGCGGACGATGCCCAGGCCCAGCCCCCGGCTCCCGCCCGTCACCACGACGTTACGCATCGTGACGCACCAGCTTGCCGGTGGCGGCGACGGGCAGCGCGGACACGAAACGGATCGCCGTGGGCACCTTGTGCCGCGGCAGGGCGTCGCGACAGAGCCCGATGATCTCGCGCTCGAGCTCGGCCGCGTGACCATTGGCGGCGGTGGCCGCCGCCTGCAGCACCACGTCGGCCACGACGAGCGCCCCGGTGATCGGATTCTTCCGGGTCCGCACGAGCGACATGCGCACGCGCGGATGGCCGTTGATGACGGCTTCGACCTCCTCGGGATGCACCTTCAGGCCGCCGACGTTGATGATCCCGCCCCGCCGGCCGACGAAGTAATACCGGTCGCCCCGCAGCTCGACCATGTCGCCGGTGTCGACGAACCCGTCGCGATCGGCGAGGCCCTCGACCGGGCCGCCCAGGTAGCGCGCCGCCGTGCGGGCCGAGCGGATCCTCAGCGAGCCCTCCTCGACCTTCAGCTCCATGCCGCCGCCGCGCGGACCGATCAGGCTCGCCGGGAAGCCGGCGAGACCGTCGCCGACGTCGAAGGCCACGCCAGCCTCCGTCGAGGCGAAAGCGTGGGCGATCCGGGCGTCGGGGTACGCGGCGCGGAGGTGGTCGAGGATCGCCTGGTCGGCGATCTCCCCGGACAGGCGAACGTAGCGCGGCGCGATCCGGCGCGCCGCCGGGCTCATCAGCGCGCGGCGCCAGTGGGACGGCGTCCCGGAGATGTGGGTCACGCCGTGGGCGCCCGCGCGCATCAGGAAGTCGCCGGTCGACTCCTGGGCGCTCGACAGCACCATCGATCCTCCGCCGAGCAGCGCGCGCAGGAGGATCTGCAAGCCGCCATAGCGGCGGATGTCGTAGAAGGTGCTCCACACCGCGGGCTCGGCCGGGGTTCCGCTCGTGATCGCTCCCGCCAGGCTCGCCAGGGTGTGCACGACCATCTTGGGCTGGCCGGTCGTGCCCGAGGTCAGGAGGATCCATTCCGTCGGATGCCCTCCTCTCCGCTCGGCATCGGCGGGGGCGAGCAGCGGGCTGCAGCCGGCGACGACGTCCACCCCCGGCACGCCGGCCTCGGGCGCCGGCCGGTCCGTCACGCACGCCTGCACCTCCGCGGTCGCGACGACGAAGGGCAGCTGCGCGGCCGGGAGATCGGGAGGGCAGAGCACGAGCCGTCCGGCCACGCCGTCGAGCTCGATGAGCGCGAGCGCGGCGGTGAGCTGATCGCCGGTCGCGAGGAGGACCGAGCGTCCGCGCAGCGCCTCGAGCCGGCCGCCCAGGCTCGAGCCGCCGAGCAGATCGCCGAGCGTGACGCGCGCGTGGGCGCCCGCCAGCACGCGGTCGAAGAGGCGGCCGGCGGCGGCGAGCGCGCTCCAGAGCGAAGGGACGTCAGGGGGCGGCGTGGGCGGCATCCTCGTAGAGCCTGACGAAGTCGCCCAGCGTCACCGGAAAGTCGGCGTCCTCCGCGGCGAACGGATCGAACCCCAGCGCGTCCTCGAGGCGCGCGACGATGATGGCCAGGCAGAGCGAGTCGAGGCCGGAGTCCAGCAGCACGAGATCGTCGGAGAGGGGCGCCAGAGTCCTCTTCTGCTCCTTGGCGACTTGCTCGAATTGAGTCAGGACGTCGAGTTTCACGGACATGGTCGGTCTCCGACGGATGAGGTGGCGCGCTCAGGATGCGCGGTTCATGCGGCCTCTTGGATGACGAGTGGATCGACGGCGTCCGTCGCGTGCTCGACCGGCGCGGCCGTCGCGACGTGAGGGTGAACGACGGCTTCGATCAGCGTGCGGAGCATCTCCATGCCCGTGAGCAGCCGCGCCGGCTCCGGAGCCTCGGGCCCCAGCCGTATCTCGGCCTCGAGCGCCCGGAACAACCCCTCGGTGTGGACCACGTCCACGACGCCGTGCACGTCGGTATACTCCTGCTCGGCCGAGCCCCGGCGGGCGGCGAGGTCGGCCAGGTAGGGCATGAATCGGGTGATGAAGCCTTCGAAGAAGGCCATCATCAGCACGGTCTTCACTGCCGACAGCTCGCCGACGAAGCGACGCACGGCCTCCAGATTGCGGTACACCGCCAGCGCATCCGTCTCGGTCGGCACCGCGCGGGCGGCGATGGCGAACCGCCGCAGCATCCCCGGATGGTTGTCCCGGACCTCCTCGCGCAGGTTGTCCTCGATGATCGCGTGCGCCTCGTCGGAGCCGACGGCGAGGTAGGCAGCCGTCATCCAGTAGATGAAGTTCCCCTCGAGCACGGCGGTGTATCGGGCGATGATCCCGCGCTGCTCCTCCGGGGAGAGCTGATCGGGGTCCGGCAGCGAGGCCATCAGCTCCTCGATGGCCCGCTCGACGAGTTCCTGGACGGGCGCTGTGAGCGATCGCTTGGCAGCTGCCATCACGAGATCCTTTCTTCCCGAACGCCTCGGCCCGAACCCGCGGCCCATGCGCGTTCGCCACGCACAGGACCGACTGAGATGTACGCTACGCGTCGCCGCCGGGCGGCACTACCCGCGGAGGGAGGAATTTCACGCACCGCAATGGGGGGACCCGCCCCCCCGGTTGGGGGTCTGACACGACCGGCGGGGCCGCCAGGCGGCGGGACCGGTCAGAGGCGATGCTTGGGGTGGGGCTCCGCCGTCCAGCGGGCGCTGGGCACCAGGTCGTGCTCCCGGAAGCGCGTCCAGCGGAACGGCGTCAGGTCGAAGCCCTTCGCCTTGCCGTGCAGGACGACGTCCGAGAGGATGTCGCCGATGAAGGGCGAGTGCTTGAAGCCGTGGCCGCTCCAGCCGAAGTCGGCGTACAGCCCGGCGTACTCGGCAATGGCGCCGAGCACCGGGTGGTGATCGGGCGTCGCGTCGTAGAGCCCGGAATAGCCGCCC
>VBPC01000249.1 GCA_005887895.1 Candidatus Rokuibacteriota bacterium
CACCGGCTCCAGCCGCTTCATGACCTCGGCCGTCTGCCAGGCGTGCGAGCCGGAGCCGACGCCGAGGTTGACGTCGGGCGCCGGGATGGCGAGCGCCTCGAAGAAGCCGTCGGACATCCGCGGGTCGTAGTGCTGGCCGGTGTGGACGAGGACGCGCTCGATCTGCGGGCGCTCGCCCATCTCCTGCAGCAGCGGCCCGATCTTGACGAAGTTCGGGCGCGCGCCGACGACGCTGAGGATCTTCATGACCGGGCTCCTCTCACAGGCGAACGACCCGGCCGTCGGGAGCCTCGCGCCCCCAGGTGGCGTTGCGCGCGTCGACCACGAGCCGCGCGGTGGCCACCACCTGGTCGTAGTCGAAGGCGGCGTGATCGGCCAGGATGAGGACGCAGTCGGCTTCGGCCAGCCGCTCGGCGGACATCTCCACGCTCTTCATCTCCACGTTGCCCACCGTCGTCGTGGGCACCCACGGGTCGCAGTAGGTGACCTCCGCGCCCTTCGCCCGGAGCGTCGCCAGGATCTCCAGCGCCGGCGACTCGCGGGTGTCGCCCACGTTGGCCTTGTAGGCCACGCCGAGGGCGAGGATCGAGGCGCCGTTGACGCTCTGCCGGCGGGCGTTGAGCGCCTCGGTCACCAGCGCCACCACGTGCTCGGGCATCTGCTGGTTGATCTCGTCGGCGATGTGGATGAACCGCGGCTCGTAGCCGTTCAGGCGGAGCTTCCAGGAGAGGTAGAACGGATCGACGGCGATGCAGTGGCCGCCGATGCCGGGGCCCGGATAGAACGGCATGAAGCCGAACGGCTTGGTGGCCGCCGCGTCGATGACCTCACGGCTCGACACGCCCAGCCGGCGGCACATCAGCGCGAACTCGTTGGCCAGGGCGATGTTGATGTTGCGGAACGTGTTCTCGTAGAGCTTGGCCAGCTCGGCGACCGTCGGGCTCGACACCTCGTAGACCTTGGGGACGATCGTGCGGTACAGCGCGCTGGCCAGGCGGGTGCAGGCGGCGGTCGCGCCGCCCACGACCTTCGGGATGTCCCGGACCTTGAACTGCTTGTTGGCGGGATCGATGCGCTCGGGCGAGAACGCCACGAACACGGAGTCGCCGACGCGCCCGCCGCGGGCGGAGAACATCGGGATGAGCAGCTCGTCGGTCGTCCCCGGGTAGGTCGTCGACTCCAGGACGACGAGCTGGCCGGGATGGAAGTGGGCGGACGCCTGCTCGGCCGCGGCCACGACGTAGGAGATGTCGGGGTCCTTGGACTTGCGCAGCGGCGTGGGCACGCAGATGATCACCACGTCGCTGTCCGCGAGGACGGCGAAGTCGCCGGTCGCGCGATAGTGTCCGCTGGTGAGCAGCTCCGACAGCTCGGCGTCGGCGACGTCGGGCGTGGGTGACTGGCCGAGGTTCAGCCCGGCGATCCGGTCGGGGTCGTTGTCGATGCCGACCGCGGTGAAGCCGGCGCGCGCGAACTCCAGGGCCAGGGGCAGGCCCACGTACCCCTGCCCGATCACGGCCACGCGGGCCGTGCGCGTCTCGATCTTCTCGGCGAGCTGTCGTTCCATCGGTGTCGTGCTCCTCAGGCAGCGTGTTCGGTCGTTGCTCGGCGCGGCTCGGTGATCGCCGGGAGCGGAACCACGACGGGCCGCACGTCGGCCGCCGTCGAGCCCAGCCCGAAGGCCACCACCTTGACCGTGTCGACGAGAATGCGGAGGTCCAGCCAGACCGAGAGGTGCTTGACGTAGTAGAGGTCGAAGCGCATCTTCTCGGTCTCTTCCTCGAGGTTGTTGGCGTAGCCGTGACGCACCTGAGCCCACCCCGTCACGCCCGGGCGCACGGCCGCGCGCAGCGCGTAGTAGGGGATCTCCCGCGCGAAGAGCTCGTAGTTGCAGACCGGGTGCGGCCGCGGCCCCACCAGGTTCATGTCCCCGCGCAGGACGTTGATGAATTGCGGCAGCTCGTCGAGGCGGAACTTGCGCAGCCGGCCGCCCAGACGCGTGATGCGGTCCTCGTTGTCCCGCACCCACACCGACGGCTCGGCGGCCACCGGACGCATCGTCCGGAACTTGACGAGCCAGAAGCGGCGGCCGTGCAGCCCGATCCGCTCCTGACGGAAGAACACCGGGCCCCGCGAGTCGAGCTTGACGGCGAGCGCGATGATGCCCAGCAACGGCGCCGTCAGCGTGAGCCCCACGGCGGCGACGATGAGGCTGAGGGCGCGGCCGACGGCCGCGTGACCCCGCGCGACGCGG
Organism: Candidatus Rokuibacteriota bacterium; assembly: GCA_005887895.1. Classification (GTDB taxonomy): domain Bacteria; phylum Methylomirabilota; class Methylomirabilia; order Rokubacteriales; family CSP1-6; genus AR5. Next base: position 2,255 of record VBPC01000249.1, read on the forward strand.
AAGCCCTTGGCGAAGACGAGATTGGCGGGCGGCAGCGCCTCGATGGCCAGCTTGCCGGTGATCCGCTCGTACACGTCCACCGCGTCCTCGATGGCGATGCCGCGGCCGCGTGCCTCGAGCAGGACCGGCATGATGTCCGCGCGCCGCCGCTCGTCGAGCGCCACCACGATCCGACGCGGCCTCAGGCGCTGCAGCACGGTGCCGAGCGCGTCGAGCGTGCCCACGACCGGATAGGCCGACACCGCCGGGCGGGGCGGGGCGGCCGACTCGGTCACCAGCCGGACAGCCCACCGCAGGTGGGGCCGGGCGGCGATCTCCTGCATGAGGATCTGCGCCATGCGGCCACTGCCGACGAGGAGGACTCGCTGCGCGTAGGGGCGCGTGCGGATCATGCCATACACGCACGCGCGGCCCCCGAGCGGCAGCACCGCCATCACGAGGAGCACGCTGGCCACCGGCGTCCCGTTGGCGAGGGTGAGCGTCGGCAGCATCATCTCGACGACCGCCAGGGCCAGGAGCACGAGGCCGAGCGCGCGCAGCAGCCGCGGCACGCACGTCGGAACGCTGCGGACGACCTGCAGGTCGTACAGGTCGCAGCAATAGAACGACACCGCGCAGGCGACGGTGAGCAGGGCCGCCTTGAAGGCCGCCTGGGTCGCCGACACCGGCCCGATGCCGGCTGCTTGGCCCAGCAGCGCGAAGAGCGTCGAGAACATCAGCGCGGCCTCGGCGAGGGCGAGGGCCATCAGCATCAGGCGGCGTCCTCCACCTTCACAGGAAGCGACGGCATACGCGGTTCGGCGTTCACGGTGATCCCTCCAGGTCGTGTAGCGCTCGCCCCCTACCGGGGCAATTCCGTTGCCAAACAGCCGGGCGGCGTGGCGCTGGCTCCGGGCCCCGAGGGCCCCGGGTCCTGGGGAATTCTGGGTGGGAAACTGCACGCTCCATCCCCGCCGGCTGCAGACACGCCCGTGAGGGGGCTCGGGGCTCCGATCGAGAAATCCGTTTCACACTGAAAGACGTTGCGACCCGGTGGGCGGAGCGGGGGGCGCACGCTCAGCGGACGGTGCCGGAGGCGGGCCGGGCGCGCTGCAGACGGAGGCGCTCGAGGAGCAGCGTCAGCAGGTGCCGCACGTCCCGACGGTCGACGGCGCCGATCACGATGCTGAGTCCGACGACCGCCAGGACGAGCACGGCCTTCAACGCGAGCGACACGATCAGCGTCTCGTCGGGCAGCAGCCGGGATACACCGAAGCCGGCCACCGCCAGCCCGACCACCTTGGCGAACGCGACGAAGTCGAGGCGTTGCGGCGAGAGCCGCTCGGCGATCCACCAGGTGAGCGCGGCCATCACCATGAGGGCGATCAGCCGCGAGCACGCGGCGCCGACGGCCAGGAATCGCGGAACGAGCAGCGCGTTGGCCGTGACGTTGACCGCCGCCGTGACCAGCGCGACGCCGCCGAGCAGCGGGGTGCGGTTCTTGACGAGGAGCACCGAGTTGAAGAAGAGCGAGATCCCCATCACGACGTGGGCGGCCAGCAGGATGGGGACGACCGTCGCCGCCGCGTGGAACCGCGGCGCCGCCATGACGCCGATCACGTCCTCCGCACCGATGGCGAGCGTGAAGGCGGCGATGACGACGGTGAACGCGAACGTCTGGAACATGCGCTGGTACGTCCGGCCGCCGTCGGGCTGGCGGGCCACCTCGAACTGGCCGGGCTCCCACGCGTCGCGGAAGGGCAGGACCACGGCCAGCAGCAAGACCTGCGCGCACTGGATGGCCAGCGCGTAGATGCCCGTCGCCCCCAGCGAGCCGTGGTGAGTCAGGAAGACGCCGTCGCTGCGGTTGACGAGCAGCCAGGCGAACGGCATCAGCGTGAGGGGCGCGCCGTACACGACCATCCGCCGCGCCAGCGCCGGTGAGACGCGGACGCCGACCTCGCGGAGGGTCAGCCGGGCGAGGATCAGGGAGCACAGACCGAAGGTGAAGATCTCGCCATAGAGGATCCCGGCCACGCCCTGCCGGAGCCACACGACCAGCACGAGGTTCGTCGCCAGCGTCAGTCCCAGCGTGGACAGCCCGACGACGGCCACCGTGGCGGCACGTTGGCGCACCCGCAGGTAGGCGAGACCGATCTCCATGGTGTTGACGAAGAAGAGCGACACGAGGCCCAGCCGCAGATAGCCGGCGTAGGCGGCGTCGCCCAGCACGAGCATGGCAAGCCAGGGCGCGCCCAGCATCCCGAGCAGGGCGCCGCTGCCCAGCACGAGCGCGCCGGTGGCATAGGCGGTGCTGACCGCTTCGGGGTGCCGGCGCGCCTCGGCGCCGTCGCCCGTGTAGTGCCGGATCATCGCGGTGGTGAGCCCAAGCGAGCACACCATCCCCACGAGATCCACGCCCACCGTCACCATGGCGCGGATGCCGTACTCCTCGGGCGAGAGCACCCGGGTGTAGATCGGCAGCATCAGGAAGCCCACCAGCCGACTCGCCACGGAGCTGACGGCGTAGACGATCCAGCTTCGCCACAGCGACCGCGCAGAAGTGATGGACGGACGGACGACGACCGGCTCGACGACGACCGGCTCGATGGCGGTGCTCATCGCCTGGGCTCGGAGTGCAAGCCCCTCGCCACCCCCCGGCCGACGCCCAGCGGGCGTCTTCGGCGCGCACCACCAGCGCGGTCGGTCCCGACCACTACAAAACGGGAAAAAGATTGCGCTTCAACGCGATCGCCTGACGCTTCGACCTCTCCGCAGGCCGTGTGGAAAGAAATCGCTGGTACGTCGGATGGGGGAGATGGCGCTGCGGAGTAGGTCTTGCAATAGCACCAGGGCGCGGGGCGTGCGCCGCCGTTGACCGGCGGCATCGACCGTACACGCGTACCGAGGAGCGCCATCGTGGGACAGACGCATCTCTCCGCCGCCCTGAGCC
>VBPC01000250.1 GCA_005887895.1 Candidatus Rokuibacteriota bacterium
AGCGTCTGGAGATGGGCGCGCGCGGCAATCTCCGGCACGACCCCGCCGTAGGGAGCGTGCAGCGCATCCTGCGCGCGAATAACGTTGGAGAGCAGGCGCGGGCCGCTGGCGATGACCGCCGCGGCGGTCTCATCGCAGGAGGTCTCGATCGCCAGGACGCGCCGGTTCGTCTGGACTACTGCGGTGTGCTGCTGTCGAGTCCTTCGATCTCGAGCGCCTGCAGGATCTCGTTGAAGCGCTTCTTGAAGCCGGGCGCCTGGATCGAGTCCGACCACATCACGATCGCGTCCTCGTTGTTGTCCGTGTAATAACCGCGGCGGCGACCGATCACCTTGAAGCCGAACTTTTCATAGAGGCGAACCGCGACGTCGTTCGACGGCCGCACCTCGAGCGTCAGCCAGCGCGACCCCAACTGGTAGGCCCGCTGGATCAGGGCCGCCATCAGCGCATGGCCATAGCCCTTGCCCTGCTGATTCGCGCGCACGCCGACGGTGGTGATATGCGCCTCGTCGCTCATCTTCCACAGGCCGGCATAGCCGACGATCTCCTCGTCCCGGCGCAGCACGAGGTAGTAGGCGGAGCGATTGTGATGGAGCTCCCGGTAATAGGCATTGCGCGGCCAGGGTGTCGGGAAGATCTGGCGCTCGATCGCCTGCACCTCGGGGATGTCTTCCTCGCGCATGGCGTCGACGAGCGTTCGGGACTTCAACTGCATCATGGGGCCATCCTTCTGCGCTCCTCCGCGGCCGCGGGCTGAACGTAGAGCGCCTGCACTTCATCATATCGCAGCGGTTTTTGCGAATCGAAGGTCCAGATGGCGGATTCGAGCAGCGCCGCGCTCAAAGGCCGCCGTTCGCCGGCGGGCAGCTCGAGGTGCGCCAGCCCGGGGACCCACGAGGCCAGCCCGCCGGCGGGCTCGACGATGACCCGGGCACTGGCCGGCAGCCAGTCAGCAAGCTCATCCACAGGTAGGCGTCGGGCGGGCTCGCCTTCACGCCAGGCATAGACTTCGCGACGACCCGCATCGCGCAGCGCCACGCTCGCCGGGTCGCCGCTGGCGCGGCGGGCGAGGATCGCGAGGCTGTCGGCGACGTACAGCGGGATATGCCGCGCGTACGCCAGCCCCGCCGCCAGGGACAGCCCGATCCGAAGGCCCGTAAATGACCCCGGGCCGCGCGCCGCCACGACGGCCTCGAGATCGTCGGGCTTACCACCGGCCCGTTTCACGACCGCGTCCAGGCGGACCAGCACCGGGGGATCGGCTCGATCCCTCACCCAGTCGTCGGCGGCGAGCAGGCGGCGCCCGTCGAGGACGACCAGCGCCTGGTCCACGCCGGAGGTGTCAATCGCCAGGCGCACGAAACACCGCCCGGATCCGGTCCGGCCCGCGCAGGAGGGTCAGGCGCCGCCGCGTCTCCGCCTTGGTCGTCAACCCGATACGGATCGTGGCCCAGTCGTCGAGCACGCCGGCGCGGTCGGGCCACTCGATGACGGTGACCGCGTCGGGCGCGGGCTCATCGAGGCCGGTGTCGACCCAGGCCATCCCCTCCAGACGATAGAGGTCGTAGTGCTCGATCGGCACGCGGCCCTGGTAGTGGTGGTGCAGGACAAACGTGGGGCTGTGCACGCCGCTCGTCACGCCCAGGGCTTCCGCGATGCCCTTCACCAGCTCCGTCTTTCCTGTGCCGAGGTCACCTTCGAGCGCGATGACGTCACCGGGCTCGAGGACCTGCCCCAGGCGGCGACCGAGCTCGCGGGTCTGATCGACCGACGTCGTCTCAACGAAAGTGTTCATAGCCTGCTCCGAGGCTTGGAATAACGACGAGCTTCCCGTCGACGCGTACCCGAATGCCGCGACCGCGCTCGAGGGTGCCGATGATCGAGAGCTGGAGGTCGAGGTCACGGCGCAGACGCCGGCGTGCCGCTTCGAGCAGCGGCCGCGGCGCGGCGCAAAGAAGTTCATAGTCCTCGGACTCCATCAACCCGCCCGCCCATGCGTGCTTGCGGCTCCGCCGAAGATCCGCGTCCAGTGGCAGCTGATCGGCCTCGACCACCGCGCCGAGTCCGGCCGGCTGAGCGATCCGCTCGATTTCTCGGTAGAGTCCGTCGCTGATGTCGCCGGCGACGCGAATCCCCACCGACTGGAGGATTTGCGCCGCCTCCACGCGTGGCTGGGGATCGTAGACCGCCCGTACCCATCGGCGTTCTGCGCTTGTTTTCGGTTGCTTTTCGGCCAGCAGCAGTCCGATGCCGGCGGCGGCGCGGCCAACCGTTCCGGTGACGGCGAGCGCCCACCCCGATCGAGCCCCGGACCGTCGCAACGGACGCCGACCGGGGCGGATCGTGCCAAACAACGCGGCGGTCAGCACGATGGGACCGTCGATCCCGCTGAGGTCACCGCCGGCGACGGTGCAACCAGCGGCCCGAGCCCGCTCGCCGATGCCCCGGTAGAGCTCCCGTACATCACGGAGCCGCACGCGGCCCGGCAGGCAGAGAGAAATCAACGCATGGCGAGGCTGCGCACCCATCGCCGCCAGGTCGCTCAGATTGATCGCCATAAGCCGCCGTCCAAGAAGGCGAAAGGGATAAGCAGGCCAGTCGAGCCGGAAATCAATCCCTTCGACCATCGTGTCGACCGTAGCGACCACACGGCCGGGTTCCGTGCGCCAGACGGCCGCATCATCATCCTCGCGAGCGCCGATCTCGAGAGGCCCGCTCGCCGGACTGAGATAGGGTCGCAGCGACCGGAGCACACCCCGCTCACCCGCGGTACGGAGCGTCTGGCTAAACGGGGACGCCCTCGACCGGGCTGCTGGCGACGGCCTTGAGGCCGATGTGGGCCCGGCCCGCCCTGAATGCCCGGCGCCCGGCGACGACCGCCTCGGCAAAAGCCCTCGCCATCTCGGGGGGATTCTGTGCCCGGGCGATCGCGGTATTGACGAGCACGGCGGCGGCACCCGCTTCGAGGCATCGCGCCGCCTCGGAGGGAACGCCCAGACCCGCATCGACGATGACCGGCACCTTGACCTTGCTCACGATCAGCTCCAGGTTCAAGAGATTTTGCAGGCCGAGCGTCGTGCCGATGGGCGCCGCGCCGGGCATGACCGCGGCGGCTCCCGCCTCGTAGAGCCGGATCGCCTGCACCACGTCGTCGCTGGTGTAGGCCATCACGATGAAGCCTTCCTTGACCAGCTGTCGGGTCGCCTCCAGCGTCGCCTGCGGGTCGGGCAACAGCGTGTCTTCGTCGCCGACGACCTCGACCTTGATGAAGTCCGAGAACCCGGCGGCGCGGGCCAGACGCGCGAGCCGGACCGCGCCCTCCGCGGTGGTCGCGCCGGCGGTGTTGGGCAGAAGCGTATACCGCCGCAGATCGATGCCCTCGAGCTCGGAGCGGCCACCCTCGAGATTGAGGCGGCGGATGGCAACCGTGATCATGTCCGGTTGCGCGGCCGTCAGGCAGCGGGCGAGCACGTCATTGGAGGCGAATTTCCCGGTGCCGTGGATCAACCGCGACCGGAGCGAGCGGCCACCGACCACCAGCGCATCGTCCGGAGCGCCACCGCCCACGAAGTAGACGAGCTCCAACTCGTCCCCCGCGTGGACCTGCGTCTTGTCGAAATCGCCACGGCGCCGGATCTCGCGGTTGTGCTCGACGACGACCCGGGACGGCTGGACGTCGAGCTGTTTGAGCAGGTCAAGGAGGCTCACGCCATCGAGCACCGTGCGCGGCTTGCCATTGAGCGTGACGGTGACCTGGCTCATCGGCGCGCCACTTCCAGTCGCGTCACGAGGGCTTCGTGCAGGCGGCGGGTGGCTTCCGCCGGATCCGTCGCGTCGTAAACCGCACGGACGACCGCGACGGCCGCGGCACCCGCGTCGACGACGCTTGCGACATTGTCCAGCTCGATCCCCCCTACGGCTAGGAACGGCCGGTCGATGACCCCGGCCACCCGGGACACGAGCGCGGTGCCGACGGCAGGGCGACCCTCCTTCGTTGGTGTTGGATAGACGGGCCCGACGGCGACGTAGTCCGCGCCCTCGTGGACCGCGAGCTGTGCCTGGGCAAGGCTGTGGGTCGAGCGGCCGATCAACCGCCCCTCAAACCCCGGCAGCGCGCGCACCGCGGCCGGCGGGAGATCGTCTTGACCCAGGTGCACCCCATCAGCATCAGCGGCGATCGCCAGGTCGGCGTGATCATTGATGATCAGCAGCGCTTCGTGCTCCCGCGTCAAAATACGCAGCGCGAGCGCCAGCCGGTACTGCTCTCGCATCGGCATCGACTTTTTCCGAAGCTGGATGATGGTGGCGCCGCCCTCGAGCGCCGCCTCAACGATGCGTGACGTCTCGACCTCGTCGCCCCGATCACCGGTGATCAGGTAGAGGCGCATGCGCGCAAGTCGCTCGCGACGTTCCTCGGCTGCTCCCATATGTGCACCGTCCCGGCAGCGACGGAATGCTCGAGCCCCTTTCCTCCGCAGGTATCACCTGATCAGGTTCCAGCGTCAGCCGGCGAACCGGCTTTCTCAGCGCATTCCGCTCCGCTAGGGCTACATAGATTATAGGTATCGGCGCGGGACCCGGCCCGAGATCGCGCAGAGCACTTCGTACGAGATCGTGCCGGAGGCCTCGGCAAGGTCGTGAGCGCTCAGCGTCGCGCCGCCGTCTTCTCCGATCAACGTCACGACGTCACCGACCGCGATATCGGGAACGGATCGCACGTCGAGCGCCGCCTGGTCCATGCTGATGGTGCCGGCGATCGGAACGGCGACACCGCGGACGATGGCGCGACCGCTACCCGATGCCCGGCGGTGCAGGCCGTCGGCATAACCGACCGCGATGGTCGCGATCCGTGCCGGCTCGCGCGCGAGGAACTTGCGACCGTAGCCGACGCTCCCGCCGGCAGGCACCGTCAGGACGTTGGTCACGATCGTCTGCCAGCGGAGAGCCGGGCGGAGGCCCGGGAGCTCGTCCCAGTTCCGAACCGGACGAACACCATAGAGGATGAGTCCGGCGCGAACCAGGTCCAGGCGTGCCTCGGGAAAGCGGAGCAGCCCCGGGGAGTTGGCGGCATGGCTGAGGAAGCCCGTAACGCCCGCCCGGATCAGGGCGGAGCGGGCATCCAGAAACGTGTGCAACTGTTCTCTCGTGAAGGCAGAATCCTGATCCGCGTCGGCGAAGTGCGTCCAGAACCCCTCCAGCCGCAGGTTGGGATCGGCATTGACCTCGATGGCGAGCTGCACCGCCTGCTCGGGCGCGGCGCCGAGCCGGTGCATCCCGGTGTCGACCTTGACGTGGACACCGATCGCGGTCGCGGCGGTCTTGAGCAGCGCCAGGCCCTCCCGGTCGTAGACGGTCAGTGCCAGCTTCGCG
>VBPC01000251.1 GCA_005887895.1 Candidatus Rokuibacteriota bacterium
TGCTGGTCGTCGACCGCACGGCGACGCTGGCGCGCCTGGAGGTGCAGGTGGAGCCGGCCCCGGCCTTGCTGGCGCGCTGCGGCGGCTTCGTGCGCGACCATCCCGTGCTGGCCGAGCTCCGCCAGCGCGTCGCCGAACGCCTGCGCTCGGCCACCGGTCTGAGCGTGGAGCTCACGCTCGTCGCGCCCCGCAGCATCCCCCGGTCCGAAGGCAAAGCCGTCCGTGTGATCGACCGGCGGTGAGGCGCCGCGGGTTACTGCTCAGCCTCGAGCGCCTCGGCCCTACCTCGCAAGCTGCTGGCGGTTCTGAGCGGGAGGATGGTGCTCGTCGTGATCGCGTCGCGCTGGCCGCTGCCCGGCTCACGCGGCTGAGCCAAGTATATCGTTGCCACTCGAGTTGACATAATCCTCCTTATAAGAAGCCCCGCGCCAGGTCTGAATTCAGTGTGATCTGCTTAGAAGTCGCCCGCGAGGCCTAGGGGTGCCGCCGCCGGCCGTCCAGGCCGCCTCATCTCTTTGACCGTAGGCTGACGTACTCATAGAGATGGAAGTCCATTTATTCAGACAGGATATGCCTAGCCCCCTCGAAATTTACTTGAGGGTGGACTCAGCGGGCGGCGGTGCCGAGCGTGGCCAGGCGCATGCGGACCTCGTCGGCACGGCGCGCGGTCGGCAGATCCTTCAAGAGGCGCTGGTAGGCGGCGACCGCCTCCGGCTTGCGGCCGGCCAGTTCGAGGGCGCGCGCCTGGTCCATGAGCGCATCCTCGTAGAGGAAGCTGCGCGGGTCGAGGTCCTTCACCAGGGCGCCGTAGGCGTCGGCCGCGCGCGCGAAGTCGCGCTCGGCCTCCCAGGCCCGGCCGAGGCCACTGCGAGCCAGTGCGCGGACGAGGCCGCCGGCGCCGCGCTGCAGGGCGAGCTCGTAGGCGCTGCGGGCCGCCGCGTACTGCTGCAGCGCGAAGCGCAGATTGCCGAGCTCGTAGGCGGCCTGCGGCACGAGGCGCGCCGAGGGATAGCGCGCCAGGAGCTGCTCGAGGTCGCGCGTCGCCGCGGCCTTGCTCGCGGCCGGCGCATCGGCGGCCTCCGCGGCCTGCACGCGCGTCATGACGGCGGCGTAGGCGCCTTGCACCCGGCGCTGCTGGGCGTCGGACCAGGCCCAGGCGCCGAGAGCGAGCAGGACCAGCACGACGATGCCGACGCCGGCGACGACGAGCGCGCGCGCCGACGGCCGCGACGGTCGCCACATCAGGAGCGGACCCGTGATCGCGTCGGCACCTCGTCTCCCTCGAGCCCGGTCGGGATCAGCCGGAATCGTCATCGCAGGCGCAGGCCACGACGGTATTGCCGCCCGCAGCGGCGGCAGCGTCGCCAGCCGACGTAGACCCGCCGCGCCAGCGCGCCGCAGTGCGGACAGAACTGGTAGAACTGCCACCACCCCCAGAGCGCCAGGGCGAAGACCACGGCCCCGCCGAGCACGATCGGCGAGACCGGCAGGCTCTCTACCACGGCCCCATGCTAGCCCTGAACGTCCTTACACGGAAGTTCCCAAAATTTTCGCGCCTCGCGATGCCCAGACGGCCGCACGGCGTGGCAACGTTCTGGCGTGACGCGGACTTCACGCGGGCACGCCCATGGGCATTCGCTTTGCACACTTTGCGCGCCGCAGTTCCACAAGGAGGAAGCTGGATGCAGCAGACGAGGGGCCAGCAGTTCACCGTCGCGGTCCGCCTGATGTCCGAACCGTGCCTCTGGCGTTGGGAGATTCGTGATCCCACGCGGGGCGAGGTCGTCGCGAACAGCTGGACGAGCGAGTGGATGGCTTACGAGTCCCCGGACGAAGCCTTCCGCGAGGGCCAGGCCCGGCTGACCTCCATCAGTCGGCGCTGAAGCCTCGACGCCCGGGGGGCCGGCCGGCCCTCCGGGCGTCTGGGCCGCGAATCCGCTACGACTTCACCCCCAGGCTCGCCAGCGCGTCCTTCGCCTTCTGCTCGGACTCGGCGTGCTTGCCCGCCGCGTGCAGCGCTTGCGCGTCGGCCGCCGCCTGCTTGGCGTTGGCGGCCGTCGCGTCGAAGCGCTGGGCGGTCGCATCGTTGATCTGCTTGACGAGCTTCGGGCACTGGAAGGCGTCCGCGGAACTCGACAGCACCAGTGCGGTGAGGGCGACCAGAGCGATCAGGGCCAGACGATACATGGCAACCTCCCTGTTCGATGGTGTGTGTGCTGCGGGGCGGCCGGAGTATACCGCGTTCCCTCGCCGTGGTGGACGGTGCTCAGGCCACCGTAACGAAGACCGCGCCCTGCTCCACGCTGACCGGGTAGCAGGAGACCCGCACGGCCGGGTTGTTGGCGTTGGCGCCCGTCGTGACGTCCCAGCGCCAGCCATGCCAGGGACAGATGACGATCGGGCCCTCGGTGTCACCCTCGCCGAGCGGCCCGCCGCGATGCGGACACGTGTTGTCGATCGCGTAGAACGTCCCCCCGACGTTGAAGACGGCCAGCGTCCGGCCGGCGACGTCGACCACGCGCCCCTGCCCGTCGGGGAGGTCCGCGACCTCGGCGACCTTCGTCTTGCCTGCGGCCCCTGTGCTCATGCGCCCTCCCTGCACCGGCCGGGCCGGCGCCGTGGGATTTGCAATATCGGCCCGGCGGGCGGCTGTCAAGGCGGGCCCGGCGGCACGCGATGTGCCTCTAGTCTGCCGGAGATCACTGCGGAGGAGCCCATGCCCCAGGGTTCGACCACGCTGCACGAGTCCGAGGAGCGCCTGAGCGCCGCCACGCGCGACATGCACCGCGCGCTGGTGAGCCTCATGGAAGAGCTGGAGGCCGTCGACTGGTACCAGCAGCGCATGGAGGCGACCGACGACGCCGAACTGCGCGACATCCTGCGCCACAACCGCGACGAGGAAAAGGAGCACGCCGCAATGGTCCTCGAGTGGATCCGCCGCCACGATCCGACCTTCTCCGGCAAGCTGCGCGAGTTCCTCTTCACCGAGGGGCCGATCGTCGGCCGCGAGCAGGCGCTCGAGCAGGCCGAGCACGGCGCCGGTGGCAACGGCAAGGAGCGCACCAGCGTCAGTCTCGGCTCGCTGCGGGGAGGCCGGTGATGGATTACCTGCGCCGCCACACCGCGCCCCTGTCCGATCGTGTCTGGAAAGCGCTCGACGGGGCCGTCGTGCAGGCCGCCCGCCACGTGCTGGCTGCGCGGCGCATCGCGACGTTCGACGGCCCGCGGGGCTGGGAGCACGTGGCCACCCGGCTCGGCAGCATGACGCCCTGCCGCAGCGCCGAGGGCCAGGCCACCGTGTGCGTTCCCGACGTCGTCCTGCTGCCGGAGATTCGCGTGGACTTCAGCCTGCCGTGGGCGACGGTGGAGAACTTCGAGCGCGGCGCGCCGGTCCTCGACACCGCCACGGCCGAAACGGCGGCGCGCGAGCTGGCGCTGGCCGAGGACCGGGTGGCGTTCTACGGCGATCCGACCGGCGCCGGGTTCCTCGGCTCCAAGGAGTCGCCGCGGGTGACGACCGGCGAGTGGACGCGTCACGGTCGAGTCCTCGCCGACCTCGTCAAGGCCGTCGAGACCCTCGATGCCGCCGGCATCCCCGGCCCCTACGAGGCCGTCCTGGCGCCGGCCCGCTACTACGCCTACCTGCAGGCGGTGGACGACACCGGCTACCCGACCGCGCGCCAGCTGCGTGACGTCCTGGGCGCCGTGCACCGCTCGCCGGTCGTGCGCGAGGCCGGCGCCGTCTTCTCCACGCGCGGCGGGGACTTCGTGATCACGGTCGGCGGCGACCTGGCGACGGGCTATCGCCTGCACGACCGCGACGCCGTCCATCTCTTCTGCGTGGAAACGCTGGCGCCCCAGACCGTGACGCCAGAGGCGGTCTGCGTCCTGGAGCCCTGAGGCCGACGCCCGGCCGGCCCACCGGGGTCCCGCGGGGGGTCGCCTGTCGCGCCCTTGCCAGGGTGCCCGCCCGTGATACGCTGGGCGGGTCCTATGCCGTACTGGTTGTCCTCGCGTCTGACCCGCCGTGGCGGGCTGGTGCTGCTGTTGGCCTCGAGCCTGCTGGCCGCGCCCACCGCCGATGCCCCGGCGGAGGCTCGCGTCCGCGAGCTGCCCCTTCCGTCGCATCACCTGGCCCACGGCTTCCGTAACCTCGACCCGTCCTACGACTACACGCTCCTGGGACGGACGTGGAGCCTGCTGCGACGCTCGGTCCACCGCGAGGCGCCGCGCGGCGCCCCGCCCGCGCCGGTCGCCAACGACGGCGTCGCGCTGCGGGCCAACGGCACCCACCCGACGGTGACGTGGATCGGGCACGCGACGCTGCTGGTGCAGCTCGATGGCCTGAACATCCTGACCGATCCCAACTGGAGTGACCATGCCGGGCCGTTGCCCTTCGGCACGCGCCGCCTGGTGCCGCCGGGGGTGCGCTTCAAGGATCTGCCACACATCGACGCGGTCATCATCTCCCACGACCACTACGACCACCTCGACCTGCCGACCGTGGAGCGGCTGGCCCGCGAGCATCATCCGACGTTCTTCGTGCCCCTCGGCCTGCGCGACTGGCTCGCCGAGCGTGGCATCCACGACGTCGTGGAGCTCGACTGGTGGGACAGCCAGACGTTCCGCGGCCTGAGGTTCACGGCGACGCCGGCCCAGCACGGCTCGGGCCGCGGCCTCCTGGATCAAAATCTACGCTTGTGGTGCTCGTGGGTCATCGCGGATGCCCGGGGCAAGCGCTTGTTCTTCGCCGGCGACACCGGCTACACGCCGCGGCTGACCGAGATCGGGCGGCGCCTCGGGCCCTTCGACGTCGCCGCGATCCCGATCGGCGGCTACAGCGCGTTCGCCGGCCAGCATCCGAACCACGTCAACCCCGAAGAGGCGATGCAGCTCTTCGACGATCTCGGCGGCCGGATCTTCGTGCCCATGCACTGGGGCACGTTCGCGCTCAACCGCGAGCCGTTCCGCGAGCCGCCCGACCGTCTGCTGGCCGAGGCGCTCCGCCGCGGCGAGGAAGAGCGCATCGCCCTGCTCAGCCAGGGGCAGTCGATTTCCTGGTAAGCGCGTCGCGGCGACTCAGTCGACCGCGAGCTTGCCGTTCCAGCCCCAGTTCGTCTTCTCCACGTCCTGAAACACGATGTGCACCTGATCGGGACTGGTCTTTCCGATCTTGACCACGGCCTCGGTGATCGCCCGCGTCAGCTCGCGCTTCTGCTCCGTCGTGCGCCCTGCGAACCACTGGATCGTGATATTCGGCATGATCGCCTCCCTCGCCCGCCGAGGATAGCATCGCCCGGTCGCAGTCGCCTTGACCGGGCCCCGGTGGCCGCCTACTCTGGGGCCGGCGATGGTGAGACTCTACGAGTCGGACACGAACCGGCTGTGCGGCACCCTCAGCGACCGCCAGTTCGACGCGCTGGTCGAGGCGCTCGAGGAAGAAGAGCTCGAAGAGAGCGACTGCGCCATCGACCGCGAGACCGTCGAGACGCTCGAGGAGCAAGGCCTCGACGCCGATGTCCTCGAGGTGCTGCGCCTGGCGCTCGGCGACCGGCCCGCGCCAGCGCGTGGCGCGCGGCCACCAGCGCCTCGGCGGCCGCCCGCACCGCGTCCAGGTACGCCGCGCGCGAGGTGTAGCGCTCGGCGATCGCTGGCCGCGGATCGCCGGCGCGCTCGCGCTCCGCGGCCGTGCGCGCGAACGGCAGCGTCGAGCCCATCATCTGCATGAGATCGCCCGGCGCGCCCTGCTCGGGATGCCGCGGGTTCCACCCCGTAAATGTCGCCAGGGGCGCCGCCAGCTCGACCGGCCGCACGCCCGCCACCTCGTTGCCGTCGGCGTCCACGGCCGATACGTAGCTCGCGAACCGGGCGCCGACCTTCGGCGGCAGCTCGCCGGCGACGCCGCGCGCGAGCTCGGGCCCGAAGTCCAGGCGCGCCGGGCGCGCGAGCCGCTCGGGAACGCGCACGCCGGGGATCGCCTGAAAGAGCTTGGCCGTCTCTTCGCCGCGGACCGCGGTGCCGTCGGCCAGCCGCGGCACCGCGCTCGGCGGCGGCTCGACGCCCTCGCTCACCCAGCGATCGAGGTTGACGAGCGCGGCGCGCAGCAACGGGGCATAGTCGACGACGTTGAAGCGATGCCGACCGCGGCCGCCCGTGTTGGGATCGGCCTCCGGCGGCGGCAGCGCGCCCGGCGTGTGCTGGCTGCCCGCGAAGTGATAGACACGCGCGCCCGCCGGCAGGGCGACGTCGCGCCGGCCCTCGACGTCGGTGTGCACCAGCGAGCCGTCGCCCCGCCAGTACTCGGCCGAGGTGTTGATCGTCACGATCTTCGGCGCCGGCCCGCGCGCCGCCAGGCGGGCCAGCAGCCCGTCGCGCTGGCCGGTCACCGGATCGGTGTCGACGGCATCCGTGAAGGGAAAGAGGCTGCCGACGGACGCCTGCGCGTTGAGCGACGGCTGGCCGAAGCGCAGGTTGAACTCGCCGCGGCGCGCGCCGGCCACGTGCGGCACCACCGCGTCGAAGACCAGCCGGCCGTCCTCGGCCTCGTCGAGGCCCAGGTAGAGCAGGTGACGCAGGAACCGGCCGCTCTGGGAGACGCCGAAGACGTACACGCGGTCGAGGTCGCCGGCGCACGGGTTGCCGGCGGCGGGCGGAGCCCACCGCAGGAACGCCGACGTGTCCCGCACCGCCAGCAATCCCAGGCCCACGAGGGGTGGATCGCTCGCGCGATAGATCACCTCGTAGATGCGCCCGGGAAGGAAGCCGCCGTCGAGCCGGATGTGCGAGGCGTCCGGAAAGCGCCAGGCCGCGCGCGGGATGGCCGTGGCCGGCGCGCCGCCGTGCTCGCGCATGCTCAGATGCGCGGCGGGATCGTCGAGGTCGGCGGCGGGGTTCGGGATGTGATAGCGGTCGGCGAGCGGCAGCACGTCGATCGGCGCGTTCGGCCGGAACGCGCAGCGCACGAGCCCGCTGACGCCGGCGGCCCGCGGCACGTCGAGGGCCATCAGCCCGTCCTGGCGTGGCACGTCGTGCTGCCAGCCGATCCACGCCACCACGAAGCCGTGGCGCATGAGGAAGCCGTTGCCGAAGTCCTCGGCCGTCGTCGGGTCCGGCACGCGCACCGCGCTGTTGAACATACCGAGGGCCACCTTGCGGCCGCGGTTGGCCACGTCGAGCAGCAGGCGGCGATTGCCGCGCGCCGGATCGGCCGGGCGCAGCAGATAGAAGTCGCCCTGGAACTCGACGCGGCCATCGGCGCCCCGCGGCGCGCGGTCGAGGTCGGTGATGGCCGCGTGCCGGCGATGCGTGGGATCGACGGCGAAGCGCAGCGTGCCGGCGATTTTTTCGTACGCGCCGGCGGCGCCGAAGGGCCGGCCGTCGAGCACGAGCGAGCGCGTGTGGATGGTGAGCGCGGTGGCCGCCATCGAGGCTCCTCCTTGGCCGGTGGTGGGATTCTACCCGGCCGGTCCGAGCCGTGGCAAGATCAGCCGGTGGGCTTCGGGCATCGCGCGTATCCGGAAGCGGTCGAGACGTTCGCCTGGTCGTCGCTGTGGCGCCTCGTCGACGGCGATCGCGCGCGCCTCAACCTCGCCCACGAGTGCGTGGACCGCTGGGCCGGACCCGCCGTCGCGCTGCGGCTGCAATTCGCCGACGGCCGCCGCGAGGAGTGGACCTTCGCCGACCTCGCCGCATGGTCGGCCCGCTTCGCCAATTTCCTCGAGCGCGCCGGCCTCGAGCGCGGCGCCCGGGTCGGCCTGCTGCTCGAGCCCTCCCTGCCCTTCTACGGCGCGCTCTTCGGCACGCTCAAGCGCGGCGCCGTCGCCGTGCCGCTCTTCACGCTGTTCGGTCCCGACGCGCTGGCACCGCGCCTGGCCGATTCGGGCGCGCGCCTGCTGCTGGTCGGCGCCGACGTCGAGCCGGCGCACTACGCGGCGCGGGGCGTCGAGGTGCTCCGCGCCGACGCCGCGCTCGAGGCGCGGCTGGCGGCCGAGTCCGACCGCTACGCGCCGGCGACCGCGCCTGACGACCTCGCGGTGCTGCAGTACACGTCGGGAACGACCCGCGCCCTGCCCGAGGCGGTCCGCCACACGCACCGGGCGGTCGTGACGCTGATGATCGCGGCGATCTACGGCCTCGGCCTCACCCCCGACGACCGCTACTTCTGCCCGTCGTCGCCGGCGTGGGGCCACGGGCTCTGGCACGGCACGATCAGCCCGCTCGCCCTCGGCCTGGCCGCCGGCGCCTACTCCGGACGCTTCGACGCGCTCCGGCTGCGCGAGGCGCTGAGCGCGTTTCGCATCACCAACCTGGCGGCGGCGCCGACCGTCTACCGGCTGCTGCGCGAGTCGGGGCTCGCCGGCCGCGAGGGCCTGCACCTCACGAAGCTGACCTACACCGGCGAGCCCATGGACGAGGCGACCTGGGACTGGATCGAGGCGACGCTCGGCCTCACGCCGTGCGGCATCTATGGCAGCACGGAGGTCGGCGTCATCGTCGTCAACTACCCGGGGTTCGAGGGCTATCGCGTGCGCCGCGGCGCGCTCGGCAAGCCGGCGCCCGGCTGGGACGTCGCCGTCGTCGATCCCGAGACGCGCCGGCCGCTGCCGCCCGGCGAGGTCGGTGAGATCGCCGTGCGCCGCAAGGGCGAGTGGTTCCTGGTGAAGGACCGCGGCACGCTCGACGCCGACGGCTACCTGCATCACGGCGGCCGCTCCGACGACGTCATCATCTCGGCCGGCTGGACGCTGAGCGCGCTCGAGATCGAGCGCGCGCTGCTCTCCCACCCCGACGTGCGCGAGGCCGCCGTCGTCGGCGTCGCCGACGCCCGCCGCGGCCAGGTGCCCCAGGCGTGGGTCGTGTCCCGCCGCCGCTCGCCGTCGCTGGCGGCCGAGCTGCAGGACCACGTGCGCGCGCGGCTGGGTCGCCACGAGTTCCCGCGGCACGTCGAGTTCGTGGAGGCGCTGCCACGCACGCCGGCCGGCAAGATCGATCGTCACGCGCTCCGCTCGCGCGGCGCGCCGTCGCCGCCCGCGTCGTGAGCTTTCCGCGGATCACCGAGGAGGCGCTCGCCTCCCTGCGCGCGCTGCTCGGCCGGACGATCCGCCGGCCGGAGCCGTACGTGGAGGTGGCGACGCGCGACGCCATCCGCCACTGGGCCCACGGCATCGGCGACCGCAATCCGTACTGGGCGACGGCCGCCGTGGCGCCGCCGACGATCCTGTTCGCGATGGATCGCATCGCCTCCGGCTACGTCGGCGGCCTGCCGGGGATCCATGCGATGTACGGCGGCACCGACTTCCGCTGGCGCCGGCCGATCCATGAGGGCGAGCGCCTGGTCGGCGCCAGCGTGCTGCTCGACCTCGAGGAGAAGGCGTCGGCATTCGCGCGCCGGGCGATCAAGCAGACCTACCGGACCACGTTCACGGCCGACGGCGGCGACGTCGTGGCGGAGGTCGACTCGTGGTGCTTCCGCACCGAGCGCGACACCGCGCGCGAGCGCGCCAAGTACGCGCCCGTCGAGCCGACCCGTTACACGGCCGAGGAGCTCGAGCGGATCCGGCGCGCCTACAAGGAGGAGGCGATCCGCGGGGCGAGCCCGCGCTGGTGGGACGACGTCGCGGTCGGCGAGGCGCTGCCGGAGGTCGTCAAGGGACCGCTCACGGTCACCTCGATCGTCGCCTTCGTGCAGGGCTGGGGCAGCCTCTACGTGCGCGCCCACGGGCTCGCGTTCGACCTGTTCGAGCGTCACCCGGCGCTCGGCATCCCCCACGCCTTCGGCGTGCCGGAGCCGCCCGAGCGCGTGCACTGGGACGAGGCCCTGGCCCGCGCGGTCGGTGTACCCGGCGCCTACGACTATGGCCCCGAGCGCGTGGCCTGGCTCGGTCACCTGGTCACGAACTGGATGGGTGACGCCGGCACGCTCGCGCGGCTCGCCGTCCAGGTGCGACGCCACAACCTGATCGGCGATACGACCTGGTGTCGCGGCAGCGTCACCGCCAAGGCACTGGTCGACGGCCGCGGTGAGGCCACGCTCACGCTCAGCGCGGTGAACCAGCGCGGCGAGACGATCGCCGCCGGTCAGGCGGTCGTCGTCCTGCCCCGTCGCGGCTGAACGGCCGCGGCGTACGCCCACGCGTAGCCGCCCGGAAACACGCCACACCGCCGCGCGACGAGCCACGCCTCGCCGGCCCACGCCCGGAGCGCGGCCCTCGCGCGCGTGCGCCGATCCGGCGCCGCCGCCGCCCGCCGGCCGCCGCCTCGCGATCGACGATCGTGCTCGGCAGGCTCGCGTCCGGCGTCACGCACGGCGGCGACACCGCGTAGAGCCGCACGCCGGCCAGCGGCGAATAGCCCGTCACCCAATCGACCGGCATGCGAATTGGCTCTGCCGGAGTTCCAGATGGGCGCGTCGCCTATGTCGTCAGCACGACGTCCCAGTCGCCGACTCGGGCGAGGATCGCCTCGAGCACGCGAGGCATGTCCGGGTCGAGCAGTCGTCCTCGAGGATCAGCGCGGTGGTATCCGACCCGGCTACCCGCTGCCACAGCCTCAGATGGCTCACGGCGCAGCCGATCTCGCCGGCCGTGAGGCGACGACCGAGCAGCGGCTGCGGCGCCAGCGTCGCCGCGTCGCTCCAGGGAATCGCGCCGCCCCGCACCAGCGCATCACCGTCGGCGGCGTCGACGATCTCGAACGCGATTCCCCAGTCGGCGCAGCACCGCGGTGACGTTGCGGCGGCGGTCGGTCGAGCGCGGCAGGCGGACGAGGTAGACCGGCAGTGCGCTCATTCGACGACTTCGACGACGAGGTAGGCGTCGCCGCGATCGCCGCCGGGCAGCGCGCGGCCCTTGCCGCGCAGCCGCAGGCGCGTGCCGGACCGGACGCCGGGCGGGACCGTGACGAGCACGGCGTCGTCGCCGTCGGGCCGGCGCAACGTGACGCGCTTGCGCGCGCCGCGATCGGCCTCGGCGGCGGTGAGCCGCAGCGGAACCGTGACGTCGGAGCGGCCGCCGGTGGCGCGCGCGCCGGGCAGGCCGAGAAGACGCCGCCCGAGCATCCGCAATCCCGCGCCGGTGATGCGACCCAGCACCCGCCACGGCGAGATCACGAACACGCCGCCGGTGACG
>VBPC01000252.1 GCA_005887895.1 Candidatus Rokuibacteriota bacterium
TGCTGGCCACGTCGACCTCCGTCGCCTTCACGCACGGCGCGCCGCCGCCCCGGCCCGCCCTCGTCGTCGTCGCCCACGTTGCGCCGGCGGCCCTCTCGTCGCTCCCGACCTCCTCACCGCTCGGCACCCCCTGCCGCGCGCCACCCGCCGTCTGATACCGCCGACCGTCGTGCCGCCGGGGGCCCGAGCCCCGCGGCGACCTCGATGCCGACGACGGTGCGTGCCCGGCGGCGCCCTGCGCCCGCCGGCTGGAAGTGGACGGGTGGCCCCTGATTGCCCGCATCGTCGCGTCCGCGCTGCACCAGCGATTTGTCACGCTGGCGCTGTTGCTGACCGCCGCCGGGATCGTGTCGTTCAGGCGGCTGCCGATCGAAGCCTATCCCGACGTCGCCGACGTCGAGGTCGACGTGATCATGTTGTGGCAGGGTCACGC
This sequence comes from Candidatus Rokuibacteriota bacterium, assembly GCA_005887895.1. GTDB lineage: Bacteria > Methylomirabilota > Methylomirabilia > Rokubacteriales > CSP1-6 > AR5. Next base: position 434 of record VBPC01000252.1, read on the forward strand.
GGCCGAGGAGGTCGAGCGGTACATCACGATGCCGCTCGAGAAGGAGGTCAACGGCATCGCCCGGGTCACGTTCCTGCGTCGTTCTCGAACTTCGGCCTGTCGAACGTCCGCGTGCTGTTCGCGGACGGCGCCGACAACTACCGGGCGCGCCAGCAGGTGCAGGAGCGCGTCGCCCAGGCCGAGATTCCGGCCGACGCCCGCCCGGGCCTGGGGCCGCTGGCGAGCGTCATCGGCGAGATCTATCGCTATACGCTCGAGTCGCGCACGATGCCGCTGGTCGAGCTGAAGGCGCTCCAGGACTTGGTGCTCGAGCGCGAGTTCCGCAGCGTGCCGGGGGTGGTGGACGTCGTCTCCTGGGGCGGCGGTATCAAGCAGTACGAGATCACCCTCGACCCCGCGCGGCTGCACGCCTACAATCTGACCCTCAAGCAGGTCTTCGATGCGGTCGGGGCCAACAACGCCAACGCCGGCGGCAGCTACGTCCGTGACGGGCAGTACGCGCTGATCGTGCGCGGCATCGGCCTCGTCAACGGCCTCGACGACATTCGCGACATCGTGGTGGCGGCCCGGCGCGGCACGCCCATCCGCGTCGGCGACATCGGCGAGGTCGGCATCGGTCACGCCATCCGGCTCGGGGTGCTCGGCCGCGACCACGACGACGACCTGGTGCAGGGCATCGTCCTCATGCGCAACGGCGAGAATCCCGGGGTGGTCACCCCCGGCGTCCGTCAGAAGCTGGCCGAGCTTCGTCCGCTGCTGCCGACCGGCGTGGAGCTGCGCCCGTACTACAGCCGCGACCGCCTGGTGCGCACCACCGTCACCACCGTGATGCGCAATCTCGTGGAGGGCGCCGCGCTGGTCATCCTGCTTCTCTCGCTCTTTCTCTACAACATCCGCGCCGCCGCCATCGTCGCCCTGACGATCCCGCTGTCGCTCCTGTTCGCCTTCGTGTTCATGGATCTGCGGGGCGTCCCCGCCAACCTGCTCTCGCTCGGGGCGATCGACTTCGGCATCATCGTCGCCGGCGCCGTCATCATGACCGAGAGCATCCTGCGGCGGCTGAGCGAGACGAAGGCCACCGGGGCGGCGGTCGTTCGCGAGGTCGAGGGCGCGGCCCTCGATGTCGCCCGGCGCTCACCTTCGCCGTCCTCATCATCATGACGGTCTACGCGCCGATCCTCACGTTCCAGCGCATCGAGGGCAAGCTGTTCGAGCCGATGGCGGTGACGATCTCGCTGGCCGTGATCGGCTCGCTCCTGCTCACGCTGACGCTGATCCCCGTGCTGGCCACCCTCCTGTTCCGCCGGCCGCCGGCCGAGCGCGAAAGCCCGCTGCTGGCCTGGCGGCGCCGACCGTACGGCTGGGTCCTCCGCCGGTGCCTGCGCCGGCCGCTGCTCCCGATCGCCGGCGCCGGCGGGCTGCTGATCGTCGCGCTGATCGCGTTCGCGGCCCTCGGCAAGGAGTTCCTGCCCGAGCTCGACGAGGGCGACATGTGGGTGCGGGTCAAGTTCCCGATCGGCATCTCGCTCGAGGCGGCGCGCCCGTACGTGCACGAGATCCGCGAACGCCTCGGCCGCTTCCCGGAGACCCGGGTGGTGGTGTCCCAGCTCGGCGCCCCCGACGACGGCACCGATCCCAGCGGGCCCGACAACGCCGAGTTCTACGTGGGGCTCCACCCGCGTGCGCGGTGGCGCTACCGGGACAAGGATCGCCTCATCGATGCCATGGCCGCCTCGCTCGAGGGCATCCCGGGCATCACCACCAACTTCTCGCAGCCGATCAAGGACAACGTGGACGAGGCCCTGGCCGGCGTCAAAGGCGAGCTGGCCATCAAGCTCTACGGGCCGGACGTGTTCGTGCTGGAGGCCACCGCCCGGGAGATCGCCGGCGTGCTGCGAGGCATACGCGGCGTGACCGACCTCGACTACGATCACCTGGTGGGCCAGCCGCAGGTGCAGTTCGTGATCGATCGCAACGCGACGGCGCGCTACGGCATCAACGTGCAGGACGTCCAGGATGCGATCGAGGCCGCCACCAAAGGCCGGACCGTCTCCCAGATCTTCGAGGGCGAGCGCCGCTTCGACCTGACAGTGCGCCTGGCCTCGGCGGGTGACAGCGTGGCCAGCCTCGCCGGCGTCGCGGTCAGTGCCCCCAGCGGCGAGCGGATCCCGGTCAGGCAGCTGGCCGAGATCGTCAAGAAGGAAGGCCTCGCTCAGATCCTGCGCGAGGGCAACGTGCGGCGCATCGCCATCAAGTGGAGCGTGCGCGAGCGCGACATGGGCGGGCTGGTGGCCGAGGCGATGGACAAGGTCCAGGCCGCGGTGAAGCTGCCCGAGGGCTACCAGATGGTCTGGAGCGGCCGGTTCGAGGACCAGCAGCGGGCCCTGGCGCGGCTCTACATCATCGTGCCGCTGGTCATCTTCATCATCTTCACGCTGCTGTTCGGCGCGTTCCAGTCGGTCAGCGCCGCGCTGCTGATCATGCTGAACCTGCCCTTCGCGCTGATCGGCGGGACGTTCGCGCTCTTCCTGTGGGGCACGCATTTCAACATCTCGGCGGCGGTCGGGTACGTCGCCGTGTTCGGGGTGAGCGTGCTCAACGGCGTGGTGCTGGTCTCGTCCATCCGCCAGGCCCGCGCCGACGGTCTGCCGATGGGCGAGGCGATCGAGCGCGGCTGCCAGGTTCGCTTCCGGGCCATCGTCGTGTCCGCGATCGTGGCGGTGATCGGCTTTCTGCCGGCCGCGCTGTCGCAGGGCATCGGCTCGGAGATCCAGCGGCCGCTGGCCCGGGTGGTCGTGGGCGGACTGATCTCCTCGACCGCGCTCACCTTGCTCGTGTTGCCGGCCGTCTACGAACTGCTGAATCGCCGGCGGCATGCCGGCGTCGGCTCCACGGTGACGCATGAGTGAGCCAATGCGCATCCTGCACGTCTATCCCAAGGACGACACCTTCACCGGCGCCGCGATCCAGCTCTTCGAGCTGGTGCGCGGGCTGAAGGCCCGCGGCCACGAGGTGGTGCTGGCCACGCGGCCCAGCGAGGCGTGGGCGGCGCGCGCGGAGGCCGCCGGGATCCCCTACTACGCGGTGCCGATGCGCTCCGAGGTCGACGTGCGCTCGGCCGTGCGCCTGGCCCGGATCATCCGCCGCCACCGCGTCGAGGTCGTGCACGCGCAGAAGGGCCGGGCCCGGACGCTGGCGCTCATGGCCGGGCTGACCGTCAGGATTCCCGTCCTGATCCTCAATCGTGGGGTGAGCTTTCCGCTCGACCCCTTCAATCGGCTCGGCTACACGATCTCGCGCGTGACCGGCATCGTCGCCGTGTGCGAGTCGATCAAGCGCGGCCTGGTGCAGATGGGCGTGCCGGGCGACAAGATCGAGGTCATCTATTCGGGCACCGACACCGACCGCTTTCACCCCGGCGTGGACGGCACCGCCGTCCGCCGCGAGCTCGGCCTCGGCCGGGAGGACTTCCTCGTCACCCAGATCGGCGTGCGGAGCTGGAAGGGCAACGACGACGTCATCGCCGCGATGGCCGCCGTACGGCCCCAGGCGCCGCACGCGCGGCTGTTGATCGTGGGCGCCCGGCGGCCCGAGAGCCTCTACGAGATCGCGCGCCGCCACGGCATCGAGGCGCGCGTGCACGTGCTCGGGTACCGCGAGGACATCCCGGAGATCCTGGCGGGCAGCGACTGCTGCGTCGACGCCTCCTGGGCCGGCCTCGGCCTGACCGGCACGCTGCGCGAGAGCCTCGCGGTCGGCACGCCCGTCATCGGCACCGACCTCGAGGGCAATCCCGAGCTGGTGGTCGAAGGGGAGACCGGGTTCCTGGTGCCGCCGCGCAACGTGCCGGCGCTGGCGTCGGCCATCCTTCGCATGATCCGCGAGCCCGAGCTGGCCCGCACGATGGCGCGCCACGGCGCCGAGCGGGTCGCCGCGATGTTCTCGACGCGCGCCAAGGTCGAGCGCACCGAGGCCCTGTACCGACGGCTCCTCGGCCACTAGGAGGCGAACACCTCCCCCGGCTACACTGGCCTCACGCGTGCAGCGCCTGGGGCACGGCATCGGCACGAAGTTCGGCTCCGGCTGGATCAGCGGCGTGCTCTCGGTGGCCTTCGCCGCGATCGGGTACGGCGGCGTCCTCTGCCTGCTCTTTCCCTGGCTGCTGACCACGCCCGACGCGCGCCCGCTCTATCCGCTGCCCCTCGTGCGCCTCCTCATCCACGCCTTCCTCGTGGCGGGCTTCGGTCTCGGCGTGCTCTCCGTGCTGCTGCGCCGCCGGCGCGCCCTCGGCCTGACCGGGATCGCGCTGGCGCTGGCCGGCGCGCTGGTCGGAGGCGCCAACGTGCCGGTCGGCGCGATGCGCGAGTCGCCGGGCTACCTCGGCGTCGACTGGTTTCTCCTCAACCTCCTGCTGTTCGCGCTCGTCTTCGTGCCGATGGAGCGTCTGTTCCCGCGCCGCGCCGAGCAGCCGATCTTCCGCGCCGGCTGGCCGACCGATCTCGGCTACTTCGCCGTCAGCCACGTGCTCGTGCAGCTGACGGTCCTGCTGACCATGGCCCCGGCGGCGCTGCTCTTCGCCTGGGCCGTTCGCCCCGGGCTGCAGGCGGCGGTGGCCGCCCAGCCGCTGATCGTGCAGTTCCTGGAGATCGTCGTCGCCGCCGACCTCGCCGAATATGCGGTCCATCGCCTCTTCCACGCGGTGCCCTGGCTCTGGCGCTTCCATCGCATCCACCACTCGGCCGGCGCGATGGACTGGCTGGCCGGCTCGCGGCTGCACCTGGTCGACATCGTGCTCACCCGCGGGCTGTCGTTCGTGCCGCTCTACGTGCTCGGCTTCGCGGCGCCGGCGCTCTACGCCTACCTCGTCTTCGTCTCGTTCCACGCGGTCTTCATCCACGCCAACGTGCGGTTCCGCCTGCGCCCGCTCGAATGGCTCGTGGTGACGCCGCGCTTCCATCACTGGCATCACGCGCTGGACGGGGTCGCCGTCGACCGCAACTTCGCGGTCCACCTGCCGGTGATCGACCGGCTGTTCGGCACCGCCTACCTGCCGCCCGCGCGGTGGCCGGAGGCCTACGGGATCGGCGGCGAGCCGGTGCCGGAGGGCTGGCTGCATCAGCTCGTGCTGCCGTGGCGGCGGCCGGCGGCGCCACCACGGGCGGAGACGGCCTGACGCGCGCGCCGCGCGGCCGGCGTCGTACAATGGCCGCGCCGCTCCGAGGAGGCGCTCACGATGCCCGAGCTCGAGCCCGTGCACCTGCTCCGGTGGATCGACGCCAATCGTCAGGCGTTCGCGCCGCCGGTCGCC
>VBPC01000277.1 GCA_005887895.1 Candidatus Rokuibacteriota bacterium
TCGGCGAAGACGGCCCCCGTCACCAAGCCCACGTACCCGGTGCCGACGACGCAGATGTTCATGACGGACGGCACTCATGATAGCAGGCAGGGTGAGGGCGACGACGAAAAACGGCGGCCGGATTGGAGAATCTACGTGGGAACGGGCTCAGGCCGCCGCCGGACCCTCATCGTCGCCGTCGTCGTCGTCGCCGAGATGCTCGCGGGCGTCGCGCACGGCGTCGGGCAAGGAATCGAAGCGCTGACCGGAGATCGAGATCGTGTTGCTCTCCTCGTCCCGGGCCTTCCACATCCACTCACGCCGATGGCGGCCCACCGGCACGAACTGTACTTTCAGGCTCCCGGTGTTTGAAAAATTTTGCATGTCCTCGGTCCCCTTCCTCGTTCACTCCGACCAACTGCGGCTTGCGAGAGGAGAGGGCTGCAAGGCCAGTGCCACGCACTGTGGGGAAGATACTCCGGGGCGCGACTCAGGCGACTTCGTCGGCCTCAGCGGCGACCCAGCGGAAGAACACGAGGGTGAAGGCGGCGAGCGGAATGAGGCCGGACGGCACCCACATGATGACGCCGCCCAGGCGCTGATCGGCCAGCGGGGTGAGGTCGAAGATCCGCGGCGCGGCCACGTAGAACGGGAACAGCAGCCGCTCGGCGGCGGTGATCATCGCCGCCACCACGGTCATCGGCATGCCGAAGACGAACAGGTAGAGGAGCTGGGCGGCATAGGGCAGTGGCGGCAGGCGCCGCGAGGGCGAGGCGATCGGCCACCAGCCGATGACGGCCGTGGCGAGGAGCACGAGGTGCTCCACCACGTGCCAGCCGTGGACCTCCAGCGCCAGGTTGTAGGGCGCCGGCAGGTGCCAGGCGATGAGCCCGACCGCGTAGAGCGCGATCGCCGGCAGCGGACGCGTGAGGCCGCGCGCGAGCGCGGCGGTCGACGGTCGGGCCAGCACCGGCGCCAGCACCCGGTCGGCCATCCCGGCCGGCAGGCCGGTGAGCAGCAGCGGCGGCACGACCAGCATCAGGACGAGGTGCTGCACCATGTGGGCGCTGAAGAGATAGCCATCGCTCAGGTCGTGGAGCGGGCCGTTCAGCGCGACGAGCAACGCGGCCAGCGCGCCGAGAAAGCGCACGGCCTCGACCGGCCGCACCGGCACCCGGCGGGCCGCCCACGCGTACAGCGCCGCCAGGAGCGCCACGCCGAGGACCACTTCGGGATGGATGGACGTGAGCGACCAGCCGAGCGGTGGGGCCACCGCCATGGCTCAGCGGCCGAACACGAGGAAGGCGCCGGTCAGCGTCATCAGCGCGATGCCGATCAGCGTCGCTATCACCAGCGGCCCCACGAACACCGCGGCCAGGGGACGGGGGTCGTAGCGCAGGTGCATGAAGAACATCACCACCAGCGTGAACTTCGCGATCGACATCACCAGCAGCAGCGGCACGATGATCGGCGTCAGCCGCCGGATGTAGATGACGCCGACCTCGAGGGCGGTCACCGCGACGAGGATCAGCGCGACCCTGATGTAGGTGCCGACCGAGGCGTGGGTCTCGTGGGAGGCGGACGCGGGGGCGTGGGCGCTCATGGGATCAAGTACACCACGGTGAAGATCACGATCCACACGATGTCGACGAAGTGCCAGTAGAGGCCCACGACCTCCACCTTGGTCGAGTCCCGAACGTCGAGCCGGCCGCGGAGGTCGAGGATCCACAGCGTCAGGAGCAGCGCGACACCGAGCGTGACGTGGCCGCCGTGGAAGCCGGTGAGGACGAAGAAGGTCGAGCCGAAGAGGTTCTGCTGCAGGGTGAGCCCCTCGTGCACGAAGGAGGTGAACTCGTAGGCCTGGAAGCCCAGGAAGATCACGCCGAAGAAGGCCGTGCCGAACAGCCACAGGCGCGCCTGTCGCCGGTCGCCCCGCTGCACGGCGTTGAGGGCCAGCACCATCAGCAGCGAGGACATCAGCAGGTCGAACGTCGACACCGAGGTGATCGGGATGTTGAGGATCTCGTGGGCATGCGGGCCCACCACGCTCAGGCCCTTGTAGGCCAGGTAGGTCGCGATCATGGTCCCGAAGAAAAAGCACTCCGAGCCGAGGAACACCCACATGGCCAGCTTGCGATGGTCGACGGCGAGGTTGCCGGTCTGGTCGACGTGGGCGGGGTTGCGGTGATGCTCGAGGGCGAAGGCCCAGCCCCCGACCACGAGGACGAGGGCGCCGAGGACCACGACCGGCACACCGACGAGGGCGCCGGCGGCGGCGATGAGGGCGCCGGCGGCGGTGACGATCGGCCAGAACGAGGGCGCCGGCAAGTGGATGCCGTGCGGCTCGGGGGCGGGCGGCAGCGGGGTGGGCTTGCGCCCCAGGCTGTCGCCGTGCTTCTCGCGCCAGAACGTGTCACGGCCGTAGATCGGCGGGATGACGTCGAAGTTGTGCACCGGCGGCGGCGACGACGTGCGCCACTCGAGCGTGCGCCCGTCCCAGGGGTCGGCCCCGGCGGGAGGGCCGTGCCGGAGCGAGCGCACGGCGTTGATCGCGAAGAGCAGGATCGAGAGCGCGATGCCGAAGGCCCCGATCGTCGACATCAGGTTCCAGAACTCCCAGCCGCGGCCGGGCCCGTACGTGTAGATGCGACGCGGCATCCCGATGGCGCCGAGATAGTGCTGCGGGAAGAACGTCAGGTTGAACCCGACGAACATCAGCCAGAACTGCACGCGCCCCAGGCGCTCGTCGAGCAGGCGGCCGGTGATCTTGGGCCACCAGTAGTAGGCGCCGGCCAGCAGGCCGAACAGGCTGCCGCCGATGAGCACGTAGTGGAAGTGCGCCACCACGAAGTAGCTGTCGGTCTGCTGCAGGTCGACCGGCGGCGAGGAGTGCATGATGCCGCTGAGCCCGCCGATGGTGAAGAGCGCGATGAGGCCGACGGCGTAGTGCAGCGCGACGGTGCCGCGGAGGCGGCCGCCCCACAGCGTGGCCAGCCAGTTGAAGATCTTCACGCCGGTCGGGATGGCGATCAGCATGGTGGCGATGGAGAAGGCGGCGTCGGCCACCGGGCCCATGCCGGCCGCGAACATGTGGTGGCTCCACACGCCGAAGCCGAAGAAGCCGATCAGCACGCCGGAGTAGATGACGACCGGCGCGCCGAACAGCGGCTTGCGCGCGAAGACCGGCAGCACCTCCGACACGATGCCGAACGCCGGCAGGATCAGGATGTACACCTCCGGGTGGCCGAAGATCCAGAACAGGTGCTGCCACAGGTGCAGGTCGCCGCCGGCGGCCACGTCGTAGAAGTGGGTGCCGAAGAACCGGTCGAACATCACGAAGACGAGGCCGATCGTGACGGGCGGAAAGGCCAGCACGATGAGGAACTGCGTGGTGAGCGTCATCCACACGAACACCGGCATCCGCATCAGCGTGAGGCCGGGCGCCCGCATGTTGAGGATGGTGACGATGAAGTTCACGCCCGCCATCACCGAGGACGCCCCCAGCACCTGCAGCCCGAGCAGCCAGAAGTCGATGTTCATGCCGGGCGAGTACTGCCGACTGGTCAGGCTCTGGTAGCCGAACCAGCCGCCGTCGGGCGGCGCCCCGGCCAGGAAGCTGGCGTTGAGGAACAGGCCGCCGGCCAGGAACATCCAGTACGAGAGCGCGTTGAGTCGCGGGAAGGCGACGTCGCGGGCGCCGATCATCAGCGGCGTGAGGAAATTGAAGAAGGCCGCGCTGAACGGCATGATGGCCAGGAAGACCATCGTGGTGCCGTGCATCGTGAACAGCTCGTTGAACGTCTGCGCGCTCACCAGCGTGTTGTTGGGGCGCACCAGCTGCAGCCGGATGATCAACGCCTCGATCCCGCCCACCAGGAAGAACACGAAGGCGCTGACGCCGTAGAGGACGCCGATGCGCTTGTGGTCGACGGTGGTGATCCAGGCCATTGGAGCGAGTGCCGCGAGGCCGGTTCGAGCCGTGGGTGGGCTGTGATAGAAGGCTGCCGGCTCCGCTCGCCCGACTCCGCCCGGGGTGGCCATCACTTCAACCCCACCAGGTAGGCCGCCACGGCCCTGGCGTCGGCGTCGCTCAGGTGCAGGTTCGGCATCTTCGCTCCCGGCTTGAGCGCCGGCGGATCCTTCACCCACGCCGCCACGTTCTCGGGATTCGTTGGCCACAGTCCGGCCCCGAAGAGCGCGCGCCCGCCGAAGTGCGTGAGGTCGGGCCCGAGCGTGCCGGCCGACACCCCGCGGATCGTGTGACAGCCGACGCACGCGTTCCGGGCGAAGACGTCCTTGCCCTGCACGGCGTCGCCGGCCGGCTCGGGAGGCGGCGCCTTCTGGGCGGCCACCCAGCGGTCGAACGCCGCCGGCTCCTCGACGATCACGCGCAGCTGCATGTTGGCGTGGGAGGCGCCGCAGAACTCCGCGCACTGGCCCCAGTACTCACCGGCGTGCTCGGGGGTGAGCGTGATCCGGTTGAGCCGCCCCGGCACCACGTCGCGCTTGCCGCCGAGCTGCGGAACCCAGAAGCTGTGGATGACGTCGGGGCCTTCCATCGCGAAGACCACCGGACGGTTCAGCGGCAGGTGGAGCTCGTTGGCCGTCACGACGTCGAGCTTCGGGTAGCGGAACTCCCACCACCACTGCCAGCCGCGCACGCTCACCTCCAGCGCGTTCCTGGGCGCCGCTGCGCTCTGCGTGCGGAAGATCACCTGGATCGTCGGGATCGCGATCACGAGCAGGATCAGCGCCGGCGCGATCGTCCACCCGATCTCCATCGCCGTGTGGCCCCGGATCTGGGTCGGCAGCGTCGTGTCGCCGGGGAGCGCGCGGAAGCGGAGCAGCACGACGGCGAGGACGGTGAAGACGACGAGCCCGATGATCAGCGTCGCCCAGGTGATGATGCCGTACACGTGGAGGATCGATCGGTTGAGATCGGAGCGTGCCACGACCGTGGACATCGGTCCGTCCCACGCGCAGCCGCCCGCCACCAGGGCCGCCGCCACGACGAACGCGGCGCGCGGGCATACCCTGCCTCGACCGTCGGTGCGGGGATTCACGAGGCCAGACGGTAACGCGCCGGCCCCACGTCCGCAAGCGCCACGGCGGCGCCGCAACGTCGCGGGCACCGGGGCCCCGAGCAACCTATCCGGCCAGCGTCAGGAGCGTGTGGAGCAGGACGCTGGCGCCGCGCTCGATGGCCTCGGCGTCGCTGGTCTCGTCCACGCGGTGGCTCTTGCCGCCGCGCGAGGGGATGAACAGCATCCCGGCGTCGGCGATGAGCGCCAGGTTCTGCGCGTCGTGGCCGGCGGCGGAGTAGAGCGTCTTCCAGCCGAGGCCCAGCCGCTTGCAGGCGGCCTCGACGGCGGCCCGCACCTTGGGCGAGCACGCCACCGGCGTCGTCTGCGACATCCGCACGGCGTCGAAGCGGATGCCGCGCCGGTCGACGACGTCCGTGGCCAGCGCCTCGCACTCGCGCGCCAGGCGCTCGAGCGTCTCGGCGTCGGGGCTGCGCATCTCGTGGACGATCTCGGCGCGGCCGGGGACGATGTTGCTGGCGCCGGGGTGCACCTGGACGACGCCGATGTTGGTCACGCTGCCGCCGCCCCCGCGCTCGACGACCAGCTCGCGGGCTTTCAGCGCGTACTCCGCCGCCGCCAGGAACGCGTCGCGCCGCCGCTCCATCGGCGTGGTCCCGGCGTGATCGGCCTGGCCGTGGAAGATGAGCCGCGTGCGCCGCACGCCCACGATCGAGTCGACGACGGCGATCGGCACGCCGGCCTCGTCCAGGCGTGGTCCCTGCTCGATGTGCAGCTCGACGTAGGCGTGCACGGCACCGTCGGGCGCCCGCGCCTCGGGGGCACGATGCGCGTCGAAGCCGGCCCGGGCCATGGCGTCGACGAGGCGCTCGCCGTCGACGGCCGTCATGGTGGCAGTGGCCGCAGCGTCCAGCCTCCCGCAGAACGCGCGCGAGCCGAAGAGGCTGGCGTAGCGGCCCTCCTCGTCGCTCCAGGCAGAGACGACCAGCGGCCGGCGGGGCGCCGCTCCGGCCGCGCGGATCGCCTGGAGGCACTCGAGGCCGGCCAGGACGCCGAGCGCGCCGTCGAGGATGCCGCCCTCGGGCACGGTGTCGATGTGCGAGCCGGTGAGGACGACCGGCGTGGCGGCGCTGAACGCCGCGGCGCCGAGGCCGCCGAAGACGTTGCCGGCCAGATCGACCCAGCCGTGCAGCCCTGCCGACCGGATCTCGTCGAGCAGCCACGCCCGCGCCGCTTCGTAGGGCGGGCTCCAGCACGAGCGAGTGACGCCGCCGCCCGGGAGCGCGCCGAAACGCGCGAGGGCGGCGATGCGAGAGTGAAGCCGCGAGGCATTCACGCTGGTAGTCACGAGCGACACAGAGTATAGCCTTGACTTACGCGCGGAGGGGTCCATAGAATGAACCACCGTTCACCGCAGCGCCTCACCCCCGTCTCCGATTTAGGAGGAGGCTCTTGGATTTCACACTGACCTCCGATCAGCAGCAATTTCGGGAGCGTGTCCGGTCCTGGCTCAAGAGCAAGATTCCCGCGGAGTGGAAGGCGCTGGGCTCGACCGAGGTGCCGCGCGCCGAGGCCTACGACTTCCTGCGCCGGTGGCAGAAGCAGCTCCACGACGGTGGCTTCATCGGAGTGACCTGGCCCAAGGAGTACGGCGGCCAGGGGCTCACCTTCGTGGAGGAGATGATCCTTCACGAGGAGATGGCGCTGCAGAAGGCGCCGCCGATGCTCAACGTCCTCGGCGTCGGCATGGCCGGTCCCACGATCATTGCCTACGGGACCGAGGAGCAGAAGAAGCGGTATCCGGCGAAGATCCTGTCGTGTGAGGAGATCTGGTGCCAGGGCTACTCGGAGCCCAACGCCGGCTCCGATCTGGCCTCGCTGCAGACGCGCGCGGTGAGGGATGGCGACTCCTACGTCATCAACGGCCAGAAGGTGTGGACGTCGCTGGCCCACATGGCCGACTGGATGATGCTGCTGGCGCGCACCGATCCCGACGCGCCCAGGCACAAGGGCATCACGTACTTCCTGCTCGACATGCACACGCCGGGCGTGACGGTGAAGCCGCTCAAGCAGATCACCGGCGACGCCGAGTTCAACGAGGTCTTCTTCGACAACGTGCGCGTGCACGAGCGCCAGGTGCTGGGCGGCGTCAACAACGGCTGGGCGGTCGGGCTCACCACGCTCATGTACGAGCGGCTGGCGCTGGGCTTCGGCCTGCAAGTGCGGCTGCGGATCGCGCTGGAGTCGATGATCGACATGGCGCGGCGGGTGGAAAAGCACGGCCGCGTCGTCACCCGGGATCCGGTGATGCGCCAGAAGATCGCACAGCTCTGGATCGACACCGAGGCCCTCAAGTACACCGGCGCCCGCGCCATCACCAGGCTGCTGAAGGGTGAGTTGCCGGGGCCGGAGGCGTCGACCGGGAAGATGGGATGGGTCGAGACCCATCAAAAGCTGCAGGAGCTGGCGATGGAGATCGAGGGCCCCTATTCACAGCTGACGAAGGGCTCCGAGCGGGCCATCGACGGTGGCGTGTGGCAGTATGGCTTCCTTCGCTCGCGCGCCAACTCGATCGAGGGCGGCACGACGGAGATCCAGAAGAACATCATCGGCGAGCGCGTGCTGGGCCTGCCGAAAGGGTAGAGGGTAGGGGATAGGCCATGGACTTCGGATTCAATCAAGAGCAGGAGCTTCTCCGGAACACCGCCCGGAAGTTCCTCGAGAACGAGTGCACGTCGGAGTTCGTGCGGGCGCGCATGGCGGAGCCGGCCGGCGTGACCGATGCCTTCTGGACCAAGCTGGCCGAGCAGGGCTGGCTCGGCCTCATCTATCCCGAGGAGTGCGGCGGCACCGGGCTGGGCTTCGTCGACCTCACCGTGCTGATGGAAGAGATGGGCCGCGCGGTCATGCCGGGCCCGTTCTTCTCGACGGTGCTGCTCGGCGGGCTCGCGATCTTCGAGGCGGGCTCGGCCGGGCAGAAGAAGGAGTGGCTGACGAAGATCGCCGAGGGCCAGGCCAAGGCCACGCTCGCCTTCACCGAGCCCAACGCCCGCTGGGACGCCGGCGCCGTCACCGCGGCCGCCCGCGAGAGCGGCGGCAAGTTCACGCTGAACGGCACCAAGCTCTTCGTCCTCGACGCGCACGTGGCCGACGTGATCGTCGTGGCGGCGCGCACGCGTGAGGGCAAGCGGCCCGAGGAAGGGCTGAGCCTGTTCCTCGTGCCCAGGGGTGCCCGGGGCCTCGATGTGAAGCTGCTGCCGACGATGGACCAGACCCGCAAGCTCTGCGAGGTGACGCTGCACGACGTCGCCGTCGGCGCCGACGCGCTGCTGGGCACGAAGGACGGGGCGTGGGCGCCCCTCGCGCGCGTGCTCGACCGGGCGACGGTCGCCCTCTGCGCCGAGATGTGCGGCGGCGCCCAGCGGGTGCTCGACATGACGACCGACTACGCCAAGATCCGCGTCGCCTTCGGCAAGCCGATCGGCTCCTACCAGGGCGTGAAGCACCGGGCCGCCGACATGCTGGTGGAGGTCGAGAACGCGAAGTCGCTGACCTATTACGCCGCGTGGGCGGTGGACGAGAACGTGCCGGAGGCGCCGCTGGCCGCGTCGATGGCCAAGGCCTACGTCTCCGACGCCTATCGCCGCACGGCCGGCGCCGGCATCCAGCTGCACGGCGGCATCGGCTTCACGTGGGAGCACGACCTGCACCTGTACTTCAAGCGCGCCAAGTCGTCGGAGTTCACGTTCGGGGACGCGAGCTATCACCGCGAGCGTGTCGCCCAGCTGATCAATCTGTAGACGAGGGGGCGCGTCGAACGCGCCCCCTCGAGCTCCCCCCTCCGTCGCTCCCGCGCCGACGCGCTCATCCGGTCCGGGCCACGTGTTACAACGAAGCGGTATGAGCACCGCGTCCACTCCTGCGATTCCCCGGCCGGCCGCCTCCGTCGTGATCGTTCGCGGGGCGCCGCCCGGCGGGGCGGAGCCGCTCGAGGTCTGGATGATCCGGCGGAAGAAGGCCATGCGATTCCTGGGCGGCTACTACGCGTTTCCGGGCGGGCGGGTCGATGCAGGCGACGGCGCCCCGGAGGCGCTCGCGGCGTGCGAGGGACTGAGCGCGGACAGCGCCGAGCGGATCCTGCCGGGGCACGACGGGCTGCCGGCCCTGGCGTTCTGGGTGACGGCGGTGCGCGAGCTGCTGGAGGAGAGCGGGTTGCTCCTGGCGTGCGACGCGGGAGGCCGCCCGATCGACGCGCGCCGGCCGGCCACGCTCGAGGCGCTGGTGCGTCTTCGCAAGGACCTCATGGCCGGGGCGGCGTCGTTGCCGGCGCTGCTCGCGCGCGAGGGGTGGCGCTGCGACCTGCGCGGGCTCCGCTATCTCTCCCACTTCATCACCCCGGCGTCGAGTCCCATCCGCTTCACGGCGCGCTTCTTCCTCTGCCGCGTCCCCGACGATCAGGCCCCGGCGCTCTTCACCGAGGAGAGCTCGGAAGCGTTCTGGATCCACCCAGGCGAGGGCTACCGACGGTTCATGGCCGGCGAGATGGCGATGGCCGAGCCCGCCGAGTACGGCCTCGGCTACCTGGCGCAGTTCGCCTCGCTCGACGAGCTCTGGGCCGCCCACGCCGACGGCCACCACAAGTTCCACGGCGTCAGCGACCGCATGGACATCGCCTGGGCCGACTTCGACTGGAAGGCGAATCGGTTCAGAGATCTCGCGTAGCGGAAGTGCAGGGATGGCCGTCAGAGCGATCACCTTCGATGCCTATGGCACGCTGATCCGCAACGAGAGCCTCCGGCTGATCGCCCAGCGCATCGTCGCCGACCATCGGCTCCCGGTCCGCATCGCCGACGTCTTCGAAACGTGGATCGACCTCTACCTCGAGGCGACGCAGCAGACCCCCTTCCGACGGCTCCGGGAGATCCAGCACACCATCCTCTCGCACGTCCTGCATCGACTCGGAGTCGATGCCGCCGCCGGCCCCTACGTCGATCTCTTCTTCGAGCTCACGACGAAGGTCGAGCTCTATCCCGAGGTCCCCGGCGTGCTGGGCGCGCTCGGCGGCCGCCGCGCCGCCATCGTGTCGAATGCCGACCACGAGCACGTCGCCGCCTGGACGTTCCCCCTGCCCGTCGAGTTCGTCCTCGTCTCGGAAGACGTCGGCGCCTACAAGCCGGATCGGCGCGTCTTCCAGCGGGCGGTCGAGCGGTTCGGTCTGGAGCCGCACGAGGTGCTGCACGTCGGCGACAGCGATGTCGACGACGTGAGCGGCGCGAAGGCCGCCGGGCTGCCCGTCGCGTGGGTCAACCGCGCCGGTCGGCGGCGACGTCCCGACGTGCCCGCGCCAGACTTCGAGATCGCCGACCTCACCGAGTTGCTGCTGATCCTCTGAGCGACCGGCCGTACACTGGGGGCCCGATGGCGAACGCCGTCAGCGCCTTCATCGACGACACGGCCGCCGGGCGCGGCGGCGCGCGCGTGGCGATCGTCACGCGGGGCGGCGCGACGACGTATCGCGAGCTGCTCGGCCTGGTCAGCCGTGCCGGCAACATGCTGCGCGGACTCGGCGTCGAGCCGGAGCAGCGGGTGGCGATCCTGCTGCCCGATGGCGTCGAGTGGGTGGCGACCTTCTTCGGAGCGCTGCGCATCGGCGCGGTGGCCGTGCCCCTCAACACGCGCCTGCCGCCGGCCGAGTGGCTCGTGTTGCTGCGCGACAGCCGGGCGCGGGTGCTCGTCGCCGAGCCCACCCTGCTGAGCGCCCTGCAGCCGGCGCTGAGCGAGGTGCCTCACCTGCGCGCGATCGTGGCGACCGGCGCGGGCGCCGGCACGCTGGACGGTCTGCTGGCGGCGGCCGACCCGGCCTGCGCGCCGGAGGCGGTGAGCAGCGACGACATGGCCTTCTGGCTCTACACGTCGGGCACGACCGGCGGGCCCAAGGCGGTCGTCCACCTGCACCGCGACCTCCTGGCGTGCCGGCACTACGGCCTCGACGTGCTGCAGATCGGCGACGAGGACCGGATCCTGGCGACCTCCCGGCTCTTCTTCGCCTATGCCCTCGGCAATGGGCTGCTGATCCCGTTCTACGCCGGCGCCCGCACGTACCTCGATCCGGCGTGGCCGGAGCCGCAGGCCGTGGCGGACGCCCTGCGCGAGTTCGCGCCGACACTGTTCTTCTCGGTGCCGACGTTCTACGGCCGTCTGCTGCGCGCCGGACTGCCGGCCGACGCGTTCCGCTCGGCGCGCGCCTGCGTGTCGGCCGGGGAGCGGCTGCCGGCGGAGATCTACACGGCGTGGCGCGAGCGCTTCGGCGTCGAGATCCTCGACGGCCTCGGCGCGACCGAGACGATCTTCATGGTGCTCTCGAACCGGCCGGGGCGGAGTCGCCCGGGCTCGGCCGGGGTGCCGGTGCCGGGCAGCGAGGTGCGCCTGCTCGACCCCGACGGGCGCGCCGTCGGTGACGGCGAGCCGGGCGTGCTGCACGTCCGGACGCCGTCGCTCAGCCCCGCCTACTGGAATCGGCTGGACGCTTCACGTCGGGCGTTCGTCGGCGAGTGGTTCCGCACCGGCGACGTGATGACGCGCGACGGGGACGGCTTCTTCCAGCACGTCGGGCGTGACGACGACCTCTTCAAGGTCGCCGGCATGTGGGTGGCGCCGAGCGAGGTCGAGGCGGCGCTGCTGGCTCATCCAGGCGTGGCCGACGCCGCGGTG
The DNA here is from genome assembly GCA_005887895.1 of Candidatus Rokuibacteriota bacterium. Taxonomy (GTDB): domain Bacteria; phylum Methylomirabilota; class Methylomirabilia; order Rokubacteriales; family CSP1-6; genus AR5. The sequence continues at coordinate 11,733 of VBPC01000277.1, forward strand.
GTCGGCGTGCCCGCCGAGGGCGGGCTGCTCAAGCCGGTCGCGTTCGTGATCGGGCGCGGCGGCGACGAGCCGGAGGCGCTGGCCGAGGCGCTGACCGCGCACGTCGACGCCAAGCTGCCGCCCCACCAGCGTCCGCGCCGCATCGCCGTGGTCGGCGAATTGCCGCGCACGGTGACCGGCAAGCTGCAGCGCTACGTCCTGCGCGAGTGGGCCGAGCGCACCCTGTGACCACCCACACCACCACGGTCCAGGTGCGCTGGGGCGACGTCGACGCCGCCGGCATCGTGTTCTATCCGCGCTTCTACGAGTGGTACGACCTCGGCTGCGAGGCGCTCTTCGCCTCGCTGGGCCTGCCGTGGCCGGAGGCGTTTCCGAAGTACGGCATCGTCGGCGTGCCCATCCTGGAGTCGGGCGCGCGCTTTCTGGCGCCCGTCCGCTACGGCGACACCCTGCACGTCCGCGCCGTCGTCGCCTGGGTGAAGGACAAGACGTTCCGGATGGAGTACGAGATCTCCGTGGCCGGCCGCCTCTGCGCCACCGGCTTCGAGGTCCGCGCGTGGGTGAAGCGGCCGACGTCAGCCGACGAGCGCCTGCAGGCGATCCCCATTCCCGACGAGGTCGCGCGCCGGATCAAGGGCGACGTCGTGTGAATGTCCGCGTCGCCCTCGTCCTGCTGGTGCTGGTCGCCGCCTGCGGGAGCGGCGAGCGCGTGACGCCGACGGCCGCCGGCCCGCCGCCGCTCGCGCTCGTCGGGGGGCGCGTGCAGCCGGCGCCGGGCGCGCCGTCCGTCGCCGACGCCGTCGTCGTCATCGAGCGCGGCGTCATCAGCGCGGTCGGCCGGCGGGGCGACGTCCGCCTGCCGGACGGCGCGGTGACGCTCGACTGCGCAGGGGCGACCGTCAGCGCGGGATTCTGGAACAGCCACGTGCACTTCACGGAGCCGGTCTGGAACGACGCCGCCTTCGCGCCGCCCGAGCGGCTGGCCGGCGGGCTCCGGGCAATGCTGACCTCCTACGGCTTCGTTCACGTCTTCGACACCGGCTCGTTGCCTGGCAACACCGCCGCGCTGCGTCGCCGCCTCGAGTCGGGCGAGATCGCCGGACCGTCGATCAGGATGGCGAGCGGAAGCTTCGTCCCGCCCGGCGGCAGTCCCTACTACCTGCGGCCGATGCGGCTCCCCGAGCTGAGCGCGCCCGCCGACGCCGAGCGCCTGGTGCCGCAGGCCGTCGACGCCGGGGCCGACGCGATCAAGCTCTTCACCGGCTCCTTCGCCGAGCGGGGCGTGATCGTCGTCATGCCGGTCGACGTCGTTCGCGCCGCCGTGGCAGCGGCCCATCGGCGCGGCAAGCTGGTGTTCGCGCATCCTTCCAACAGCGCCGGCGCGCGCGCCGCGCTCGAGGGCGGTGTCGACATCCTGGCCCACACGTTTCCGACGGAGCTCGACGGACCGTGGGATCGCTCGCTGCCGGGCGGCATGCGCGAGCGTGGGATGGCGCTGATCCCGACGCTCAAGCTCTGGCCCTACGAGCTGCGGAAGTTCGTCTTGCCGGCCGAGGTCGTCCAGCGTGTGCTCGGCAATGGTCAGGCGCAGGTGCGGGCCTTTGCCGACGCCGGCGGGCAGGTGCTGTTCGGGACGGATGTGGGATACATGACGGAGTACGACCCGACCGACGAGTACGTGCATCTCGCCGGGGCCGGTCTCTCGTATGCCCGGATTCTCGCCGCGCTGACGACGGCGCCGGCCGAGCGCTTCGGCGTGGCGGCGCTCACCGGGCGCGTCGCGCCGGGGCTGGCGGCCGATCTCACCGTGGTCGACGGCGACCCCGAGCGCGACATCCGCGCCCTGGCTCGCGTCCGCTACGCCCTGCGCGGCGGCCGCATCGTCTATTCGCGCTGAGGCAAGGAGGACGTCACGTGAAACCGGAAGTCGTCTACACCAGGGCGGCGCCGACCACCGGCTTCTCGCCGGGCATGGAGTCGCCGATCGCCCAGGGCGTGAAGTGCGGCGAGTTCGTCTTCGTCTCCGGGCAGGGTCCGCTCGATCCCGCCACCAAACAGGTCGTCTCGACGGACCTGGCCGAGCAGACGCGCGTCACGCTCGACAACATCGTCCAGGTGCTGGAGGCGGCCGGCACGTCGCTGCAGCACGTCGTCAAGGTGGGCGTGTTCCTGCGCGACATGAAGGACTTCGACGTCTTCAACCGCGTGTTCCGCGACTACTTCAAGGGCGTGCAGCCCGCGCGGACCACCGTCGAGGCCGCCGCGCCGCGCGCCGGCGTCAACGTCGAGATCGACGCGATCGCCTGGATCCCGCGCTAGAGTGAGCGTCGCGAGGAGGCGGGAGCATCCTATCGACGCCCTGGGTCTGGCGGTGCCACCGGCCGATCGTCGGCGCAAGGTGCCGTGAATTGCGATAGAATCGCGCGCCAAGCGAAGGAGGCCATCGTGCGCACACCCCGAAGCGCCGCCGTCCTGGTCCTCGTTGCCGGATTGCTCGCGAGCCAGGCCCGCGCGGCCGAGACGCTGAAGATCGGCTTCATCACGACGCTGTCGGGCCCGCAGGGCGTCATCGGCAAGCACATGAAGGACTCCGTCGAGCTGGCGCTGGATCACCTCGGCCGCAAGGTCGGGGGGCTGGAGACGGAAGTGACCTACGGTGACGACCAGGCCAAGCCCGACGTCGGCAAGCAGGTGGCCGACGAGATGCTCAAGAAGCACCGGGTCAACTTCGTGGCCGGCGTGATCTGGTCCAACGTCCTGCTGGCGGTGGCGCCGACGGTCACCGGCAGCGGCACGTTCATGATCGACACCAACGCCGGCGCCCACGAATTCGCCGGCAAGCAGTGCCACGAGCTCTTCTTCGCCACCTCGTGGCAGAACGACCAGACGCCGGAAGCCATGGGCAAGTACATGCAGGACCAGGGCATCACCGACGTCTACGTCCTGGCGCCCAATTACGCCGCCGGCAAGGACATGGTCACGGGCTTCAAGCGCTTCTTCAAGAACAAGATCGTCGACGAGGTCTACACGAAGTTCGGCCAGCAGGACTACCAGGCCGAGATCAGCCAGATCCGCGCCGCCAATCCCAAGGCCGTCTTCGTGTTCTACCCGGGCGGCATGGGCATCCAGTTCGTGAAGCAGTACGTGCAGGCGGGCCTGCGCGAGCAATACCCGCTCTACTCCGTCTACACGGTGGACGAAGTCACGCTGCCCGCGCTCGGTGACGCCGCGCTGGGCAGCTGGGAGACGCGCTACTGGAGCCCCGATCTCAAGAACGAGGCGAACGCGAAGTACGTGGGCGACTTCCGCAAGAAGTTCGGCTACACGCCGTCCTACTACGGCGCCCAGAGCTACGACGGCATCCTGCTGATCGACTCGGCGGTCAGGGCCGTGAAGGGCGATCTCTCGAACAAGAAGGGCATGATCGCCGCCATGAGCCGGGCCGACTTCCGGTCGACCCGCGGCAAGTTCACCTACAACACGAACCACTTCCCCATCCAGAACTTCTACCTGCTCAAGGCCGTCAAGGGCGGCGGCGGCGAGGTCGAGATGCAGATCCAGAAGACGGTCTTCGAGAACCACAAGGACGCCTACTACCAGGAATGTCCGATGAAGTGAGCGCCGGCGCGGGCCAGCATTGACGGCGCTCCTCGTCGCCGAGCAGTGCCTGAACGGCCTGCAGCTCGGCGTGATGCTGTTCCTGATGGCGGCCGGGCTCACGCTCGTGTTCGGCATCATGAACCTCGTCAACCTGGCGCACGGCTCGCTGTACATGGTCGGCGCCTACCTGGCCACCGCGGTCTTCAACTGGAGCGGGTCGTTCCTGCTGGGCGTCCTCTTCGCGCTGCCGGCGACGCTGGCGATCGGCATGCTGGTGGAGGTGATCGCGCTCCGACGGCTCTACGAGCGTGACCATCTCGACCAGGTGCTGGCGACCTTCGGCCTGATCCTCTTCTTCAACGAGGCGGTAGCGATCGTGTGGGGCCGCACGGCGCTCTTCACGCGGGTGCCGCGCGCGCTGGCCGGTCACATCATGGTGCTGCCCGGCGTCCGCTACCCGGCCTACCGCGCCGTGATCATCCTGGTGGGCCTGGCGGTCGCGCTCGTGCTGTACGTGCTGGTGAACCGCACCCGCCTGGGCATGCTCATCCGTGCCGGCGCCAGCAACCGCACGATGGTGGCCGCGCTCGGCGTGAACATCCGGCTGCTCTATACGCTGGTCTTCGGCTTCGGCGCCGCGCTGGCCGCGCTGGGCGGTCTCATGGCGGGCCCGATCTACAACGTCCAGCCCGGCATGGGCGAGGAGATCCTCATCCAGGTGCTCGTGGTCATCGTGATCGGCGGCATCGGCTCGATCCGGGGCGCGCTCGTCGGCGCGGTGGTGGTCGGCATGGTGGACACGCTCGGGCGGGCGTTCCTGAAGCCGCTGCTGAGCACGACGCTGGGCCCGGTCGCGGCCCAGAGCGCCGGTCCCGCGCTGGCCTCGATGCTGATCTATCTCCTGATGGCGGCGGTGCTGTTCTTCCGGCCCCGGGGACTGTTCCCGGCCGTCAGGAGCTGAGCGATGATCTCGCGCGGGCAGGCCGTCGTGCTCGTCGCCGGGTTCCTCGTCCTCGCCCTCGTGCCGGCGGCGGCGGCGACGCTGAACGAGCCGTTCTACCTCGACCTCTTCCGCCGGATCATGATCTTCGCCATCGCCGCCGTGAGCCTCGATCTCATCCTGGGCTACGGCGGCATGGTGAGCTTCGGCCACGCCGCCTACCTCGGCATCGGGGCCTACGCCGTCGCGGTGCCGGCGTTCTACGGGATCGAGAGCGGGCTCGTGCAGTGGACGCTGGCCGTGCTGGCCTCGGCGGCGGCGGCCCTCGTCATCGGCGCCGTGTCGCTGCGCACCAGCGGCATGTCCTTCATCATGATCACGCTGGCGTTCGCCCAGATGTTCTACTACCTCGGCATCTCCATCAACGCGTGGGGCGGCGACGACGGCATGCGGCTGGCCCGCCGCAGCCGGCTGCCGGCGCTCGATCTGGCCGACGCCACCGTCTTCTACTACGTCGTGCTGGCCATCCTCGTCGGCCTGCTCTGGCTCGGTCACCGGCTCGTTCACGCGCGCTTCGGCATCGTGATCCGCGCGACCCGGTCGAACGAGGCCCGCATGCGCGCGATCGGCTTCTCGACGTTCCGCTACAAGCTGGCGGCGTTCGTGCTGGCCGGCGCGGGGTGCGGGCTGGCCGGGGCGCTGCTCACCAACCAGACCGACTACGTGACGCCGAGCTACATGCACTGGACGCGCTCGGGCGAGATCATGGTGATGGTCATCCTCGGCGGCATGGGGACGCTCGTCGGCCCCGTGCTCGGCGCCGCCGCCTACCTGCTGCTCGAGGACGTCCTGTCGGCGTGGACGGTGCACTGGCAGATCGTCCTGGGGCCGCTGCTGGTCCTCGTCGTTCTCTATGCACGGCGCGGGCTCTACGGGCTGTTGCCCGGCTCCGCCCCCCGCGATGGCTGAGCCGCTACTGGCCGTCCGCGGACTGTGCAAGCGGTTCGGCGGGCTGGTCGCCACCGACGGCGTCGACCTCGACGTCGCCGAGAGCGAGACGCTGGCGCTCATCGGCCCCAACGGCGCCGGCAAGACGACGCTCATCGCGCAGCTCTCCGGCGAGCTGAGGGCCGACGCCGGCCTCATCCGCTTCGCCGGCGAGGACGTCACCATGCTGCCGGCCCCCGCCCGCTCGCTGCGCGGAATCGCGCGCTCGTTCCAGGTCACCAGCATCTTTCGCGAGTTCACCGCCCTGGACAACGTCGCGCTGGCCGTCCAGGCCCACGCCGGGCACAGCTTCCGCTTCTGGCGCCCGGCCGCCCGCGAGCGCGGGCTGCGCGAGCCCGCCCGGGCGGCGCTGGAG
>VBPC01000306.1 GCA_005887895.1 Candidatus Rokuibacteriota bacterium
AAGGCCATCGATGGCGGTATCGCCAGCGCTCCCCCCGCCCAGGATCGCCGCCGCCCGCGCCATGACGAACCCGGCTGATATCCCGTACCCGGCCACGGTCAGACGCAGGGCCGCCAGCGACGCCTCGGAGGCCGCCTGATCCGGCCCGCCGATCGTCGTGGCGTGGAGAGCCTCGGCGGTGAGCACCGAGGGGACGGCCCCCGTCACCTGGGACGCTTGCAGGGCATCGTCGCTACCCGAGAGCGCTCCGGTGTCGGAGAGGACCGTCGTGCTCCCGAGAACGGTCGTCTGCACCGCTCTCGCGTGTCCGATCGCGGTCTGCGCAGCGCCAGCCGTGGGCCACCCGGCCAGCGTGACAATGGCGACGACGACTCCCCAGCGGCGCGGAATTCTCCAGCTCATGCCTGAACCCTCCTACCGTCAGCCGCAGCGAACGATGCGCAGTGCAAGAGCAACGCCGGGGAGATGCGCCGGGCCGCTCCGTTCACCGTGGATGGCTTGGTGATGCTGCCGGGCGCCGCCAAGCGCCGAGGGGACTCACGGCGATCGCTGTGCCCGAAACCCTTGCGCCGTATCGCCTGCCGGCTCAGGGGCTCGGTGTTCGCCGACCTCGGCCCCTCGCGTCCTCACACGTCGGCACCTGGCGTGGGCGGATGCCCAGATCAACCTTATAGGTGACGGAAACCGTGTAGCAATCTCTGCACAGAGACGTCCTCGCCTCGCGGGAAAAGGAAAAAGCGATGCACGTTCGCCGGCGCGGCTTGGCCATCCGCCGGGGCCGAGCTGGTCAGCTGCTGGTGGGATTGAAGTCCTTGGGGACCGTGCTGTTGGCGTCGGTGAGATCGAGGGGGGTGTCATTGTCGGCGCTGACGTCGATCTTCACGTCCCACATTGGCGTCCCACCGACCTCAGCCACAAGCCGATATGACCCGGGAGGGATGTTACGGAACTCGTACGGACGGCCGATCTTGAACGGCCGCGTCATCGTGACGTTCCGTGTCGCGACGTCCTCACCCGTGAGGCTGACAGTGATGCGCACCATCCGGTCGTGGGGATCGATGTCGTGCCACCGGATCTGGCCCAAGACGCGGCCGGTCTGGGCGGCTCTGCCTTCCCCCTGGGCGATGCTCGGCATGACCGGGACGCTCGTGTTCTCGAGCCCGTTGACGCTGGCCAGCCACTCGCGCGCCGCCTTGACTTCGGCAGAACTCGGCTGGCCGCGGCTCACCACGATCTTGAACTGCTGAATCGTCTCGTCCCGGCGCGTCGTGTAGGACAGCGCCACCGCGAGCGCATACCGGATGGCGATCTCGTTGGGCGCCTCGTTCAGCGCGCCCTGATACTTGACGGCGGCGCGCTCGTAGTCCCCCTGAGCCATGAGCGCGTCGCCCTCGGCGCTCAGCCGCCCGGTGAGCGAGCCAGCCGAGCTCGTGGGCGGAGGTGGGGAACTCTGGCACGCCGCCAGCGTAAGCCCGAGGGCGGCGATGAGGAAGAATACGCGCACGGCTTAGTACTCGCGCCAGTTCGTCAGCATATGCGTACCCCTCGTGAGCTGGACCAGGTCGAGCATCTGCTGGCTGCTCTCGACGAGGAAGTTCGTCGCACTCCCATCCAGGTAGAACTCGTAGCCACTGGCCTCGCTGGCCTCGAGCTCGCTCGAGACAAACGCCCCGCGAACCGTCGTGCTGCTGCCGCTCATGAAGCCCGCGCCGACGTAGTGGCCGGTCACGATGACGACGCCGTCCCAGGTGAAGTTGCCGAGGTTCCTGACGTCGCCGTCCTCGATGACCAGGATGCCGGCCCCCTTGATGCCGCTGTTCAACGTCAGTCCCGTGAAGAGCGAGGTCGGATCGGTGTCGCCCCTGAAGTAGACGAGCCGGGGATCGGTGCGGGACCCAAGGTTGAGCGTCTGGTTCACGCCGTTGGCGCCGGTGCAGCCGTTGGTGAGCGTCGGCGTATTGCTCGGCGTCGCGTTCCCGGTGAGCTGCATCGGGCAGGCCTGAGTCGACTGCAAGATCGTCGTGCCGGGGAAGGTCTTCACGGCCTCGAGGTATTGCTGCAGGATGGTCGGGTTCAGGGAGGCGTCGGGGGCGATGGTGTTCACTCCGGTCGTTGTCCCCGAACCCGTCTGGTTCTGGCCGGTGATCGACGCCAGTTTGCTGCTCGAGCCGGTTACGGCGCTCTCGACGTTGGCCTCGTAGGTCCGGCCGATGTTGGTCTGGGTGCCGGTGTTCGTAGCAATCCCGTACTTGGAGGCGCCGCCGCTGAGCACCCAGTTCGACTGGACGTCGCAGTTCGATGAGCAGCTGTGGTCACGCCCGTCGATGGTGAAGCTGGTCTTGTTGATGAACGTGTCCGACTGGAAGCCTGGCATGTTCACCGCCCCCGGAAACGGCGGGAGTGGCTGCCGCTTCACGACGACCTCGATGATCTTGGTGGCGCCATTGAAGGTGCCCGTCGAGCGCATGATGACGATCTTGTTGGTGTCGGATGTCAGCGTCTCCCCGGCGTTGCTCTGGCCGGTGAGCGTCGGGTCGCCGGCCTGGGAGTCATTGCGCACCGATACGGTGTAGGTGCCGGCGAAGGTCGTCTCCGCGGCGGCGCCTCCCGTGGTGACGTTGGCCAGCGTCCCAGTGTTGATCAGCGTCACCCAGGGGGCGGTGCCGGTCGCCCCGGCGAGAGCCGGCGTGAAGGACTGCGAGGCGTCAGACGTGTTCACGAGGAGGTTGAAACCGATCTCGATGCCGGTCTCGGCGAGGTAGCGCGCCCGCGCGGAGTCGGCCATGTTGCGCGAGATCTGAGGCTCCAGAGCGCTGGCGGCCAGGAATGCCATCACCAAGCCGGTCAGCGCCAGCAGCATCATGAGGGAGAGGACCAGTACCACGCCCTGCTCGTTGCTCAATGGCCTTGGCCACGTCAGCATCGTCGAGTCCTCAGCCCCTTGTCACGGGGCCCGGTTCCTGAGACGGACCGTATCCGTCATGGCTACCTGCACCCTGCCCGCCTGGAACGTCGAGGGCTGCACCTGGGGTTGTCCCACGGCCTTGATGACGATCGTTCGGATGTTGCCCTCCTGGACCGCCGGAACCGGCGTCGTCAGCACCGTGCCGTTGCGATCCAGATAGGTGAATGTCAAGGCGGCGAGGTTACTGGCGAGGACGACCGGCGCGGCATCGATGCCGATCTCCCGCCGGGTGAGGGTGCCGGCGCTGAAGGCGTAGATGCTCTGCTCGCCTCGCTGCGTCGTCGTTGTGGTCCCGTCGTTGTTGATGACCACGTAATTCACGGCGCTGGTCGTGTTGATGCCGGCGGCACCGTTCCAGGAGGCGTCCCAGTCGTTCTGGATCGTGAACCCGGTCGCGTTGGCACTCGTGATGGCTGAGAACGGCGTGATCGCCGGGGACCCCGTCCCGCACGTCGGGCAATAGCCGCCATCGCGGACCTCGGTCGTTATGCGCTGGACGGCCAGCCGCAATGTCTGCTGGGCGTCCATCTGGTTCGTTCCCGTCAGGTACATCTGCTGTCCGGACGTGAGGAGGGCATAGAGGCCCGACATGACGAAGCCGATGAGCGCACAGGCGATGAGTAACTCGGCGAGGGTGAAGCCCGCCTCGTCACGCAGCATCGGCCGCGATCGTCGCATGTCAGTTCCTCGGAGCCACCTGGCTGAAGACATCGACTTGGCGAAGCTGGCTCAGATCGCCACCGCTGGTCAGTGGTCGATAACCGACGGTGACGCGGATTCGTTTACAGATCAGGGGTGCCACGCCAGTGCAGCCGCTTCCCCCCGGACTGTCGGTGATGATCGTCGCCCGGGTGTACGAAGTGGTTCCGCTGATGGCGCTGCTCTGACAATTCGTCCCGGTCGTACCGATGTCGCTGCTCTGGCAGAACTCAGTCGTGGTGCCCGCCGCCAGCGACGGCCCCGATGGCCACGGCCCGTTGAAGTTGACGAGCGCGATCGCCTTGAGCTGCTCCAGCCGCTGCTCAGCCAGGAAGACGGCGACGGTTTCGCTCCGCCCGGTCGCGATACCGGCCGCAGCGAACTGGAAGCCCGTCGCGACCGCCGTGAGGCCGATGACGATGATCAACGTCGCAACCAGAACCTCGGGCAGCGTGAACCCGGCCTCGTCCCCGCGGTAAACGTTCATTGGAGCGTCACCCTTCCTGTGGCGGTGACGACGACGCTCCGGGACAGGCCCGTCTTGGGATCGGTCACCGTGAACGTCGCCGTTGGAACTGCGCTCCCGAAGCTCGTGAACGTCGCGGTCGCTCCACCGCCGATCTGCAGATTGTTCGAGAGTCGAATTACGCCGCCGCTATCTGTTCCCGGCCCTGTCCACTGCACGCCGGCGCAGTTGACGAGATGCAGCGTCACGGTCGCCGCCGTCACTTGGACGCAGACCGCTGTATTGCGTGTGACCGCGAGCGTCCGTGCACGCGCCAGGACGGTGGCGAACTCGTCCGCGCCGGCGTTCACGATGGAGGTCTGCCAATACCTGAGCAGGTTCGGGACGGACACCACGGACAGCACGCCGATGAGGCCGATCGCGGCGATCAGGTCTGTCAGGCTGAATCCGCGTTCGTCGGTCGGTCGAAGCGCCATAACACCTCTCATCCTGAAGGTTCAGGAAGTCCAGTAGAGGCCGGGGGGACGTACCTGCAGCCGGGGTGCCAAAAATTCCCTTCAGAAAAGACGCGGGCATAGCCGTCGGGATCGGGGAGCGCCCGGTGCCCGCCTGACAAATCGGGCGTCCAGACACGGCCGCCTGTCAGCGATCGGGCGTCACCGCACGGAGGAGTCGGTGCGAAGGTCGGTCGTCGACGGCGCAGCGTGTAGCGCGTGCGGATCTTTCCGTGGGCGCGGATGCCCAGTTGAGACGGCGATCCTTGGACTGCGGGAATGGTCTGCTCCTGTTGATCCGGCAGCACCTGGACCCGCTGGAGCCGGGCCACCTCCTCGAGTTCCACGAGCGTTTCGTGGACTAAGAAGGGCAAGGACCGGAGTTTCCTCGTCTGCAAAGGCCCGCTGGCCCAGCGGCGGGCCGCGCGCTCACGGCCGCTCTTCGAACCGCGCCCGCACGCCATCGTCCCAGTGCAGGTTCCGTCCACCTTGCCGGTGCCAGCCCCGGCACCAGCGCGGTGCGGCTGTCAGTGGCCGCCCAGCTGCGCGCGGGGTGGACGTCGTCACCGACGGTGAGCAGCGCCGCGACAACTACGCGAGCTTCGTCGGAGGCCTCCTCGACAACTGCCAGCTCATCCTGCTCACGGACCTGCTACCGCTCGTGGATGACCCGGAGCAATTCCAGAAGGAGATGCAGTCCCTGTTCGCCGTTCACGAGCTGCAGTTCGCCCGGACGCTCACCGACAAGCCCATCAAGGTCCGCTGCCCGGGCCCTATCTGTTGACGCGGATCATGTGGATGGAGTGCATCTCTGATCGCGCCTATCGCGACCGAGAGCACCTGGCCGCGGACATCGTCCGCGTGCTCCGCGAGGGTCGGGGGACGAGATCGCACGGCGCATCGAGCGGGCGCTGTCGGTCTTCGGGACGGACCGCGTGCTCTTCACACCGGACTGCGGCTTTGCCACCTTCGCCGACAACCCGATCGTCTCGGCGGAGGCGACGTCCGCGTGGGCGTCCGGCGTCGTGAACCAGAAGCTCGAGATGGTGGAGTCGGGGGACGAGATCGCACGGGCGCATCGAGCGGGCGCTGTCGGTCTTCGGGACGGACCGCGTGCTCTTCACACCGGACTGCGGCTTTGCCACCTTCGCCGACAACCCGATCGTCTCGGCGGAGGTCGCCGAGGAGAAGCTATGCGCGATTCGTCGGACGTTGGCGAGCGCGCAGTGATCCTTCGCCATGCAGGCATCCACGTACTCGCAGTTCCCTGAGTCAACTGGCGGTCAAGGTGAGCGGCCCCGGGGTGCCTGGGATCGCAGCGATCCGCTCTCGCACGGCTTCGTGAGGGAGGGCCGGCCCCTGCTCCCTGATTCGAGAGCGTTGCAGCGCATACCGCCGCGTCGCAGCCCTGGCGGCCGGAACACGGTCGTGATCACCTGCAGCGAGGCACAGGCTGAAGAGCTGCTCCGCCTCGCTCAGGTCTCCTGCCGCGCGGCGATGGCCATCGTGCCAGCACCGCCCTTCAGGAAGGCCTCGGCACGGTAGACCGAGCAGCAGCTGTTCAAGACAGACGGACGCCTCATCCGGCATGCCCGGTACTTCACCCGGCAACGGAGTTAAGGCGATGGCGAGTCAGTGGCGATCCGGCAGGGGGGTCTCTGAACGTGACGGTTGGACTCACCAACCCCGGGAGCGTCGGGGTACAATCCGCAAGGGACGATGACTGCCGTTGACGTGCTTGGACGTGTTGGCGAGCTGGCCTACGGGACGGGCGGCTCGGCGGACGCCATCACCGGGACAGCGATCGCTCCATTTCAGGCCTCCCGCCTTAGAAAATTCAAGGAGCGCTGATGTTTATTTTGCAGATTGGTGGGTGGGTCATTTTCTCGTGCATTCTGATGTCTTTTGTCGAGCACCAGGTACACAGGAAGCTGATGCACCGAAGGAACTTCCTCAGTGCGCATACTGCGTCCTTCACGCGCGTATTTGAGGCTCACGCTCTTGTGCATCACAAACACTATGCCGAGATATTCAGTGATGAACCCGTCGCTCGTGGTGAAGACAAGGAGATACGGCTGACTGTCCGCAAGGCGCCGATCAAGGCGATTCCAATTGCTGCGCTCATTGCATTAGTCTCCTGGCAGGGGGCCGCCGTCTTCGTGGCCGCTATGACTTTTCATCACTGGGCGTGGAACAAACTTCATCTGGAAATGCACAAGCCTGAGCAGAGGGTCTTCAGCTCCTGGCCGGTCTATAAGTTTCTGGCACGATATCACTGCCTGCATCACAGACACCTCGACAGGAACTTCAATGTTGTGTTCCCTCTAGCTGACTATGTTCTTGGAACGAGCGTTCGGGCCAACGAAGGTGATCTAAAATATATGGCGCAATGGGGATTATGACGTGAGGCGGGAACTCCCGACTTAATCCATAGCTGGCACCCTGGAGGCCTAGGACTCTCAATCCTCAGCTCGCTGTGCTGATTCGCGACATCATCACCACGACGAGAGGACGTGGCCGATCGCGAAGGCCCGCGCTCGGTAAGGCACTGAGGAGGCAGACGAAGATGCGGGCCGCCGCCCGGGGGGGGGAACTGATGACTCCCGATACGAAGCTGATCCGAAATTTCGTCGGAATGACGATCCGTACCGACGGACCGCTGTGCGTGTCCTGCCTCAAGAAAGCCGTGCGTGAAGCCTTCCGCTGCGGCGCAGCCGACGCCCGCGACGCCATCCACGACATCAGCGAACAGCCGGGCGCCTTGATGGTGACGAAGGTAGCGTGCCATCGATGCGAAACGGTGATGCCGTGCCTGACACGGCGACCAGCGACCGCCTAGCCGCCGCGCGCCTCCGCGCCGCCCTCACCTAGCTCCCGCCGCATGCGCCCGAGATCGCGGACACCGAGTAGCGAGCAGTCTTCGCCACGCACGCGCAGTGGGCGCCGAGCGGCTTCGGTGTGGCGGCAACACCGTGGCGGGCGGTTCAGCTAGCAGTGTGGGCGGCGATGAAGGCGGCCGACACGGCGTGCTGAGACCGCTGGTCGGCGCTGATCCGAAATCCAGCCTGACTGGGAGGTGATCCCCCGGCGCCGTACTGGCGCCGGGGGATGGGACTAAGAGAGGAGCGTTATGGGCAGGTCGCGCCGCCGTTGCTGTTGGCGGCCGTGCTGTCGCCGCTGCCGCAGAGCATGAACGTACCGGTCGCGCTGCTCGAGTACTTGTACGATGTGCCGCTGCCCGTCCAGCCGGCCGGCAGCGTCGGCGTCGAGTTCAGGAACGGACCGCCGACCTGGTTCTGCGCGTTCGTTTGCTGCGTCATCAGCACGGTCGGCAGCGCGCCCGACTGGTTCGTGGCGCTCGGGCAGTTGCTGGCCGACGAGCCGTTGTCCGGCAGGCCGCCGCAGAGCGCCGAGTAGATGCTGACAGCCGAGGCGATGGCCCGTGTGTCGGCCTGCGCCTTGGCGATGCGCGCCCGCGCCTGCACGTTGGCGTAGAGCGGGACGGCGATGGCAGCCAGGATGCCGATGATGGCCACCACGATGAGCAGCTCGATCAGCGTGAAGCCGCGTTGACCACGAGTCGGAAGCGTCATGTTCCCCCCCCAGAAAGCTGGATAGTCGGTCGCTGTCCCGAAATGCAGAATCAAGGCCAAAGCGGCTGGGCCCATGAAATCGCGGAG
>VBPC01000307.1 GCA_005887895.1 Candidatus Rokuibacteriota bacterium
CTCCGCCTGCTCATGGGGATCGTCTTCATGGCGATCGGGGTGGTCGGAGCCGCCGGGATCGCCGTCGGCGGCGCCCCCCGCGGCCTCCGGCTCGCGCTCTTCCTGCCCTTCTACCTGGGCGCGGTGGGTGTGCTGCAGGCCCGCGACCACACCTGAGTGGGACTGGCGACGCGCGGTCAGCGCGAGACCGAGCGCGGGGTCGAGGCCGTCGGCGACACGTGGCTGATCGGCCAGCTTCGACGTCAGGCGCGCGAGGTGCTGGTCGAGGGCGCGCTGGGGGCGGCGCTGCTCACCGGTATCGCGCTCATGCTGCCCGGCTGAGCTCGAGCGCGGTCGAGGGCGTGAGATCCGCCTTGAGGACCCGCCGCATGTGCTCCAGCGCCTGGTGCGTGTGCTCGCGCTCGATCGAGGCCACGCAGTCCGGCGGCACCACCAGCTGGAAGTCGCGCAGGTAAGCGTCGCTCGCCGTGAACAGCACGCAGTTGTCGGCGGTGAGACCGGTCAGGATCAGCGTGCTGGCCCGCAGGTATTCGAGCAGCGTATCGAGCGTCGTCGAGAAGAACCCGGAATGCTTCGGCTTGAGCACGAAGTAGTCGTCGCTCTCCGGCAGCAGCCGCTCCACCACCTGCCGCCCGCGCACGCCGTCGCGCCGGCAGTGGTTCAGCAGCGTGCGGAAGTCCGACCGCCAGCGGCCGAAGTTGTCGTTGACGTAGACGGCCGGGATGCCCGCCGCCCGCGCACGCCGCTTGAGCGCAGCCAGCCGCTCGGCCATGGGCAGCGCCGCGGCCAGCAGCGCCTCGCCGCCGTCGAACTCGAGATCGTTGATGACGTCGATCAGCAGCAGCACGGTCGACGCCTCGTCGGGAGCGTTGCCGTGGAGGTCGCGGTTCTTGGTCGGCATGGCAATCGCAGGGCTCGTTATACTGAGTACCATCCAGTCCAGTGAGATGAAAGGAGCGCTCTCATGTCGGTGAGGCTGTTCGTGGGGGGCCTGTCGTTTACCACGTCGACCGACGGGCTGCGGGACGCCTTCGCCCGGTTCGGCCCGGTTCAGTCGGCGGCGGTCATGACCGACCGCGAGACGGGCCGGTCGCGAGGATTCGGCTTCGTGGAGATGGCGAGCGAGGAGGAGGCCGAGCGCGCCATCAGCGGCCTGAACGGCTCGCAGCTCGACGGCCGGATGATCCGCGTGGATCGCGCGACACCCCGCGGCGCCGGGGGTCCCCCCCGCCCGCGCCCGGCCGGTGGCGGCTTCGCCCCGCGGCCCGGAGGCGGTGGTGGCTTTTCTCCGCGGCCGGGCGGTGGCGGTGGCGGATTCGGCCCCCGTCCCGGCGGCGGCCCCGGCGGGCAGCGCTTCGGCGGCGGCGGCGGCGGTGGTGGTGGCGGATGGACCCCCCCGCTACCCGAGGGACGAGGCGGCGCCGGTCGGCGTGGCGGCGCCCGGCGACCGGGCGGGCCCGGCAGTGGTCCCGACTTCGGCAAGGGTCCCCGCAAGGGTGGACCCAAGCGAGGCGCCCCCGGCGAAGACCGCGGCGGGCGCGGCCGCCGCGGCTCCGACGGCGACTACCGCTGGGGCCGATAGCTCAGGAACGCCGTGAGGCTCGTGCGCGTGGCGATCTGGCTGGCGACCGCGTTCTTCGTGGTGATGCTCTTCACGCCGCTCGTCACGGAGATGCTGCTGCGCCTGACCTCGACCGGCCCGACCGGGTTGCCTTAGTTAACATGGGGGCCCCGAAATGGCCCCCAACCCCCCACACGTTCGTCGCGCCCCGGCGCCGCCGGGGCGCTTCTCTGGAGTGGTTAGCGTCGTGCGGGGCCCCGAAATGGCCCCAACCCCACGAGGCTCGTCGCGCCCCGGCTCCGCCGGGGCGCGCCTCGATCACGCCTAGGACCTCATCGAGCGCGCGAACGATCTGATCGGGACGCACCGGCGACTCGGCCGGCAGGCCGAGTCCGGCGCGGTCGACCCACACGCCGCGAAGCCCCACGTGCTGGGCGCCGGCCACGTCGAAGTCCAGATGGTCGCCCACCATCCACACGTCGGGTCCCGCCGGCACGCCGAGCGCGTGCAGCGCGGTCTCGTAGACGACGGCGTCGGGCTTGCCGGCGCCGAGCTCGCCCTCGATCACGATCGCGTCGAAGAATCGAGCGAGGTCGCACCGCTCGATCTTCCAGCGCTGCTCGCGCGCGTCCCCGTTGGTCACGAGGCCGAGCGGCAGCCCCCGCCCCCGGAGCATCTCCAGGCACGCACGCGCCTCCGGAAAGAGCGCCATGGTCCGGCGCCGGCGGACGGCGAAGTCGGCGGCGATCGCCGCCGCCAGGTCGGCGTCGGGGCAGCCGCAGTCCTCCAGCGCGCGGGCCGCGATGCGGGTCCACGCCCGCAGCATGTTCGTGCGCTCGCGACGGTGACGCGCGGGATCGCTCCAGAACCAGCGCCGCGCCTCGGCCAGCGTCGCCACGAGCCGCGTCTGCTCGACCGAGCGGGCCACCGCCGCGCACGCCTCCGTCCAGCACTGCTCGGCGCCGCCCGAGTAATCGAGCAGCGTGTCGTCGAGGTCGAGCAGCAGCGCCCTCACGCGCCCGCCTCCTCGGCGCGGCCCGGGAACACGAGGTGGCGCGGATCGCGCACCAGCGTGGCCAGCATGACCAGGCCGACGAGTCCGAAGGCAAGCGCGATGAGGAACATCCCTCGGAAGCCCAGCGCGTCGGCCAGCAGTCCGCCGACCAGCGGCGCCCCGAACGCGATCGGCGCCAGCGAGGTCAAGCCGAGACCGATGTACGTCGGCCGCGCGGCGGCCGTCGGCGCGAACTCGAGCAGGACGTTGAGAGCGGACACGTTGATCGCGGCGATGTGGACGCCGAAGAACACGAAGACGACACCGAAGGCGCCGAGCGATGGCGCCAGAAGCGCCATCGCGCCTGCCGATACGATCGCGAGCGTCCCGGCCAGCAGCACCAGCCGATGGCCGGCGTGGTCGGCGACCCAGCCGAGCGTCAGCGTGCCCGCCGACTGCCCGAGGAGCATCAGGGCGGTGAAGACGCCAGCCTGTGCCGCCGGCGCTTCCCAGGCGCGCAGCGCGTAGACCGTGTAGAACCCGGAGGCCATCGAGCCGGCCATCGCGAACGCGCGCGCGACGAGAAACCACGAGAGGTTACGATCACGCCGCAGCAGGGCCGGCATCCGCCGCAGGTAGGCGCCCAGGCCCACCGGCGCCGCGGCAGCAGCGGCGATCGGCTCGCGCACCACCGCGAGCGCCACGTAGGAGAGTCCCACGCACGCGGCCGCGCCGAGGAAGCAGAGACCATACGAGGCGGGCGTCGGTACCCGGGCCAGCGCCTGCGTCACCAGGAAGCTGGCCGCGAAGCCGACGAGGCCGGCCGCGAAGTTCGACAGCGCGAAGAAGCGGCCGCGGATCGCCGTCGGGACCGCGCTCGCGATGAGATCCATCCAGGCCGGCATGAGGAGACCGCCGACGCCGGTCGTGACCAGGAGCATGGCGAGCATCAGCGCCAGCGTCAGGCCGGGCCACCGCGCCGCCGTGAAGAACGCCAGCAGGGCCAGGACCAGGAACGGCACCCGCTCCCACACGGTCCACTTCATGAGGAAGGGCAGCTTCCGGGTCAGCGTCTCGGTGTGGCCGGCCGCGAACAGCGACGGCAGGAACCAGCCGAGCGTCATCACGGCCGGGATGGCGCCGATGACGACGTTCGGCGCGCCGAGCCAGGCGGCGAACGCGGGCAGGATCGTGGACTGCGAGGCGAATGTCAGCCCGACCATGTACAGCCCGTAGTCCGCGCCGAGGGCGAGGACGTTGTGGCGGAGGTCCTTCACGCCGGGCGCGCGACGACGCCGAGAGCGATCTCGACCGCCCGGACCATGAGGCCGACGTCCATGCTCGGCTGCTCGAGGCCGCTCGCCGCAACCATCGCCGGCAGCAGCGGGACGTGGATGAAGCCGGCCCGCGCGCGATGGCCGCCCCGGGCGAGCCGGTGCAGCGTGCCGTACATCGTCTGGTTGCAGAGATAGGTCCCGGCCGTGTTCGAGACGTAGGCCGGCACGCCCTCGGCGAGGAGCGCCTCGAGGATCGCGGCCAGCGGCAGTGTGGCGAAGTAGGCGGCGGGGCCGTCGGCCGCGCACGCCTCGCCGCGCGCGCAGTAGCCCGTGTTGTCGGGCGTGTCGAAGTCCATGACGTTGACCGCCACGCGCTCCAGCGCGATACGGGCGCGGCCGGCGGCGAGCCCCAGGTGCACGATGGCCTGGGGATCGAGCTCGTCGATCAACCGCGCGACGCGCGGCCCGGCCGCGGCGTGATCGACCGGCAGCACGGCGCCGGCGACGACGGTCTCACCGACGAGGCGCCCGTCGAGGGCCTTGGCCACGTCCTGGGACGGATTGGCGCCGTGACCCGCGAACGCCTGGAAGCCGGTGAGCAGGATGACGCGACGGCTCACGACGCGCCCTTCACGACGTGCCCGAGGGTGTCCCGGAAGCGCCGGAACATCGGCGTCCAGCCCAGCGCGTCGCTCTCGACGGTGACGCGCGTGCCGGCGCCGGCGGCATCAGCGCGCAGGCGGATCAGCGCCGTCCGCCAGAAGCGCCGGACCCGGGCCTCGAGCGTGCCGGCCTCGGGGTCGTAGCGGGTGATGCGAGCGCCCAGATGGCGCAGGACGGCCACGCTGGCGAGCAGCGCCTCGTCGGGCTGGGCATCGACGACGACATCGCGGGCCCGGGACATGCGCCTAGAGTAGCAGGCGCTCGCGCGGATGCGCTATCGTGAGCGCCATGATCGAGACCGTCGCCGACCATCTCACGCTCGAGCGGGCCGACCGCGTCGCCATCGTCACCGTCGACCGTCCCGGCGCCCGCAACGCCATGACGTTCGAGATGTACGAGGCTCTGCACGGCCTCTGCGGGCGCCTCGACGGCGACGCCTCCGTGCGCGTGATGATCCTGCGCGGCAGCGGCGACAAGGCCTTCGTCAGCGGCACCGACATCCGCCAGTTCCAGGCCTTCCAGACGAAGGAGGACGCGCTCGGCTACGAGGCGCGGATCACCCGCGTCCTCGACCGTATCGGCGGCATGTCCAAGCCGACGATCGCGATGATCCAGGGCGATGCCGTCGGCGGCGGCCTGTTCATGTCGCTGGCGTGCGACCTGCGACTGGCCGCGGAGCACTCGCGGTTCGGAGCGCCGATCGCCCGCACGCTCGGCAACTTCCTGGCGCCGGCCAGCCTGGCGCTGATGGTCGCCACGCTGGGGCCGGTCCGCGCCCGCGAGCTGGTGATCACTGCGCGACTCGTGAGCGCGGCGGAGGCAAAGACGATCGGCCTCGTGGATCAGGTGCATCCGGCGGCCGAGCTGGAGGCGCGCACGCGCGAGCTGGCCGCCCGCGTGGCCGAGCACGCGCCGCTCACCCTGGCCGCCGCCAAGGAGGCGACGCGGCGCTACATCGCCGGCGTCGCGCCGAAGGACCTCGAGGATCTCATCCTGTCCTGCTACCTCTCCGACGACTTCCACGAGGGCGTGCGCGCCTTCCTCGAGAAACGCAAGCCCGACTGGACTGGCCGGTAGCCTGCCGCCGACGGCAGACGGCGCGGGGCCGGGTGGGGACTGTGCGACCACGAGGCCCGCGGCGCGATCGCACCGGCCGTGGCTGGGCTCCATCGGACGGCGGGGCGCCACCCGGCCC
>VBPC01000278.1 GCA_005887895.1 Candidatus Rokuibacteriota bacterium
AGACGGTGCCAGGCGTCGCGTGCGGCCAGCTCGGCGCCGGTCCGGAGCAGCGCCGCCAGCGTCAACGGAGCGCTGCGCGGGCGGACCCGCCCCTGACGGAGCGCCGACAGGACCGAGAACACCGTGGGCTCGGCCTCCACCAGCGACCAGGCCGTTCCAAACTGTCGCGGCAGATGGCTGTCGGAGTTCGCCACGAGCGGCAAGCCCCGTGTCCGGGCCAGGGCGACGGCCGGCCGATTGAAGTCGATGTGCCGGGTGTAGAAGTGAGAGAGCTCGATGGCGTCGAAGAGATCGATCTCGCGGAGCAGCCGACCGCCCAGCGAGAACGTGGCCGGGAAGAACGGGTGCGGCGCGAGCACCAGCCACTCCGGCCCTTTGTAGCGCCGGAGATCGGCGAAGGTGCGCAGCATCGAGAGCGAGACGTCGATGTTGTAGAGCAGGACGTGGCAGCCCTCGATGGTGGCCTCGACGCCCGGGACCAGGAGGATGCCTCGCTCGGCGGCGTAGTCCGTGAGCGGCTTCCCCGCCGTCAGCAGATCGTGATTGGTGATGCTGAGAACGTCGTACCCCTCGCGGGCGGCGCGGTCCACCAGGCCGTAGGCGTCATAGGTGATGAACGGATCGCATTCCCGCGTGTGCAGGTGCAGATCGGCCTTGAGGACGCTCACTCAACGGTCACGCTCTTGGCGAGATTGCGAGGGGCCCGGTGGACGACCTCCCCGTCGCCGTCGTGGCAGATCGCAATCACGTGACCGTCCCGCGCCCTCACCTCCTCGACGTTGGCGATCATCCGATCGTAGGAGGCGTCGCGCGGCATGAGGGCCACCACGGGCAGGTTCTTGTCGATCAGCGCGATCGGCCCGTGCTTCATCTCCCCGCCGGCGTAGCCCTCGGCGTGGATGTACGAGATCTCCTTCAGCTTGAGGGCGCCCTCGAGCGCGACCGGGTGATGGATGCCGCGCCCGAGATAGAGGCAGCTCGTGCGGCCGGCGAGCTCCGGGGCGAGCTGGCGGGTCGGCTCGTCGACCCTCTCCACCGCCTGCTGCATGATCTGCGGCATCTCCAGAAGGCCGTCGATCAGCTTCCAGCCGTCGACCGCCGAAAGATAGCCGCGGGCGCGTCCCATGCCCAGCGCGATCATGTAGCAGGCGGTCACCGTCGCCGTGAACGTCTTGCTGGAGGCGACGCCGATCTCCGGCCCCGCGACACGCCAGGGCCGCCTTGACGGCGCCGAGCGTGTCGGCCGTCTCGCCCGACTGGGAGATCGCGATGACGAGCGTGTCCGGCCCCAGGATGAGATCCCGGTAACGGAACTCCGAGGCGACGTCGACTTCGGCCGGCAAGCCGGCCATGCGCTCGAACATGAACTTGCCGATCAGGGCCGCGTGGTACGACGTGCCGCAGGCGACGAGGACGACCCGGCGGAGGTCCCGGACCCGGGCCGGGTCGAGGTTCGCTTCCGGCACGGCGATGCTGCCCTGCTCGCTGTCGATTCGTCCCTCCAGCGTGTCGCGCACGGCCCGCGGCTGCTCGTAGATCTCCTTGAGCATGAAGTGCGGGTAGTGCCCCTTGTCGGCCATGGTCGGCGCCCACCCCACCCGCACCGATCGCCGTTCGAGCGGCGCGCCGTCCGCGGCGATGAGCGTGACGCCGGTCCGAGCGAGCACCGCGACCTCGTCGTCCTCGAGGACGACCACGTCGCGCGTGTACGGCAGCAGCGCGGCGATGTCGGAGGCCAGATAGACCTCGCCGTCGCCGAGCCCGACGACCACTGCGCCGGCGCCGTGCTTGGTGGCGATGAGACGATCGGGCTGGGCGCTGTCGAGGACCGCCAGCGCGTAGGCGCCGCGGACCTGGGTCAGCGCGGCGCGCGTGGCCTGCAGCACGTCGGCCCCGGCGCTCATCTCCCACTCGATCAGGTGGGCGATGACCTCGGTGTCGGTCTCCGAGCGGAAGCGATGACCGTGGGCGATCAGGCGCTCCTTGAGGCTCAGATAGTTTTCGATGATCCCGTTGTGGACGACCACCAGGCGGCCGGAGCAATCGGCGTGCGGATGGGCGTTCGCCTCCGACGGCCGCCCGTGCGTCGCCCAGCGGGTGTGGCCGAGCCCGACGACGCCGGAGACCGGCTGCTCGCGGACGAGCCCCTCGAGGATGCGGATCTTCCCGGGGTGCCGCCGGATCTCGAGCCGTCGTCCGTCGACCACGGCGAGGCCGGCCGAGTCGTAGCCGCGATACTCGAGCCGCTGCAGGCCGTCGAGGATGATCTGCGCCGCGTTGCGGTGTCCGACGTACCCGACGATCCCGCACATGGCTCAGGCCCCCTCGCTCTCGCTGTCGCTGCGCTCCAGCCTCCGCCGCACCATGAGCCCGAGGCTCACGAGCCCGGACCCGATGACCAGGAGCACGGCCGAGCGCGACACCCCCGACGCCGACAGCGCGGGCGCCTGCTGCATCGAGGCCAGCGCCATGGCGGTTCCCGGCGGCAGCGGCGAGCGCAGTGCCGGGCGGCCGTCGGCACGCGCCCCGCCGGCGGCCAGTCCCGCCAGCTCGCCCATGCGGTCCCTGGCGCTCTCGATCGGCAGCACGTCGCCCCGGACGCTCGCCGCAGTCGTCCCCGCGAGCAGCATGAGCGCCGACATCACGACGCGCCCTCGGCCACGAGCCATGTCTGTTCCCCCGCCTTGCCTTCGTGGGTCAGGAGGCGTGCGCCACGGCAGCACGTCGCGTGCCACGGCCCAGCCGTCGCGGCTCTTCCGAAAACTGCCGCGGATACGTGACGACACTGCGCGCGCCAGCGACCTCGCCGCCGAGCGTGGACCCCCTCGGCGTGAAGCGTCCTTGCGCAGCTCTGCAAGATTGCGTGACCGGGAGCGGCCGCCGCGGGCCGCCCGGCGCGTCCTCCTCGGCTCGGTGCCGCGCATTGCCCCGAGCCGAGGAGGACGCCGACGCTGCCGTGGCGGCGGCTCCCGCAGTCACGCCCCGGCTCAATCGCAGCCGGGCGCCGTCGAAGCGTTGTGGATGCTGATACCACCCTGGTTCACGAGGCTCACGTTGATGTACCCGCCGCCGTTGAAGTCGATGTAGTCGGTTCTCGGCGTCGTCGGGCCATGGCCGGCGTAGTCGATGGTGTCGACCAGGAACGGCCGCACGCCGCTGAAGCCCGGCCACCTCACCTGGGCCATCCCGGTGAACGCGCGCTCGTAGCATGGAAAGCCATCCGCGGTGGCGCAGAAGTAGCCGACGTAGTCGTCGATCGAGATCGACTTCATGTAGAAGCCCACCTTCGGATCGGTGGCGGCGAAGAAGCCGCCGAGCGGCGAGGTCGGCGTCCCGTAGCCCACGGCAAAGCCGAACGCGGCCTTGCCGGACCCGCTGATCGAGGGAACCAGTCCCACGCCGGTGATGTAGTCGAGACAATCGCCGTCCGCACGGGCGTCCGGCGCCCGCAATAGGAAGGCTGCGAGCATTACGATGGTCAGCACGGAGAGTCGGAGCCAAGTTCTCATTGTCGTCACACTCCCCTTTCACAATGGTCGGCCGCTAGCGGCGCTCATCGCGGGTGGATGGCGTCGCGACCATGAGCAGGTCGTGTGCCAAGCGGCATCGCCGCCGCCCAGCGCCAGTTACCCGCGAAATTGCTGACCGGCGATGTCGCCGCCGCTCGGATGCACAAGCCGCCCGCCGTCGCGCTGGGCAACGGCCCGTTGCGCACCGCAAGATTTTGGCGCGACGAGAGCCGACGGAACGGGACGCGTGAGAGGACGGCGGCGGGACGCTGAGACGACGGCTGGACGCCGCTCTCGTCACATCACGGGCGAGCGGTTCTCCACTGCTGCACGAGTCGCCGCGCGGCCGGCATCCACCTGAACCGGGCGGCGGCCAGCGCCCGGCCGACGGCGCTGTTGCGGAAGATCCACAGCGCGGAGTGTTGCCGGGCATGATCCGTCCAGTCGCGCTTCCACGGCATGTCGGCGCCCAGGAAGTCGAATTCGCGCAGACCGTGGCTGATGCAGTCCTTCAGGACGTCCTCCACGAGCAGCTGCCCGGGGCTGCACTCCGCGAGGGACTCGTCGTAGGCCGGCTTGAGCAGGAGATAGCGGCCGTTCCAGCACAGGCCATACTGGAAGGCGACGGGACGGCCGTCGACCCGCAGGAAGTACAGGCGCAGGTACTTGCCGCGCCACGCCGCCCGCGCCAGCTCGGTGTAGAACCCGCGCGTCGACTGCGACTGCGCCATCGCGGTGCCGCGGGACCCCTTCCAGCCGCGCGCCTCGAGCTCGAAACCCGCCTCCAGGTACGCGTCGAGCTCGTCGCCGCCCGGACAGGGATCGAACGTGACGGCGCCCGTCGCCTCGAGCTTGCGACGACGCCGCCGGCAGTTCGCCCTGAACTTCGCCGGCAGCGTGGCGCTCTGCTCCGGCCAGCTTGGCCGCAGCGGCACGTACGGCGAATCCACCGAGGTCGACGCGACGGGATAGCCGCGGGCCGCCGCCGCCGCCGCGAGCGTCCAGGCCCGGCCGCCTTCGGGGACTTCGCCGATGCGCAGCACGTCCCAGCGCCGGTCCTCGGCGAGGTGCGCGAAGAATGCCCGGCCGGCGAGGTCGGCGTCGGCCGCGAGCAGATCGAATCGGCACGAGTGCGCGTTCGCCGTCGATCGCAGCTCGATCAGGGGGGCGCCCAGCAGCGAGGTGCGCTGCTCCACGAGCGGCAAGACGGCCGCCAGCCCACCGGTGGCGTCGCGCGCCAGCAGCACCCGCAGCGGCGCCGTGGGCGCGAAGTGAGCGATCCACGTCCTGACGAACTCGTGACGGTAGAAGATCTGATCGTCGGTCGCGGCGACGAGGGCATCCCACTCGTGGGCCAGCGCCTCGAACGCGCCGCGGTCGGTGACCTCGGTCACCCGCAGCGGGCGCTCCAGCTCGAGCACTGCCATGGTCGTCGTCTCCTGGTTCAGGGGTCGAGGATGGCCTGACGTCAGGCGCGGAGCAGGACGCGGCCGGCGGCGACCACGCGGCGGGCGACGGCGCCGGGCAACGCCGCGAGCGCCCGATAGGCCAGCGGGCCGCCGCCGGCCAGGCGCAGCTCGTCGCGCGCCTGGCCTGTCTGGCCACGTCCGATGAAGGCCCGCGCGCGAACGAGGTGCTGCTCGGCGAGCGCCTGGCGATACTGGGCGGCTGCGATGGCCTGGAACGCGACGTCGGCGCCCCACAGCCGCTGCAGCAGCGTGATGCGCGCCGCGGCGGCGACCAGCGGGTTGGCAGTGATCAGGCGGGGTCCGCGGTGCCCGTGATTCCGCGCCGTCTCGCAGGCGAGATACGCCCCGCGTCCAGCCCGGGCCAGCCGTGCGAAGCACTCCCAATCCTCGTAGAGGGGAAGGTCTTCCGCGAAGTGCAGCGCCTCCCCGGCATCCCGCCGCGCCATCACCGTGATCGTGCTGACGTAGCAGGCCTGCATCATCGCCGGGTAGAGGTCGCCCACCCGGACGGCCAGGTCCGGACGACCCGGCGGCAGCGGTCCGAAGCTCGAGAAGGCAACGGCGGGCCCCAGGCGCTCTTCCCACCCTCTCGAAACGCCATGCCACCGTGACAGGTAGAACCGGTGCTCGCGCCCGTCGGCATCGCGGGTGGCGAAATCGGAGAAGCAGTAGAGGACATCCGGCCGCCGCGCCATCACGGTACGCTGGAGCAACAGCTTGTCCGGCATCCACTCGTCATCGGAGTCGAGGAAGGCGACGAGCGGATGGCGGGCCTCGCGCACGCCGCGGTTTCGTGCGGCGCCGGCGCCACGATTGTCCGTGCGGACGTAGCGGATGCGGTCGCGGTACGGCGCCAGCGCGGCTTCGGTGGCGTCGATGGAGCCGTCGTCCACGACGATGACCTCGTCGCCAGGCGCGATCGCGGCGAGCGCCGACGCCACCGCGCGCCCGACGAAGTGCGCGCGATTGTAGGTCGGGATCACGGCGCTCACGGCGAGGGCGTCCGATGGGGTCATGACGGAGCGCTCATGTCACCGGCGGGCGTGCCGGATCCAGACGCGACGCCGGGGGCCGCGCGCGTGATCCAGCGCCTCACGCGCCCGAACCGGTAGCGGGCCCAGCCGCTGGCCCAGTGCCTGAAGCCGAGCTTCTCGATATTGTGCCGCGACGCCGCGTTGTCCGCGAGGACGCCGATGAACATGCGTTCATGCCCGGCGGCCGCTGCGTCCCGTAGCCGCCGCCGGATCGATCGGGTCTGCAGACCGCGCCCCCTCGCAGCGGGCCACGTGTAGTCGTTCCAGAGCACGGCCGCCGGGCCGCCCAGCCGGAACTCGTGGTGGAAGTCGCTGCCGGCGCGCTCGGTGCACTCTTCCAGCCAGGCGTAGTGCAGCAGCACCCCGCCGGCGGCCCACGTGTAGACGTGGTAGCCCTGGGCCAGACGCTCCTTCGCCTGGGCGAGGAAGTCGCCGGCCGGAAGGTCGCCAGCCGAGTAGGGACGGTAGAGGACGAGATCTTCCATGGCATCGCGCCGTAGCTCGTCACCGTCCGTCGACGGGGGAAGCTCCGCGGCGCGCATGACGTACAGCCGGAACTCACGAAGCGACCAGCATCGCAGCCGGCGAACGCGCAGCGCCGCGAGCATCCAGCGCGCGCGCCCCGGCGAGGCCAGACGCCGGCGCAGATATTCCAAGCGGTCCGTGAACCGGTGGCCGTAGGCGATGACGAAGCCGCTCAGTCCGATGCGCGGAGCCCGCACTGGCCGTTCCGGTCGGTGTCGTAGGTGGTCCAGCGTGTCACGTGCCCAAAGCGATAGCGGGCCCAGCCGCTGGCCCAGTGTCTGAAGCCGAGCTTCTCGATGTTGCGTAGCGAGACGGCATCGTCCGCGAGCACGCCGATGAAGCCGCGGAGAGCGAGATCCTCCATCGCATCGCGCCGCAGCTCCTCACCGTCAGGAGAGAACGAAAGGGCGGCGGCGCACAAAGCGTACATCCGGAACCCCGGCGCGGCCACACGACGTCGGAGGGCGAGACGATCCACGAAGCGAGGCGCGAAGTCGCCTAGTTGAGCGTCACCGTCATCGGGGTCGGAGCCGTCAGGCCGTTGTTGGTCTCGACGAGCTCGGTGACGACGCCACCGGTGTCCGCCACCGCCGAGACGTTGAAGGTGCCCGTCCCGTACGTGGCCGGGATGGTCAGGACCGTGCTCGCCGTCGAGACGCCGCCGGCGGCGAGCGCCGCGACGTCCCGGAAGCCGATCGCGGTCCCCGCGCCCGGCGTGGCATCGGTGGCCGACATGTACAGCGTGACGCGGAACGGGCCCGCGGCAGCCGGCCCCTGGTTGCGGACCGTGCTCGTGACGATGATCGCGTGTCCGATTGCGGCGGTCGCCGGGGCGGTCAGCGCCGTCACGACGAGATCAGCCTGGAAGAGCGTCACCGCCACCTGGAGCGAAGCCGTCCGGCCGTTGTTGCTCTCGTCCAGCTCGGTCACGACGCCGCCGCTGTCGGCGACGCTGGAGAGATAGTACGAGGTCGGCGCGAGCGTCGCCGGGATGGTCAGGACGGTGCTCGCCATCGAGACGGCGCCGGCGGCGAGCGCCGCGACGTCGCGGAAGCCGATCGCAGTACCGGCGCCCGGCGTCGGATCCGTCGACGACATGTAGAACGTGATGCGGAAGGCGACGGTCGGGGCCGGGCCCTGGTTGCGGACGCTGTTCGCGACCGTGATCGGACGCCCCGTCATCCCGGCGGCCGGCGCGGTCAGCGTGGACACCACGAGATCGGGCTGGTAGAGCGTGACGTTCATGGCCGTCGACGCGGTGAGGCCGTTGTTCGTCTCGCTCAGCTCGGTGACGAGGCCGGTGCTGTCGGCCACCGCCGACACGTGATACGAGCCCGGTGTCAGCGTCGCCGGGATCGTCAGCGGCGTGCTGACCGTGGAGATCGTCCCGGGAGCGAGGCCGGTGAGGTCGCGGAAGCCGATGGCCACACCCGCTCCTGGCGTGGCGTCCGTCGCCGACATGTAGAACGTGACGCGGAATGGGCCGGCCGGCGCCGGCCCCTGGTTGCGCACCGTGCTGCTGATCGTCGTCGGACGGCCGACCGCGCCGCTCAGCGGAGCGCTCACCGCGGTCGTCGCCAGATCGGGCTGATAGAGCGTCACGGTCATCGCGCTCGACGTCGTCAGACCGTTGTTGCTCTCGTCGAGCTCCGTCGACAGGCCGCCGGCGTCGGCGATGGCCGACACGAAGTAGGAGCCCGGCGCGAGCATCTCCGGGACCGTGATCGCGGTGCTGGCCGTCAGGTTGGCGCCGGCGCCGAGACCGGTCACGACGTAGACCCACACCGGCATCCCGGCGCCCGGCGTCGGATCCGTCGCCGACATGTAGAAGGTGATCCAGAACGGCCCCGCCGGCGCCGGCCCCTGGTTGGTGACCGTGTGCGTGAGCGTGAACGGCCGGCCGATCGCGCCGCTGGCCGGCGCGCGCAGCGCGCTCATCACCAGATCGGGCTCGTAGAGCGTCACCTTCACCTGGCTCGACGCGGTGAAGCCGTTGTTGGTCTCGTCGAGCTCGACCTGAGTGCCGGCGCTGTCGGCGACGGCGGAGAAGTAGTAGATGCCGGGCGTCAGCGTCGCCGGGATCGTCACGACCGTCACCGCCGGCGAGCTGACCGCCGGGCCGAGCGCCGGCACGTCGCGCAACCCGACGGCGACACCGGCTCCCGGGGTCGGATCCGTCGCCGAAATGTAGAACGTGATGCGGAACGCCCCGGCCGGGGCCGGGCCCTGGTTGCGCACCGTGTTCGTCACCGTGAGCGGGCGCCCCACGGCGCCGCGCGCCGGGATGGTGACCGCCGTCATCACCAGGTCGGGCTGGTACGGCGTCACGGTGATCTGCCTCGAGGCCGTGAGGCCGTTGTTGCCCTCGTCGAGCTCGACCTGCAGGCCGCCACTGTCGGCGACCGCGGAGACGTAGTACGGGCCCGGCGTCAGCGTCGCCGGGATCGTCACCACGGTGCTCGCCGGCGAGCTCGCGCCGGTGGCGAGAGTCGTGAGATCGCGGAACCCCACCGCGGTGCCGGCGCCCGGCGTCGGATCCGTGGCCGACATGTAGAAGGTGATGCGGAAGACTCCCGCCGGCGCCGGGCCCTGGTTACGCACCGTGTTGACGACCGTCATCGGGCGGCCGACCGCGCCGGTCACCGGCGCCGTCAGCGCCGACATCGTGAGGTCCGGACGATAGAGCGTGACGTTGACCACCGCCGGCGCCGTCCGGCCGTTGTTCGTCTCGTCGAGCTCGGTCACCACCCCGCCGCTGTCGGCCACCGCCGAGACATAGTAGGGGCCCGCGGCGAAGCCGGCCGGGACCGTCACGACTGTCGCCATGGTCGAGATCGCCGCGGCCGCCAGACCCGTGAGATCCCGGAATCCCACCGGCGTGCCCGCGCCAGGCGTGGGGTCGGTCGCCGACATGAAGAACGTGATGCGGAACGCCCCGGCCGGCGCCGGGCCCTGGTTGCGCACCGTGTTCGTGATCGTGAGCGGACGGCTCGTCGCGCCGTTGGCCGGGACGGTCACGGCCATCACGACCAGGTCCGGCTCGTAGAGGGTCACCCCGATCGCGGTCGACGCCGTCAGCCCGTTGTTCGTCTCGTCCAGCTCCACGACCGCGCCGTTGCTGTCGGCGATTGCCGAGAGGAAGTAGGCGCCGGGCGTGAGCGTCGCCGGCACGGTGAGGCTCGTCGCGACGGTCGAGGTGGCGCCGGCGGCGAGCGCCGTCAGGTCCCGCGACCCCACCGGCGTCCCCGCGCCCGGCGTCGCGTCCGTGGCCGACATGTAGAAGGTGACGCGGAACGGGCCCGCCGGCGCCGGCCCCTGGTTGCGGACGCCGTTCGTGACCGTGATCGCGTGGCCGAGCGCGCCGGAGGCCGGCACGGTCAGCGTCGTCATGACCAGATCGGCCCGGAAGAGCGCGACGCTGATCGTCGCGGCCGCCGTGCGGCCGTTGTTGGTCTCGTCGACCTCCTGCAGGGCGCCGCCGCTATCGGCCATGGCCGAGAGATAGTACGGGCCCGGGTTGAACGCCGCCGGGATCAGGAGCGTGGTCGTCGCGAGCGAGGTGGCGCCGGCCGCCAGACCCGCGACGTCGCGGAATCCCACCGCGGTGCCGGCGCCCGGCGTGGGATCGCTCGCCGACATATAGAACGTGATCCGGAACGCGCCGGCGGCACCGGGCCCCACGTTGCCGACCGTGCTCGACACGCCGATGGTCGTCCCCGTCGCGCCCGTCACCGGGCCCGACAGCGCGGTCATGACGAGGTCGGGCATCGCGCTGAACGTCGCCGTGCAGCGCTTCGCCCGGCTCATGGTCACCTGGCCGACGCTGCAGTCGGTGTCACCGCTCCAGCCGCCGAAGGACGACCGGGCCGCCGGGGCCGCGGTCAGCGCCACCACGGTGTTCAGGCGATAGCTCTTCTGGCAGGTCCCCGGGCACGCGATGCCGGCCGGGGTGGTCGTCACCGCGCCGCTGCCCGTCCCCGCCGTGGCGATCGTGAGCATTGCGTTGTTGGTGGTCGTGAGCGTGACCGCCGCCGAGACCGTCGTGTTGCCGGCCCCATCGCGCGCGACCGCGGTGAGTGTGTGGCTGCCGTCCGCCACCGTCGTCGTGTCCCACGCCAGCGAGTACGGCGTGGCCGTCAGCTGGGCGCCCAGATCGGCGCCGTCGAGCCTGAGCTGCACGCCGACGACCCCGGTGTTGTCGCCGGCGGTCGCGATCACCGTCACGGTCCCGCTGACGATGCTCGCGGCGGTCGGCGACGTGATCGACACCGTGGGAGCTCTCGTATCCGAGATGGTGAAGGTCAGCGCGCTCGAGTCGCCACCACCGGGAGCCGGGTTGGAGACCGTGAGCGACGCCGTCCCCACGGTCGCGACGTCGGCCGCCGCGATCGCGGCCTGCAGCTGGGTGCCGGAGACCAGCGTCGTGGCGCGCGCCGCACCGTTCCACTTCACCACGGCCCCCGTGACGAAACTGGTGCCGTTCACGGTCAGGGTGAACGCCAGGCCGCCCGATGCGGCGCTGCTCGGCGACAGCGAGCCGAGCGTCGGGACCGGATTGGGCGGGGTGTTGATGGTGAACGTCGACGCGGTCGAGGTGCCGCCCCCCGGCGTGGGCGAGAACACGGTGACCGCCGCGGTGCCGACGGTCGCGATGTCGGCGGCCAGGATCGTGGCGTGCAGCTCGACGGCGCTCACGAACATCGTCGCGCGCGGGCTGCCGTTCCAGTCGACGACGGAGGCCGCCACGAAGTTCGTCCCGCTCACGATCAGGGTGAAGCCAGCGGTGCCGGCGCTCGCGCTGCTCGGCGACAGCGAGCTGATCGTCGGCACCGGATTGGGCGGGATGTTGATCGTGAACGTCAGGGCGCTCGACGTCCCGCCGCCGGGGCTCGGCGAGAAGACGCGGACCGCCGCGGTGCCGGCCATCGCGAGATCGGCGGCCGTGATCGCCGCCCGCAGACGGGTGGCGCTCACGAACGTCGTCGTGCGGGCATTGCCGTTCCACTGCACGACGGAGCCGGCCACGAAGCTGGTCCCGTTGACGACCAGGGTGAACGCGGCGCCCCCCGCGTTCGCGCTGGTCGGCGACAGCGAGGTCACCGCCGGCACCGGGTTGGGCGGGGTGTTGATGCTGAAGGTCAGTCCGCCGGAGGTGCCGCCGCCCGGCGCGGGCGACGTGACGTCGACCGGGGCGGTGCCCGCCGTCGCGACGTCGGCGGCCAGGACGGCGGCCTGCAGCTGGGTGCTGCTGACGAAGGTCGTCGCGCGCGCCGCACCGTTCCATTCGACCACGGAGCCGCCGACGAAGCCGCTGCCGTTCACCGTGAGCGCGAACGCCGCCGCGCCCGCATTCACGCCGGTCGGCGACAGCGAGGTGACGGCCGGCAGCGGGTTGGCGCTGGCAGTGATGGTGAACGTCAGCGTGCCGGAGGTGCCGCCGCCGGGCGCCGGCGTCAAGACCGTCACCGATGCGGTGCCGGCCGTCGCCAGGTCGGCGGCGGTGAGCGTGGTCTGCAGCTGGGTGGCGCCGACGTAGGTCGTCACGCGGTTCGCGCCGTTCCACTGCACGACGGACTGCGGGACGAAGTTGCTGCCGTTCACGGTCAGCACGAAGCCCACGGAGCCGGCCGCGGCATTGTCGGGCACGAGCCCGCTCGCCACCGGCGCCGGCGCGTTGACGTTCAGCTCGGCCACCCAGATGTCGGCGTAGGCCACGGCGCCGGCGTTGTACCCCATGTTGGACGCCCAGCCGACCTTGGTGCCGTCCCAGTTCGAGCTCAGGCGGGGCTGGTAATAGTAACTGACGCTGAGACTGCGCGAGCGATGATGGGCCAGCCGGCGGACCGTGAACGGCGCCACCATCTGCGCCATCACGATCTCCTGCTTGTAGGCGCGCCACGTTCCCTGGTCGGCGAACGTATCGTCGTCCGACTCGATGGAGACGAAGCACCAGTCCTGGTTCACGCCCTTGCCGGCACAGGAGAAGTGCTCGGCGTCGTGCAGGCCATCGGTGAAGAAGAGTCGGACGTTCTGGTTCTTCTGCTGCTGGATGTTGCCGGCGGTCTGCGGCAGCGTGACGTCGACGCGGAACACCGAGCCCTCGTCCCAGCAGTTGGCGACGAAGACGTAGGTCTTGCCGTCGCTGGCCGACACCGTGGCGTGATGGTCACTGCACAGCGTCCAGAACAGCGTGCCGGTCGTCGACACGGTGGCGGTCGCGTGGTTGATCGGGTACGAGGTGTACTGCGATTTGGCGATGATCACGTAGTTGCCGTCGGGCGACATGTCGGCGGTGCCGGAGCCGATCGTCGTGACGATGCTGCCGCCGTAGATCGTGTCGGTCGTCTTGTCCCAGACGTGCAAGGCGCCGCTGTAGTACACCAGGAAGTAGCGGCCGGTCCGATCGATGTAATTGCTCGAGCCGCCGGTTTCGCCCAGCGTGGCCGGAAAGGTCTTCACCACGGTGTCGGCGCCGGTGACGATCGAGTACCGCCGCAGGTTGGCGCCGCTGATGTAGTAGTACACGCTCGGATCGACCGGGTCGAAATTGACGAAGCCCAGACCGCTGCTGGGCACCCCGCTGCGGACGATGGCGCCGGTGGTGGTGTCGACGACGACCCAGCCGCTGGGGCGGCGGTGATAGAACCGCGTGCCGTCGGCGTTCCACCAGCCGTTCGTCGCATAGATGTCGCTGAAGCTCTCCCCCGGTAAGTCGTTCGTCAGCCGCCGGATCGTCGTGCCGAAGACCGGATCCACGTAGGACTGGCCGGCCGCGGGAAAGCCCGGCTGTCCGGGCAGCCACGTGCCCGGCGGAGAATACGGCGACGGGCCGCTCGTCGGTGGTGGATGGCTGGCGCCGTCGGTCAGGCCTTGCGCAACGGCCGCGGGCGCCAGGAGGGAGAGCGCCAGCACGACGCTCACGAGCGAGCAGGCCGCAACCTTCGCGTTCATGCAGCCACGCGACATGGTGGCTTCCTTTCGGGCGGGGAGGCCACCGACTGTCCCGGGGAGTCCGAACTCCCTTCCTTCGGCAGCCCGGCGATCAGGATCACTCCTGACCCGTGGCTTTGCGGCCCCGCCTCGCGACGGGTGTGCCGGTTCGGGAAGGGGCTCTCCACGACGCCGACCCGGTGCTGTGCACGGCGAATGCCACGCCCGGGACACCTTTAGGTACTACGTACACGACGGAAATCGCAGACATTTTCGGCTCGGCGACCCCGCGCAGCTTCCTCGGCGGTCGACCACTTGACACTGGTGTCAGTATCCGTGTCACTGCCCCCGCCGGGCCGCCCGCGCCCCGGCGGCCTCGTCGATGGCGAGCGTCGCCACTCGCGCCGCGCCGTCGACTCAGGCGCTCGGGCGATGCAGCAGCCAGGCGAAGAACGGCAGCTGCGGCACCGCCGGCACGCGACGCAGCAGGTGACGGTCGTCGTGCGGCCGCACGAATCCGGGATCCGTCGTCACCGCCGCCCGGTAGTGCCGCCGAACCTCCTCCGTCACGGACTCGCTGTAGGCGCCGGCCGGATAGCAGAAGAACTCGACCGCACGTCCGAGCATCTCCTCGAGCCGGCGGCGGCTGTTCACGATCTCGGCCCGGGCGGAGACCTCGTCCAGCGTGGTCAGCATGGGATGACTCATGGTGTGCGAGCCCACGGTCACGAGATTGCGATCGAGCGAGGCGAGGTCGCGCCAGCTCATGGGCTCCAGCCGCGTGCGCTGCGCCGGGGTGGCCGCGAAGTACGGCGTCAGCGCCCGCAGTCGGCGCTCGGCATCGAGGCGGGGGCCGACCGGCAGCGTCTTCATCCAGGTCTTCAGCGCCGCCGCCGTCGGCGACGCGATCGGGAACTCCCGGAGCAGTGTCCCCCGCGACGCCGGTGACACGGAGCCCACGCGCTCGTCGACCTCGGCGCTCCACAGCCAGCGGCCCTGCTCGATGAGGCCCGGGCACACGAAGAACGTCGCCGGCAGCTGGAGGCGGCGCAGCAACGGGTACACCGTGGTCGCGTGGTTGCGAAATCCGTCGTCGAAGGTGAGCGCGACGCATCGGGACGACGGCGCGCCGGGCTGCTCCAGCCGACGCACGATGGAGTCCAGCGGCACGACCGTGAAATGCCGGCGGACGTAGCGCAGCTGCGCCTCGAACACATCGACCGGATAGCGCCGGCCGTCGATGCCGTGGAACATGAGGATGCGGTCGCCCTGCTGCGAGCGGGCCCGCAGCGCCGAGGTCCCCGAGACGTAGGCGAGCCGATGGAGACCCGGCCTGATGAGGCGGGCCCGGAGCGAGGTCTTCAGCGACCGGACGGGAGCCAGCAGGTCGGTCATCGCGCGGTCGCCTTCTCCCAGGTCACCCGCTGGCGGCCGGTGATGAAACGGACGAAGCCGGCCACGATCGCGCAGTGCAAGAGGCAGAAGACGTAGGGGACGCTCAACCACCGGCTGCGCCGCCGCGCCCCGCGCGCGAGGTACCCGCCGAGCGCGGCGCCGTAGAAGAGCAGCTGGACGCCCAGCATCGCCGCGTACAACGGCTGCGCGGCGAGCCGCGCGCTGGCGCCGAGGGCGGTCACGAGCAACACGGGCCCCAGCAAGCGCAGGGCGATCCGGGAGACGGTCTGCGGCCAAAGCGGATTGTGCCAGGGGCTCAGCAGCCACGGCTCGCGGGTGAACAGCTGGAACTTGCCGGCGATGGTGCGCACCTTTCGCGTGAACTCCTGGTGCCCGGTGGCCGCCGCGCGATCCCAGGCCCGGGCGCGTGGCTCGAGCACCACCCGGTAGCCGCGCCGCACGATGCGGAGCGGGATGAGAACGTCGTCGAGGATCGTATCGTCGGGGATCGCCTCGAAGAGCTCGCGCCGGATGGCATAGATCGCCCCGGTCGCGCCGGGCGTCGACGCCGCCCGGCTCTCCTGGCATCGGATGAATTTCTCGTAGCGCCAGTAGAATCCCACCCCCTCCCCCACCGGCGTGCCATCCTCGCCGGCGGTGAGCATCAGCTCACCGCTCACCGCCCCGATCTCGGGGTCGGCGAACGGCGCGACCAGCGCGCGAAGGGCGGCCGGCTCGAACCGCTGGCGCGCGTCGGCGAGCACCACGATGGCCCCCCGGGCCTTGGGTACCAGGTCGTTGAGCACCGCCGGCTTTCCGCGGCGCGAGCCGAACGCGACCACCGACACCCCGTGCGACTCGAAGGCCCGCGCCAGGTCGGCGGTGCCGTCGGTCGAGCCGTCCGAGCCAACGACGATGTCCAGGCGATCGCGGGGGTACTCGAGCGCGAGCAGGTTCTCCAGCCGACGTGTGATCCGCTCGGCCTCGTCGTGGACGGCCAGGACCACGGTGACGTCCGGCTCGATCCCCCACGCCCGCGGGGGCCGGGGCTGCAGAGCGGCCCGGGCCCACGCGAGCGCAGGGTAGCCGAGGTAGGTGTACGTCAGCAGCAGCAACGACAGAGCAAAGACCGTCTCGTCCACGACTTCTATTTCTTCTTGACGCTGGTGACCGTGACGGGCGCCGACGTGATGGGGCCGCCGCCGGTGATCGTGATGACCGCGGTCAGCGTGTGCTGGCCGGCGACGGCGGCGTCGGCATCCCAGTCGACCCCGAGATCGCCGCTCGTGATGGCCGGACCGAGATTGCGGCCGTCGAGCTGGAACTGCAGGCTCGTGACGCGCTGCCGCTCCGTGACGGCGGCCCGGACCTGGACCTTGCCTTTCACGGTGTCGCCCGTCGAGGGCTTGGTGATCCGGACCGTGGGCAGCGGGTTCGAGACCACGAACGCCACCGGATCGGAGGTGATGGTCACGCCGGCCAGCGTGACGATGACGGCGCGGACCGTGTGGGCCCCGTCAGCAGCGGTGAGGGTATTCCACGGGACCGCCCATTCCGGACCGGTGAGAAGCGGGGCGAAGTCATGATCGTCCAGACGGAACTGCAGGCTGGCGATGGCGCGCCGGTGACTGACGGCCGCCCTGAGCTCGATGTCGCCCTTGACGGTCGCTCCCGCCGTGGGCCTGGTGATCCGCACCGTCGGCGGCGGGTTGGCCACCACGACCGTCACCGGGTCGGAGACGATGGTCGCCCCGCCGGTGGTGGTCGCGATGGCGAGCAGGGTGTGGGGACCGCCGAGGCTCGTGCGAGTGTTCCACGCGATCGCGTGGGGAGCGCGGGTCAGGGCCTCGCCGAGGTTCCGACCATCGAGCTGGAACTGCAGCGTGGCGAAGCCGGTGACATTGCTGAGCACGGCCTCGACCCGGACGTCGCCGCGCACCGTGGCCCCGCCGTGCGGCGTGGCGATGCGCACGCTGGGCACGGGATTGGCGACCGCGACCCTGACCGCATCCGACGTGACGCTCTCGCCGGCGACCGTCGTGATGGCGACCTGCAGGGTGTACGAGCCGTTCGGGACGCCGCTCGTGCTCCAGCGCAGCTCGTACGGCGGCGCGGTCAACGCGGCCCCCACGTTCTGACCGTTGAGCTCGAATTGCAGGCTCGCGACGCTCGGCGACCGGGTCACCGCCGCCTCGACCTTGACGTCGCCCTTCACGGTCGCGCCGTCCTTCGGCGTCACGATCCGGACGGTGGGCAGCGGGTTCACGACGACGACGCTGATGCTGGCCGAGGCGAGGACCTGGCTCGCTCCGTCCCGGGCGAAGGTTGACAGCGTGTGCGGCCCGTTCGGCACCGGCCGCGTGTTCAACGAGAACGTGTACGGCGGCGCGCTGAGCGTCGGGCCGACCGGAGCGCCGTCCAGCGTGAACGTCACGCTGACCACGCCGGAGCCGGTCGTGACCGCCGTGACCGGCACGAGGTCGTGCACCGTGGCGCCGGCCGCGGGCTGGGTGATGGCCACGGTCACCGGCGGCGGCGGCGCCGGGGTGGAAGAGCCGCCGTCCTCGGCGCCGGCCGTCGCGGCCGTCACGGCCGCGATATCGGCGCCGATGTCCTTGCCATCGGTGCCCGCGTTCTTGAAGGCGCTGAGACTCGACAGCGTGTAGTCGCCGCCGGCCAGGTCGACGAAGCCCACGTCGCCGAGGGTCGGCGGGAAGAAGTTGTCCGGCGGATAGATGGCCGGGTCTCCCCCCGGCTGGACGTTACGGCGGTACGCGAAGCCCGGGAAGAACGTGGTCAGCGTGTCGAGACCGACCGCCGTCCCCGACCCCACCACCCCTTCGGACTCCGGGGCGATGTTGTTGGTGAACGTGAAGCCGGTCGCGGCCGGGGCGGCGTCCGCGGAGATGGTGGGCCCGACGTGGAACGTCGTGTTGTGATCGATGGTCACGTCGGCGGCGGCGTCGAGGATCTGGAACA
The DNA here is from genome assembly GCA_005887895.1 of Candidatus Rokuibacteriota bacterium. Lineage (GTDB taxonomy): Bacteria > Methylomirabilota > Methylomirabilia > Rokubacteriales > CSP1-6 > AR5. Next base: position 17,842 of record VBPC01000278.1, read on the forward strand.
GGCGAGCGTCGGCGGCGACGGTGCCGACGTCCTCGAACACGTTGTCCTGCACGAGCAGGCGCTGGGCCTGCAGGCTCGGAGCGTTGTCGTCGAAGCCCGAGATGTTGACGCCGCCGCCCACGTGACGGACGACGTTGTGCGTGAACGTCACGTCCTGGACGATCGACCAGGGCGCGGTGCCATCGTCGTTGCGCACCGTGAACTGCAGCGCGAACCCGGCCTGGGCCGCCGGCCACACGTTCTCGAAGAGGTTGCCGTCCACGACGATCCGCTGCACGTTCTTGAGCTCGAGCAGGTTCTTGACCACCCACAGGATGCCCGCATAGCTCGGGTCGTCGGGCTTCCAGGTCAGCGGCTTGAAGAAGTGGTTGTGGCGGACCTCGATGTCGGACGGCACGAGGTTGGCGATGGTCGGGCTGGCCCCCCCGAACAGCAGGTTCTCGGCCGCCGCCTGCAGGTAGTTGTTCCGGATCGCCAGCGGGCCGGCCCCATTCCAGACGGCGATGGCCTGGGAATCGGCGCCGTCGTGGTGGAACTCGGCGAGGTAGGAGTCGACGACCGCGCTGCTGGCGGCGTTCAGCGCGATGCCGCGCAGGATGTCGCCGGTCGTGGTGCCATGGACGTAGCAGCGGTCGAAGACGATGTCGTGGGGCAGCTGGTCGATCGACGTGGCCGGGGTGCCGTCGGCCCGGAAGCCGAACAACACGAGGTTCTGCACCGTGCTGTCCAGCGTCGTCAGGGTGGCGGTGATCTCGATCCCCACCAGTCGGTAGTGGTGGGCGCCGAAGTCGCCGAGCAGCGCCGGCATCGTGTTGGGGCTGATGATCCTCGGCATGAGCCCGGCGTCGGTGGGGCTCACGCGGGTCCCCGGCGCCGGCAGGCTCGCCACTGCCGAAGATCGGATGTAGATCCTCACGGTGATGATGGTGCCGCCAACCGGCGCGGCGTACGCGGTGTCCAGCAGCACTGCCGGCCGGGCCGGGAGATTCTGCGCTGGCGCGGCGAGCGGCACCGCGGCGGTGAGGACGAGCGTCGAGAGGACGATTAGCCACGATCGCACAGGAGCTCCTCGTCGCGCCGAGGCGGAGCATCGGCATGTTCGAAATTCAAAATGACCACGCCGCCCAGGCGGGCGAGTCCGGGAAGACGGAGCAGCACGGAATCGAGAGCGTGGATCAGATAGACGACCCCACGCTTCCAGCCGGGCGCGAACTCGAGCGGCTGGCCGGGCAGCACGAACCGGCTGAGCCGCGACAGGAAGCCGAAGGCGTGGACGTTGACCAGGAAGTGCCGCCCGAAGTGGTCGAGCGCGGCGGCGGCCAGGGGGCGGCACTGGGGGGAGGCGTCGCGTGGGCGGGAAATCGGCAGCCAGCCGCGGACGCGCTGAAGCACGCGGCTCCGCGTGATCGGCTCGCTGAACACCGCGCGACCGTCGCGGCGCAGGACGCGAGCGACTTCCGCGCACGGGGTGTCGAGGTCGTGCTGCAGATGGTGCAGGATGCCGATCCCGATCACGACGTCGAACGACTCATCACGAAACGGCAACGCGTCGCAGGACGACACCACCGCATGGGTCCGTGCGTCGGTGCCATTGGCGACGGCCATCAGCTTCTGTCGGCGCAGGGCCTCGACGGCGAGGTCGAGCGCCCACACCTTCGCGCCCTTCAGGGCGAACAGGACGGTGGACGTCTCGGCTCCGCAGCCGAGGTAGAGGCACGTCTTGTCCCGCACGTCGCCCACGCAGTGATGGAGCGCCTCGAGGGGAAACAGCATCCGATGACGCGCCTGCTCGTATCGTCGAATGATCGCCGGTGGCACGGCGAGATCGCTGTCCCGGCTGTCACCGTAGAACCGCTCGTACCACGCCTGGTCGACGAGCTCAGTGCTCATTCCACCTCCCGCGTGAAGAACGACGACGTTGGCGACGATTCATCCTGTCGGTTCTGCCCTTCGGTGATCGCGATGAGCTCCGGGAGATGTTCAGCGGGCGACGTCGCCGTGAACGGCGACGGTGTGCGGGCCGTCGGCGGATGCCGCGGCGCCGCCCGCTACCGCCCGGGTTCCGCCCCGAACGCGTGAAGCGTGCGGTGCCCGAGGCCCTCCAGCGCCGCCGTCAGCGCGTCGACGTCGACGCCGATGTCGCGGCCGTCGGTCGCCGCCCGCCGGTAGGGGCTGCGAGCGGCGAGGCCGTAACGACCTTCGGCGCGATCCGTGAAACCGATGTCGTTGACCTCGGCCGGGAAGAAGTTGTCGGGCGGATAGGCGTTCGCCCATCCCCCCACCATGACGTTGCGTCGGACGAGCGCACCGGGGAAGAAGGTCGCCAGGGCTCCCTTCCCGACGCCCGTTCCGGTGCCGGCAATGCCCGCGGCATTGTGCATGACGATGTTGTCGCGGAACGTGAAGTCGCGGTGCGGGGCGCCCTCGGCCACGATGATCGGCCCGGCCTGCAGCGCGGTGTTGTGCTCGATGGTGACGTCCGCCGCGCCCTCGATCATCTGCGCCAGCGTCCCGGTCCCCGGCCATCGCGGTCCGCCGACCTCCTCGAAGAGATTGTTGGCGATCCGGATGCGGCCGGTCGGCGCGCTCGGATAGTTGTTGTCCCGCCCCAGGATGTTGAAGCCGCCCCCGACACGGCGAACGACGTTGTTGGTGAAGGTCACGTCCTCGACCACCGACCACGGCGCCCGCCCCCCGTCGTTGCGGACGGTGAACAGGATCGCGAAGCCCCGCTGGGCATGCGCCCAGTTCTGCTCGAACACGTTGCCGTCGACGAGAACCCGCCGGGCGTTCTTCAGCTCGAACAGGTTCTTGATCGTCCATGCCACGCCCTGGAAGCCGGGGTCGTCGGCCTTCCAGGCCACCGGCTTGGACACGTGGTTGTGCCGGAACTCGATGTCGGACGGGACGAGGTTCGTGATCGCGGGATCGGCGCCGCCGAAGAGCACGTTCTCGCCGGCCGCTTCCAGGTAGTTGTTGACGATCTTGAACGGTCCCGGACCACCCCAGGCGGCCAGGGCCTGGGAATCGACGCCGACCTCCTTGAAGTCGGAGAGGTGCGAGTTGACGACGGCCGTGTAGCGTGAGTTCAGCGCGATCCCGCGCCGCGTGCCCCGGGCGGGATCGCCGTGCAGATAGCAGCGGTCGAAGATCACGTGCGAGGGCAGCAGGTCGACCGCCGGCTCGTTTCCGCCGAGCTGCACCAGGTTGACCAGGGCGACGCCCGGCCGCGGCCGGATCTCGACGCCGACAAAGCGGTAGTGATGGGCGCCCGGCGCCGCGACGATCACCGAGCCGCGGGCCGCTTCGAGCTTGGGCATGACGCGGGCGTACGCCGGCTCGACGCGGACCCCCGGCGCCGGCAGACGGTCGTCGGCGGCGCTGGTGCGGATCGTGATCCAGCCGTCGGCCTGCGTCCGCGGCAGCGTGAACGGCCCCACGAAGGTCGCGCCTTCTTCGAGCGCGATCACGTCGCCGGGCTGGGCGCGGTCGAGCGCCGCCTGCAGGTCCCCGCCCGCGCGGACCGCGACGGTCCGAGCCGCCGCGAAGGCCACCCCGGTGTCGATCAGCACGCGAGGCGGCTCCGGCTGGCGTCCGGGCGTCGCCGCCTGCGCCGCTGCCAGGCCAACGAGCGCGACGCTCAGGAGCTTCGCCGCCAGCACGCCGGCGCGCGACGGTCTCATACGGCGGCCGGCACGGCCCCGGCCAGGCGCCGCTCCAGATGCGGAGCGACGATCGCCTCGATCTGGCCGACCCGGGCCTCCCAGCTCTCCCCGCGCATCGCGTCGACACGGCGGCGCGCGGCTTCCACGGACGTCTCGCGCAGGGCCGCCTCGATGTGCGCCAGGTACGCGTCCCGACCCTCGGCCAGATGCACGAGGCCGTCGTAGCGCGCGACCTCGGGCAGCGGGGTGGAGACGACGGGCAGGCCGGCCGCGAGGTACTCGCGAAGCTTCAAGGGATTCGCCCGCTGCGTGAGGGCGTTGGTCCGGAACGGGATGATGCCGACGTCGAAGCCGCGGCAGTACGCGGGCAGCGAGGCATACGGCCGCAGACCGACCAGGTGGACGTTGCGCGGCCCGCGCAGCACGTCGACGTCCGTCGTGGACCGTCCGACCAGGACGAACGACCACGCCGGGCGCGCGTCGGCCAGCGCGCGGACGAGCGGCAGGTCGACCCAGTCGGCGAGCTGACCGAAGAATCCGATGACGGGCCGCGGCAGTCCGCGAAGCTCGTCGGGAACGCGGGTGGAGGGGTCCAGCGCGCGCGCGAAGTGCTCGACGTCCACGCCGTGGGGCACGAAATGCGTGCGGGCGTTCAGGGGACGGCGCTCGGTGCAGAGCTGCTCGGAGGAGGTCAGGACCACGTCAGCGCGGCGCACCATGTCGGCCTCGAGACGGATGAGGACGTCGCGGGGGACACCCGAGAACGCCGCATACTCGTCCACGCAGTGATAGATCGCCAGTCGCTCGTCGAGGCGGCCCAGGAGCCGGCTCACGTGCGGCGGGAAGCTCCACAGCACGGGTCGCTCGAGACCCAGCCGCCGGCACAGGCGTCGCACCCAGGCGGCGAGGACGCGGGCG
>VBPC01000308.1 GCA_005887895.1 Candidatus Rokuibacteriota bacterium
TAGATCTTGCCGTACTGCCAGACGACGAACGTCACCGAGCCCGGGTTGCCGGGCGGACGCTGCGCCCACGGCCCCGCCTGCGCGCGGGCCGCGCGTGGCAGCACGCCGGCGCCGGCCGCGGCGGCGGCGCTCGCGAGGAGTTGCCGGCGGGTCCACTGTCCGGTCGCCCGTGCGCTGGCCATTGAGCGTCCTCCGATCGAGCGGGCTGACGACGTGGCCGGCAGTGTACCGCAGAGTCGATTGACCCTTCAGGCGCGATGGGCTAGGGTCACCGCAGATAGGGGGGCTCATGAACTACGGTGTCGTGCTCCCGATCTGGCAACTGACGGTGGCCGAGGCCGAATCGCTCGCCGTGCGGGCGGAGGAGCTCGGCCTCGACGGCGTCTTCGTCCCCGACCACATCCTTGCCAAGCCCGCCACGACCCAGCACTACGGCGGCCACTGGCCCGACCCGTTCTCGCTGCTCGCCTTCTTCGCCGGCCGCACGCGGCGCATACGCCTCGGCGCCAGCGTCATCGTGCTTCCCTATCGCAGCGCACTGGTGGCGGCGAAAGCGGCCGCCACCGTCGACCAGGCCTCCGGTGGGCGCTTCATCTTCGGCGTCGGCGTGGGCTGGGACGAAGCCGAGTTCCTGGACCTTCGCTTGCCCTTCCGGGAGCGCGGGCGGCTGAGCGACGACTATCTTCGGGCCATCAAGGCCGCCTGGGCCAGCGACGTGCCGGAGTACAAGGGCGAGTACGTGAGCTTCGCCGGCGCCACGTTTTCCCCACGCCCCGCGCAGCGGCCGCATCCACCGATCTGGGTCGGTGGCTCGCCGGGCGCGATTTCCGGACCGGCCGTGCGGCGCTGCGCGGCGCTGGGCGACGCCTGGCATCCGCTGTCGCTCGGCCTCGACGACATCGAGAAGGGCTATGCGACGCTGCGCGACCTCGCGACGCGCAGCGGCCGGCGCGATGCGCTCGGCCTCGCGCCGCGGAACGCGCTCGACCTGACCGACGCGCCGAGGGGCAGCGGGCGCGCGGCGTTCCAGGGCTCGGTGGCCGAGGTGGCGTCCGACATTCGGCGGGTGGGCGGCCTCGGCGCGGAGTGGGTCACGTTCGACCTGCCGCGGGCCGGCGTGCCGGCGATGATGCGCGCTCTCGAGCGTCTCGCGCGCGAGGTCAAGCCGGCCGCCGCCTAGCGTCGAGCAACGGAGAGGAACGATGACGGTGAAGAGAGGGACCGGGCTCCTGATGGTGTGGGCGGACGTGCCGGCCGACAAGGAGGCGGAGTTCAACCGCTGGTACAACGAGGAGCACCTGGCCGAGCGCCTGGCGGTGCCGGGCTTTCTCGCCGGGGCCCGCTACGAGGCGGTGAAGGGCGGCCCCAAGCACCTGGCCGTCTACGAGCTGGAGAGCCCGGCGGTGCTGGACAGCGCGGCGTACAAGCGCGTGCAGCAGAATCCGACGCCGTGGACGAAGCGCTGCTCGCCGGAGGCGATCGGGACGACCTACATCCGGAACGTCTACACGCTGATCCATCCGCGCGCGCTCACGCCGGCTGCCGCCGCCAGCGGCATGGCGCCGGCGCTGCAGCTCGGGCGCATGGACGTGCCGGCCGAGGTCGATCGCGAGTTCAACGAGTGGTACAACACGATCTACGTGCCGAACTACGAGAAGGTGCCCGGCGTGATCCGCGGCCGTCGCTTCCGCGCGCTCGTCGGCACGCCGACCTACCTGACCTTCTACGAGTTCGAGCATCCGAAAGTCTCGGAGAGCGCGGAATGGACGGCCCAGCGCGACGCCGTGCCCGCCTCCGCGCGCATGCGCGCGCACATGCGTCACGCGCCCGGCTCCCCGGGCGTGTACGTGAAAACTGTCTGACATGGGGGCCCCGACATGGCCCCCAAACCCCCACTTCTCTCGGGCCGCCCCGGCGGAGCCGTGACGGCCCTCGTTAACCCGTCGTGACGTGGGGGCCTCGGCCCGGGCCCCCACATCCTTTAACGCCCCTACAGACTGCGATAGATCTCGGTCTCGAATTTCCCGAACAGGTCGATCGCGGTGGCGTCGAAGAAGGGCAGAACCTGCGAGAGGAAGACGCCGCAGACCTGCCGGGGGCGATCGATCCAGAAGTAGGTGTTGGCCAGCCCGGCCCAGGCGAGGCTGCCGGCCGCGCGTCCGCTCGGCAGCGGCTGCGTGTTGATCAGGAAGCTCAGTCCCCACTTCTTGGACATGCCGGGAAAGAGCTCGACGTCCCGGGACAGGCCCGGCATCGCCGTCTTCATGACTCCGATCTCCAGCGGCCCGATGTGGTTCTGCGACATCAGGTCGACCGTCTCGCGCCGGAGCACCTGGGCCCCGTCCAGCGCGCCGCCCTGCATGATCATCCGCGTGAAGCGCAGGTAGTCGCCGGCGGTGCCGTAGAGGCCGCCGCCGCCCATCAGGAACTCGGGGTTTTCCGGCAGCGCGAACTCGATCGGCGCCAGCGCCCCCTGCTCGTCGCGCTGGTGGACGCTGGCCAGCCGGGTGCGTTGCGCGGGCGAGAGCTTGAACGAGGTGTCCTTCATGCCGAGCGGGCCGAGGACGTTCTGCTCGAGGTAGCGGTCGAGCGGCAGGCCGGCGGAGGCTTCGACCATCTTGCCGACCCAGTCGATGTTGATCCCGTACTGCCACTGCTCGCCCGGGTCGAACATCAGCGGCGTCGTCAGCGCCGCGTTCGTGCACGTCGTGATGCCGGGGGTGCTGGTGGCCGTCTGGTAGCGCGCGATCTCGGGGACCCAGATCTCGTAGCCGAAGCCGGCCGTGTGCGTGAGGAGGTGGCGCAGCGTGATCGGTCGCCTGGGCGCGCGCAGCCGCGGCTGGCCGCCGGCATCGAACCCCTCCAGCACCCGGGCGGCGGCCAGCTGCGGCACCACCGCGTCGACGCGCGCCTCGAGCGCGAGCTTGCCCTTCTCGACGAGCTGCATGGCCGCGGTCGCCGTGATCGCCTTGGTCATGGAGGCGATCCACACGACCGTGTCGCGCGTCATCGGCGCCTCGGCGCCGAGCTGCCGGACGCCGAAGGCGCCCTCGTAGAGGACGCCCGCTCCGGTGGCGGCCGCCGCCACGATGCCGGGCATCTTCTTCGACCGGACCGCGTCGCTGAGGATCGTGTCGAGCGTCGTGAGCGTCGCCATTGGTCCATCTCCTTCTGGTGGGTGAGGGGGCTCAGTCCGTTCGCGCGCGCGCGTCGCGGATCGCGCGCCAGACGCGCTCGGGTGTGGCCGGCATGTCGAGGTGCTCCACGCCCAGCTCGGCCAGCGCGTCCACGATCGCGTTGACGACGACCGCCAGCGCCGGCGTGGTGCCGCCCTCGCCGCCGCCCCGCAGGCCGAGCGGGTTCGACGTCGAGGGTACCTCGCTGATCTCGGTGGTGAACGACGGCAGCGCGTCGGCGCGCGGGATGGCGTAGTCCATGAACGTCGCCGACTGGAGCTGCCCGCTCTCGTCGTAGGCGCAGACCTCCATCAGCGCCTGGCCGACGCCGGCCGCGATGCCGCCGTGCGTCTGGCCGTGCAGGATCAGTGGATTGACCGCGCGGCCGACGTCGTCGACGGTGGTGTGGCGCACCAGCTCGACGGCGCCCGTCTCGGGATCGACCTCGACCTCGCACACCGCGCAGCCGTAGGGGTAAGACGGCACGCTCATCGTCTCGTCGCTCACCGCGGCCAGCGGGCCCCGCAGCGTGGCGGGGGCGTCGTCGCGCCGCCCGGCGGCCGCGACCTCGAAGAGATCGACCGAGCGGTCGGTGCCCTTCACCGTGAAGCGCCGCCGCGCGAACTCGATGTCGGCGTCGGCCGCCTCGAGCAGCCAGGCGGCCAGGCGCTTGCCCTTGTCGACGATCGCCTCGGAGGCCCTGGCCATCACGACCGCGCCCAGCCGCATCGAGCGGCCGGAGTGCGAGCCGCCGCCCACCGGCATCAGGTCGGTGTCGCCGGTGATCAGCCGGACCTGGTCGAGCCCGACCCCGAACCACTCGACGACGAGCTGGGCGAAGCTCGTCTCGTGGCCCTGGCCGGAGGACAGCGTGCCGAGCACGACGTCGATCCGTCCCTCGGGCTGCACGGTGATCTCGGTGCGCTCGCGCGGCATGCCGGTGTTGAGCTCCAGGTAGTTGGCGAGGCCGATGCCGCGATAGCGGCCGCGCCGGCGCGCCTCGGCGCGGCGCGCCTCGAAGCCGGCCCAGTCGGCGAGCGCGACGACGCGGTCTTGCGCCGCCGCGTAATCCCCGCTGTCGTAGAGCAGGCCGAGCGGGTTGCGGTAGGGCATGGCCGCCGCTTCCACCAGGTTGCGGCGGCGCAACGCGACCCGATCGAAGCCGTGGCGGCGGGCGGCGAGGTCGATCAGCCGCTCGATGACGAACATCACCTCCGGCCGGCCGGCCGCGCGATACGGCGTCGTCGGCGACGTGTTCGTCAGCACGGCGCGGCCGCGCATGAACGCCGCCGGCACGTGGTAGACGCTGGTCGACACGGCCACGCCCTTGGCGAGCGGGATGAACGACACCGCGTGGGCGCCCACGTTGCTGACGTTCAGGCCGCGGGTGGCCAGGAACGTGCCGTCGGTGTCGAGGGCGAGCTCCAGGTGCGACACGAGATCGCGAGCCTGGTAGTCGGTCAGGAACGCCTCGCGACGATCGCACGTCCACTTGACCGGCCGGCCCAGGCGCCGGGCCGCCCACGCCGCCAGCACGAACTCCGGATAGCAGGCGTTGCGCGTGCCGTAGTTGCCGCCGATGTCGCGGGCCACGACGCGCACCGCGCTCGACGGCACGCCGAGCGCGGCGGCCACGTCGCTCCGGATCCGCCAGGAGCCGCCCGAGCCGGCGTGGAGGGTGTAACGACCACTCGCTTCGTCCCAGGCCGCCAGCACGGCGCGCGGCTCCATCGGCACCCCGGTCACCCGATTGATCCGCGTCTCCAGGCGCACGACGCGCGCGGCCCGGCGAAACGCCTCGTCCACGGCGGCGGCGTCGCCGGCCGCGGATTCGACGCACACGTTGGACGCGCTCTCGTCCCAGAGCCGCGTCGCGCTCGGCGCCGCCGCCTCGCGCGCCACCGCGCTGGCCGGCAGGGGCGCCCACTCCACGACCACTCGCTCGGCGCCGTCGCTGGCCGCGGCGGCCGTCTCGGCGACGACCATGGCCACCGGCTCGCCGACGAATCGGGCGCGGTCGGTGGGCAGGGGCTGGTGCGGATCGACGAAGAAGTCGGAGCCGTCGGGGCTCCTCAGTGGTACCTCGTGCGGGTTCGTCGGCACCGGCTTGTGCGGGATCGGCAGCACGCCGTCGGCGACGGCGTCGGCGCCGGTGAGCACGGCCAGCACGCCCTCCACCTTCAGCGCGGCGGCGGCGTCGATGGGCCCGAGGCGCGCGTGGGCGTACGGCGAGCGCACGAACGCCGCGAAGGCCTGGCCCGGCAGGTTGACGTCGTCGGTGAAACAGCCGCGGCCGGTGACGAGCCGCGCGTCCTCCTTGCGCCGGACCGGCTGGCCGATCCCGTCCGGCACGCGCCTCAGAGTGGCCAGCCGAGCCACTCGCAGACCCCGCGGCCCATCACCCACTCGAGGTCCTCGCCCTTCAGCCACGGCAGGTGCTCGGTGAAGAGCGTGATGCACTCGTAGTACGTGCAGGGCATACGCGTGCGACGGCATCCCGGAGGCTTTCACGGCGACGTTGGCGTGCTTGGCCAGCGCGCACACGGCCGCGAGGTCCTCGAACACCTTGGGCCCCTTGCCGCGCACGTTGAGCCCGACGTGGTCGATGACGAGCTTGAGGCCAGGATGGCGCCCGGCGATGCGATCGAGCTGATCGAGCATGCCCGGCATCAGCACCATCAGCGGGATGCCGGCGCGCTCGGCGGCCGGCCAGAACCAGTCGGCGGTGCCGTCGGTGAGAAAGTGGCGGTAGTGCTCGTTGTGGAAGGTGTGCCGCATGCCGAGCATCCCCGGCTGCTTCTTCCAGTCGGCGACCCGACCGCGGCTGGCCGGGTCACCGAGCGGCAGCCGGCCCATCACCGCGAACCGGTCGGGATGCGCCCGCGCCGCCTCCAGCGCGACGTCGTTGCGATCGCCTTCCCAGGAGGGCGGCACGATGACCACGCGCCGCACGCCGGCCAGATCCATCTGGAACAGCACGGCCTCCTTGCCGATCGGATACGGCTTCTGCGCCTCCTGCGCGCGGCCGGGCGGCCACGGGCGCTCGGGCGAGTCGGCGGCCCAGAGGTGCACCTGCGAATCGACGATGTTCATGCTCGCGCCTCCTGGGTAGGGCTCATGCGCCTCGCATGATGCTGCGCTCGGTCGGGGCTGTCAACGAGGTGGCGGCGACCACGAGGGCAGGGAGGTCAGAGGCTGCGGTACTTGTCGGCCTCCGTGAGGCGAGTCTTCGTCTCTTCGACGCCGCGCTGCTGGCGCTCGTGCGTCTCCCATCGCTTCGCTTCCGCTTCGGCGACGCGCTGGTTCGCCGTCCCGATCCACTGGTCGATGGCCTGCACCCAGTCCTTGATCAGCTCCTCGCGAGAGGCGAACACCATCTCGCGGGGCTGGAAGTTGACGAGGCTCGGCATGTACACGCTGTCCGACTCGAGTGGCGTATTGAAGAACTTCAGCCACTCGCGCGAGGGCGCCGCGCTCAACGGGATCGTCCAGCGGAACTCCCCGTTCTGCTCCCCGACTGGCTGCGGTCCCGCGGTCCTCTGAATCGGTGTGGCCATCGTGTTCTCCTCAGCGCCGGGGAGGCTCAGGGTCGACCTCGTCATGGGATGGCGGCTCATCGACGGACGGGACCGGCCTGGCGCGGGACTCGGGGCCGGTCGCCGCGCGGTCACCGAAATAGTCGATGTAGCGGTCGATCGCGCGCCGGCGTCCACCGGACGCCTAGGCTTTCAGCGCCAGGCTCGCCACGGTCTCGACCAGCTCGTGGACTCCGAGCGGTTTCTCCAGGTGGTACTGGAATCCCGCGTTCAGGACGCTCGCGCGGTGCTCGGGACCGGCCCCCGTGAGGGCGGCGGCGGGGGTCGCCCCCCCTCGCTCGCGCGGAAGGGCCCGCACCTGGCCGATGAGCCAGTAACCACCATGCCGCGGCATCGAGAGGTCGCTCACCAGCACGTCGGGACGCTCGGCCTGCAGCGCGGCCAGCGCCGCTTCGGCGGACCCCACGGCGGTCACGGCGGCGCCCACGGACTCGAGGATGTCGGTCAGAACTTGTCGCACGTAGGGCGCGTCGTCAGCGACCAGCACGCGGACGCCATCGAGGCGAGCCCCGTCGGAGGATCGCACTGCGGAGGTCGTCATGGCTCGAAAGGCTAGCGCCGGCCCGGTGGGAATTCTGAGCAAAACTGCTCAGTCGTGCAGGACGACGTGGAGCAGGGAGCTGTGAACCTCGAGCCCGCCGTTGTAGTCGACGAAGCCCAGCTTCCGGAACTTGTTCATGAAGAAGCTGATCCGCGAGCGGGTGGTGCCGACCATCGCGGCGAGCGTTTCCTGGCTGATCTTGGGAACGACCGGCTCCGGCCGGCCTTCCTTCCCGAAGTTCGCCAGCAACAGGAGGATCCGGGCCAGCCGCTTCTCGCTGGAGTTGAAGAGTTGATCGACGAGGTCTTCCTCCATGCGGATGTTCCGCGACAGCAGGTAGGCGGTGAACCGCTCGGCAAAGACGGGCTCGCGGTGGAGCGTCCGGATCATCGTCTGCTTCGCCAGCCGGATGATCGAGCACTCCGTCAGCGCGGTCGCCGTCGCCATGCGCAGCGGCTGCCCGGCCAGGCATCCCTCGCCGAAGAAGTCTCCCGGCCCGAGAAGCGCGATGACCGCCTGCTTGCCCTGTTTGGACAGGACGGTCAACTTGACCTTTCCGCGCTCGACGAAGAACACGGCCTCGGCGGGGTCACCCTGGGAGAAGACGACCTCGCTCTTGCGATGCTCCTTCGTCGTCCTCCCATCGGGGAGCGCCGCCAGCAGGGTCCGGGCGTCGAAGGCCGCCTTGGCCTTGCCTTTCATCCTTCGCCTCCTTCCATATACTCCATACTCCCGATTATCTGACGATGGTCCAGCATCCGTCGAATCCGACCGGCCGGCGCCTGGCCGCCCTCTCCCTGACGGCCCTCGGCGTCGTCTACGGCGACATCGGCACCAGCCCGCTGTATGCGTTCCGGGCATGCTTCAGTGCCGAGTATGGTCTCGCCCCGACGGCGGCGGCCGTCTACGGGGTGCTGTCGCTCGTCGTCTGGTCGCTCATCCTGATCGTGGGCGTGAAGTACATCGCGTTCGTCATGCGCCTGGACAATCGCGGCGAGGGCGGCATCATGGCGCTGCTCGCCCTGCTGCGCCAGCGGCGGCGCTGGGGCCTTCTCATCGGGCTGGGGCTGTTCGGCACCGCCCTGCTCTACGGGGACGGCGTCATCACGCCGGCCATCTCCGTGCTCAGCGCCGCCGAAGGTCTCGAGGTCGCCGCCCCGGCGTTCAAGCCTTACGTGCTGCCGGCCACCCTGCTCATCCTCTTCCTGTTGTTCTTCTTCCAGAAGTACGGGACCGCGAGGCTGGGCAGCGTCTTCGGCCCGATCATGCTCGTGTGGTTCGGGACGATCGCGACGCTCGGGGTCCTCGAGATCGGTCGCCAGCCGGCCGTCCTGCGCGCCCTGAACCCGTGGTACGGCGTTCGCCTCTTGCTCGATCACGGCCTCGCCGGGTTCCTGGTGCTGGGCGCGGTCGTTCTCGCCGTGACCGGCGCGGAGGCGCTGTACGCCGACATGGGGCACTTCGGGCGAACGCCCATCCGTCTGGCCTGGTTCACGGTCGTCTTCCCGGCTCTCGTCCTCAACTATTTCGGGCAGGGGGCCCTGGTCCTGCGCGTGCCCGACGCGGTCCGGAACCCGTTCTACCTCCTGGCGCCGCCGTCGCTCCTCTATCCGCTCGTCGCCATCGCGACCCTCGCGACGATCGTCGCTTCGCAGGCCCTCATCTCCGGGGTGTTCTCGCTGACGCAGCAGTGCGTCCAGCTTCACTACAGCCCGCGCGTGTCGATCGTTCACACGTCGCGCTCGACCCGGGGGCAGATCTACATCCCGTCGGTGAACACCGCATTGATGATCGGCTGCCTGCTGCTCGTCCTCGTCTTCGAGTCCTCCAGCGCCCTCGGCGCCGCCTACGGCGTCGCCGTGACCGGGACCATGACCATCACGACCCTCCTGTTCTCCGTCATCGCCCGCCAGCGCTGGCACTGGTCGGCGGTGAGCATCGCCGGGCTGGGGGGCACCTTCCTCGCGATCGACCTCGCCTTCTTCGGCGCCAACGTCACCAAGATCGCGCGAGGCGGCTGGGTCCCGCTCGCGATCGCCGGCGGCATGTTCGTCCTCATGAGCACCTGGCATCGTGGGACCGAGCTCTTCCGGGGAGTCCTGTCCGAGGCCGCCGTCCCCATGGATCGATTCCTCGACGAGGTGGCGCGGCAGAAGCCGCCCCGCGTGCGCGGAACGGCGGTGTTCCTGACGCCCGACGTCGGCGGCGCCCCGCTCGCCCTCCAGCGTCATCTCAAGTACAACCAGGTCCTGCACGAGGAGATCATCCTGCTGTCGATCGTCACCGAGGCCGTGCCGGACGTGGAGCCTCGACGGCGGGTGACGAGCGAGACCCTGCCGCAGGGATTTCATCGGGTCAGGGTGTTGCATGGGTTCATGGAGCGGCCCGACGTGCAGGAGATCATGGCCGCCTGCCACAACCTCGGCATCCGGGCGGAGCCGGAGGACACCACGTACTACCTCGGCAGTGAGCGGCTCTTGCCGTCCGGCACCGTCCCCATG
>VBPC01000309.1 GCA_005887895.1 Candidatus Rokuibacteriota bacterium
GATCAGGCGGGCGGCCGCCCGCGGCGTGAACTCGAGCGTGGCGAGGGCCTCGCCCACCGACTTGCCGCGGATCTGGTCGAGGACCAGCCGCGCCTTGCGGGCGGACACGCGCAGGAAGCGGGCGTTGGCCTGGGTGATCATCGCCTCACGCCTTGCCGGTCGGCGTGGCGGCCGCCTTCTCGGCGGTGCCGTGGGCCTTGAACGTGCGCGAGAGCGCGAACTCGCCGAGCTTGTGTCCGACCATGTTCTCGGTCACGTAGACCGGGATGAACTTCTTGCCGTTGTGCACGGCCAGCGTGTGACCGACGAACTCCGGCGCGATCGTGGAGCGTCGCGACCACGTCTTGAGGACCTTCTTCTGGCGCGAGCGATTCAGCTCCTCGATGCGCTCGTAGAGCTTCTCGTCGATGTACGGTCCCTTCTTGAGCGAGCGTCCCATCCGCGGCTCCTATTTCTTCCGGCGCGTGACGATGTAGGCGTCGGACGGCCGCGCGCCCCGCCGCGTCTTGTAGCCCTTGGTCGGCTTGCCCCACGGCGTCATCGGGTGGTTGCCCTTGCCCTTGCCCTCGCCGCCGCCCATCGGATGATCGACGGGGTTCATGACCGTGCCGCGCACCGTCGGGCGGAAGCCGCGCCAGCGCACGCGGCCGGCCTTGCCGATCGAGACGTTCTCGTGGTCGAGGTTGCCCACCTGGCCGACGGTGGCCATGCAGTCGAGCGCGACCAGCCGGACCTCGCCCGAGGGCAGCCGCAGCGTGGCCCGCTCTCCCTCCTTGGCGAGGAGCTGGGCCTGGGCGCCGGCGCTGCGGCACATCTGGGCGCCACGGCCCGGCTGCAGCTCGACGTTGTGCACGAGCGTGCCGACCGGGATGTTACGGATCGGCAGCGCGTTGCCGGGCACGATGTCGGCCTGCGGTCCCGACATCAGGACGTCGCCCACCTTGAGCCCGTGCGGCGCGATGATGTAGCGCTTCTCGCCGTCGCGATAGTGCAGCAGCGCCAGGTGCGCCGAACGGTTGGGATCGTATTCGATCCCCGCCACCCGGGCCGGGATGCCCACCTTGTCGCGGCGGAAATCCACCTGCCGCAGCATGCGCTTGGCCCCGCCGCCCCGGTGGCGCACGGTGATGCGCCCGTAGGCGTTGCGGCCGTTGATGCGGCGCTTCGGCGCCAGCAGGCCCTTCTCCGGCTCCTTCTTCGTGATCTCCTCGTAGGTGACGTACGTGAGGTAGCGCCGCGACGGCGAGGTCGGCTTGACGGTGCGGATGCCCATGGCCTCAGGCCCCCTCGACGAGATCGATCTTGTGGCCGGCCGCCAGCGTCACGACCGCCTTCTTCCAGTCCGAGCGGCGGCCGGCGAACCGGCCCATCCGCTTCAGCTTGCCCTCGTAGGAGGCGGTGCGGACGGCCGTGACCTTGACGTTGAACACCCGCTCGACGGCGGCCCGGATCTCCACCTTGTTGGCGTCCGGACGCACCCGGAACGCGACGGTGTTCAGCGCTTCCTTCTGCTGCATCGTCTTCTCGGTCATCAGCGGCCGGATGAGCACCTCGCGCGGATCCCTCATGACGACGCCAGCGCCTCCTCCAGCGCCTTCAGGGCGGCGCGCTCGAACACCACCTGCCGGGCGTGCAGCAGCTGGTAGACCGACACGTGGGCCGGATCCTCCACCGTCAGCCACGCCACGTTGCGGGAGGCGCGCAGCAGCGCAGCACCGAGCGCGGCGACGACCACCAGCGTGGGGACCGTCTTGAGGCCGAGCTGGCCGAGCCCGGTCAGCAGCGCCTTCGTCTTGCCGTCGCTGCTCACGCTCTCGACCACCCGCAGCCGATCGTCGGCGAGGGCGGCGCCGATCGCCTCGCGCAGTGCCTCGCGCCGCATCTGGCGGGGCAGGGCCTTGTCGTAGCTGCGCGGCGTCGGGCCGAACGGCTTGCCGCCGCCCTTCCACTGCGTGGCACGGATGCTGCCCTGCCGGGCGCGGCCGGTGCCCTTCTGCTTCCACGGCTTCTTGCCGCCGCCCGAGACCTCGCTGCGCCCCTTGGTGTCGTGCGTGCCGACGCGACGGTCGGCCAGCTCGCGGACGACCGCCTGGTGGAGCAGCGGCGTCTTGATCTCGGCGCCGAAGACGTCGGGCCGCAGCTCCAGCGTGCCGGCCTGCTTCCCCGTCGCGTCCAGGACCTGTACCGTCGGCATTATTTCTTGTCCGCCGTTTTCTGCTGCTGCTGCTTGGTGGTCTTGATCGACTTGCGCACCATCACCAGCGCGCCGTTGGCGCCGGGCACCGCGCCCCGCACCAGCAGCAGGTTCTGTTCGGGCATCACGCGCACCACCGTGAGGTTCAGCACGGTCCGCTGGACGCCGCCCATGCGGCCCGGCAGGCGGTGGCCCGGCCACACGCGGGACGGATCCGACGAGGCGCCGATCGAGCCCGGCGCGCGGTGGAACATCGAGCCGTGGGTGGCGTCGCCGCCGTACCAGCCGTGGCGCTTCACGCCGCCCTGGAAGCCCTTGCCCTTCGTCACGCTCACCACGTCCACGAGCTCGCCGGGAGCGAAGACCTCGGCGGTCACCGTCTGACCGACCTCGTAGCCCTGCACCTGCTCGGACTTCTCGAGGCGGATCTCGCGCACCACCCGCATCGGCGCCAGGTTCGCCTTCTTGAAGACGCCGGCCGTCGGCTTGGAGACATTCTTCTTCGACGCCTCGAACCCCAGCTGCAACGCGTCGTAGCCATGCCGCTCGCGCGTCCGCACGCCGACGACGGTGCAGGGCCCGGCCTGGATCACGGTGACCGGCACGTGATTGCCGTCGTCAGCGAACACGGCGGTCATGCCGAGCTTGCGTCCGATCAGTCCTTCCTTGCGCGCCATGAATTACGCGATCCTCACCGCGTTGCGAAGGCCTCGGCCTTTCTCAGAGTTTGATTTCGACATCGACGCCGGCCGGTAGGTCCAACTTCATCAAGGAGTCGACCGTCTGGGGCGTGGGGTCGACGATGTCGAGCAGGCGCTTGTGGGTGCGCATCTCGAACTGCTCGCGCGAGGTCTTGTCCACGTGGGGCGAGCGCAGGACGGTCCACCGGTTGATGATCGTGGGCAGCAGCACGGGGCCCGAGATGCGGGCGCCGGTGCGCCGCACCGTTTCCACGATCTCCTTGACCGACCGATCCAGGAGGTGATGGTCGTACGCCTTGAGACGGATGCGGATCTTCTGGTCGGCGGTCAGGGTCACCATGACCTAGTCCGTGATCTCCGTCACGACGCCGGCCCCCACCGTGCGCCCCCCCTCCCGGATCGCAAACCGCAGCTCCTTCTCCATCGCAATCGGCATGATCAGCTCGATCGCCATCGTCACGTTGTCGCCGGGCATCACCATCTCCACCCCCTGCGGCAGCGTGCACACCCCCGTCACGTCCGTCGTCCGAAAGTAGAACTGCGGCCGGTACCCGTTGAAGTACGGCGTGTGCCGCCCGCCCTCTTCCTTCGTCAGCACGTACACTTCCGCCTTGAACTTCTTGTGGGGCGTGATGGACCCCGGTTTGGCCAGGACTTGGCCCCGTTCGACCTCTTCCTTGTCCACCCCGCGCAGCAGCGCGCCAATGTTATCGCCCGCCTGCCCCTCGTCCAGCAGCTTGCGAAACATCTCCACCCCCGTCACCACCGTCTTGCGCGTGTCGTGGATCCCCACGATCTCCACCTCTTCCCCCACCTTCACGACCCCCCGCTCCACCCGCCCCGTCACCACCGTCCCCCGCCCCGTGATCGAGAATATGTCCTCGATCGGCATCAAAAACGGCTTGTCCACCGGCCGCGGCGGCGTCGGGATGTAGCTGTCCACCGCCTCCATCAGCTTCCAGATCGCCTCCGCCGCCTTCGGGTCCTCCGGCTTCTCGTTCGCCTGCAGCGCCGAGCCCCGGATCACCGGCACCTCGTCCCCCGGAAACTGGTACTTCTTCAGCAGCTCCCGCACCTCCAGCTCCACCAGGTCCAGAATCTCCGGGTCGTCCACCATGTCCACCTTGTTCATGAACACCACCAGAAACGGCACGTTCACTTGGCGCGCGAGCAGCACATGCTCCCGCGTCTGCGGCATGGGACCGTCGTTCGCCGCCACCACCAGAATGGCGCCGTCCATCTGCGCCGCCCCCGTGATCATGTTCTTGATATAATCCGCGTGCCCCGGACAATCGATGTGCGCGTAGTGCCGCTTGCTCGTCTCGTACTCCACGTGCGCCACCGCAATCGTGATCCCCCGCTCCCGCTCCTCCGGCGCATTGTCGATCGAGCCGTACTCCCGCACCGCAATCTGCTTGTTCTTCGTGTGCAGCACCTTCGTGATCGCCGCCGTCAGCGTCGTCTTGCCGTGGTCGATGTGCCCAATCGTCCCCACGTTCACGTGCGGCTTCGTCCGCTCGTACTTGGCCTTCGCCATGTCGCTCTTTACCTCCCGTTGACCGGGGCGATCACTGCCGCCGGAATTCTGGAGCCCATGTCCGGGTTTGAACCGGAGACCTCGTCCTTACCAAGGACGCGCTCTGCCGACTGAGCTACATGGGCGCTATACGCAACCATGGAGCGGGAAACGGGATTCGAACCCGCGACCCCCAGCTTGGAAGGCTGGCGCTCTACCGCTGAGCTATTCCCGCACGTATCAAGCATCGTCATGTCCGAAGTGGTGGGGAGGGGAGGACTTGAACCTCCGAAGGCTTGCACCAGCAGATTTACAGTCTGCCCCCTTTGGCCACTTGGGTACCTCCCCGAACCTGCCGGCACGCGCTTGAGCGACCTCTCGAGCAAGGGTGTCGTTCAACGACTGGCGCTGGCGGGAGGATTCGAACCCCCGACCCACTGCTTACAAGGCAGTTGCTCTTCCCCTGAGCTACGCCAGCACAGGCAAAGCTCCAATTTAGTCGCGGGTCACCCTTTAGTCAAGCGGTTTTAGGGTCCGAGGGGGTGCTCCGGGCCTCCCGCTGCCGCGCGACCTCGTAGCAGAGGGCCGCCCCCGCCGCCGCGACGTTGAGCGACCCCACGCCGCCCTGCATGGGGACAGTCACCATCACGTCGCAGGCCCGGGCCACCAGGGGCCGGAGCCCCTCGCCCTCGCTGCCCAGGACCAGGCAGAGGGGACCCGTGAGGTCGGCCGCCCACGGCGCGATCCCCCTCTCGGTGGCGGCGCCATAGATCCAGACCCCTGATTCTTTGAGCTTTTCCAGCGCCGACACGAGGTTAGTCTCGCGCGCCACCGGAATGTGCTCGACCGCGCCCATGGCCGTCCGGGCAGCCGCCTCCGTGAGGCCGACGGCGTGGTGCTTGGGGACGATCACGCCGTGGACGCCGAACGCGTCCGCGGTCCGGAGCAGCGCCCCGAGGTTGCGGGGGTCCTGGACCTGGTCCAGCGCCACGAAGAACGGCTCCTCCCGCCGGCGGCCGGGGATCTCCAGCAGGTCCTCGAGCGCGACGTACTCCGCCGCCGCCACCCGGGCCACGACCCCCTGGTGGTCCGCCGTGCCGGCGATCGCCGTCAGCTGCTCGCGCGTGCGGTACGAGACCTTGACGCCGGCGCGGCGGGCCAGTGCAACGATCTCCGAGAGCGGACCGTGCCCGCCCGCCATGACCGCGATCTCGTCCGCGCGCCGG
>VBPC01000310.1 GCA_005887895.1 Candidatus Rokuibacteriota bacterium
CCGTCGACCGCTCGTTGGCGTAGATGAGGAGGTTGCCGTCGACCAGGATCACTTGTACGACTCGCCTTCGACGATGGACAGCACTTCGGCGATGTCATCGACGTTCGCGAGGAGACAGCGCCCGCTGTCGACGGAAGGCGTGCGATAGCGCGCCGTGCGCTCGGGCGGCGCGCTCATCCGGCGCAGGCCCACCCGCAACGCTTCGTTCACGACGGCCTTGAGGCCCGCTTTCCGCCGGGAAAGCACCCGTTTGAGCAGTGCCGCCACGTCGTCGTCGAGCGTGAGAGTCGTCCGCATGACGTCAGCATGCGGCGCTGATGCCTTGATGTCCACTGTCTGATGTCTGAGACATCAGACCTCGACAGTGCGCTCCGCGGCGGCCTCGCCCGAGCGCACGCAGTCGGCGATGCCGACGCCGCGGTAGGCGGCGCCGGCCAGCGCCAGGCCCGGTAGCGCGGCGGCCGCGTGCTCGATCGCCTCGGCGCGCGCGAGATGGCCGACGCGGTACTGCGGCATCGAGGCCGGCCAGCGGTGGAGCCGTGTCAGCACCGGCTCGGCGGTGATGCCCAGCGCCTCCCGCAGCTCGGCCCGCGCGCGGCTCACCAGCGCGCCGTCGTCCTCGGTGAGGATCGCCGCGTTCAGCATGCCGCCGAGGAAGCCGCGGAGGAGCACGTGGCCCGCCGGCGCACGGCCCGGGTACTTCACGCTCGAGAACGTTCCCGCCAGCAGCGCCTTGCCCTCGCTGCGCGGCACCACGAAGCCGAAGCCGTCGAGCGGGTGCGGAACGTCGGCGCGCCGATAGCCGAGCGAGATCGTCGCCGCCGACGAGTACGGGATCTCGCCGAGCAGGTTCGCCAGCGATGGGTCGAGATACCGAACGAGACGGGCGGTCGCGTGGGCCTCGGTGGCCACGATCACCCGTTCGGCGTCGAAGGCACCCCCCTCGGCGGTGCGGACACGCCAGCGCTCGCCCTCGCGCGCCAGCGCGCTCACGCGCTGCTTGAGCACGGCGGCGCCGGGCGGCAGCCGCGCCGCCAGGGTCACGACGAGCTCCTCCATGCCGCCGGCGAACGTGACGAACAGCGACCAGCGGGCGCCGCTCGTGCCCGGCAGCGGCGCGCGGGCCAGCGCGCGGCGCAGGCCGAGGATGATCGAGCGGTCGAGCCGCTCGACCTCGAGGAAGCGCGGCATCGTCGCGGCCAGGCTGAGGTCGTCGGGGTCGGCGGTGTAGATGCCGGCCACGAGCGGCTGGGCCACGCGCTCGAGCGCCTCGGCGCCGAGGCGGCGGCGGACGAACGCGCCCAGGCTCTCGTCGTCCGCATGCCCGCGCGGGAGCACGAGGTCGAGCGCCATCCGCAGCTTGCCCGGCAGCGAGAACAGCGACGAGGTCACGAACGGCCGCATCGCCGTCGGCGCCAGGAGCTGAAACCCGTCGGGCAGCGGATGCAGCCGGCCACCGAACCAGACGAAGACCTTGCGGAAGCGATCGTCGGTGCGGACGAGCCGGTCCTCCACGCCGAGGCGCCGGCACAGCGCCAGCGCCCACGGCTTCTCCGAGAGGAACGAGTCGGGGCCGGCCTCGACGAGGAAGCCGTCCACGCGCTCGCTGGCGATCGTGCCGCCCAGCCGCTCGCGCGCCTCGATCAGGGTCAGGTCGAGGGCGACACCGCGCTCGCGCGCCAGTTCCACCGCCCGGTGCGCCGCCGCCAGCCCGGTGATCCCGCCGCCGATGACGACCAGCTTCACGGCTGGAGCGGGTGCCGGCAGCCCGCCTCACGACCTGGGTGGCCTGTTCTAGGCACGATCCGGCTCCGTACGCATGCGCTCCTGCTTCACCAGGTCGGCGAGCATCGCGACGAACTCCGGATGCGCGTTGACGGCGGGCGCGCGGTGGAACGTCACGCCGTGCTCGGCGGCGACGCGCCGCGCCTCGATGTCGAGGTCGTACAGCACCTCGACGTGGTCGCAGACGAAGCCGATCGGCGCCACCACGACGTGGCGGGCGCCGTCCTTGGCGAGCGCCGTGATGGCATCGGCCACGTCGGGCTCGAGCCACGGCTCGCGCGGACTGCCGCTGCGGCTCTGGTAGGCGAGCGCCCAGCGCGCGTGCCCGAGCGTCGCGGCCACGGCGCGCGCGGTGGTCGCGAAGTCGGCGACGTACGGCGAGGCCTCGGCCATCGCCACCGGCACGCTGTGCGCCGTGAAGACCAGCGGCGCCTCCGCGCGTTGCGCGGCGGGCACCTCGGCCAGCGCCCGCCGCACGCCGTCCGCCGCGGCCGCGACGTAGCGCGGGTGCGCGAACCACGGCGGCGCGACGACGATCGCCGGCGCGCCCGGCGTCCGCGCGCGGGCGGCCTCGACGTCGGCGACGTAGCGGTCCCACGACGCCTCCGTGCGAAAGGTCGACAGGACGATGGCCAGCGCCCGGCGGTGGCCGCCCGCCGTCATGGCCGCCAGCGTCTCGTGCAGGTACGGCCGCCAGTTGCGCATGCCGACGAAGACCGGCCGCGCGTGCCCGGCGGCGGCCAGGGCCCGGCGCAGGCCCTCGGCCTGGGCCTCGGTCAGCTCGTTCAGCGGCGAGCGGCCGCCCGGCATCTGCTCGTAGTGGTGCGCGACCTCGTCGAGCCGCTCGGGCGGAATGCGCCGGCCCCGCGTGACGTTCTCGAGAAACGGCCGGATCTCCGCCGGCGCCGTCGGCCCGCCGAACGCCACGAGCAGCACGGCGTCGATGGCACTCATCGCGCGCTCAGCTCGTGGACCATGTCCACCAGCGCCTGCACGTGCTCGGGCGGCGTGTCCTGGTGCACGCCGTGGCCGAGGTTGAAGATGTGGCCGGGGCGGCCGGCGGCGCGCGCGAGGATCGCCTTCACGCGCTCGCGGAAGTGCGCGGGCCTGGCCAGCAGCGCGGCGGGGTCGAGGTTGCCCTGCACGCCGACGTCGGGACCGACGGCGGCCCAGCCGGCGTCGAGCGGCACGCGCCAGTCGAGCCCGATGACGTCGCCGCCGGCCTCCCGCATGAGCGGCAGCAGCGTGGCGGTGCCGGTGCCGAAGTGAATCACCGGCACGCCGGGCCGCAGCGCGCGGATCACCGAGCGCGTGTGCGGCAGCACGTGCTCGCGGTAGTCGTCGGGCCCGAGCGTGCCGACCCAGGAGTCGAAGAGCTGGACCGCCTGCGCGCCGGCGTCGATCTGGCCGTTGAGGTACGTCGCCGTCGCATCGGCCAGCACGTCCATCAGGCGATGCCAGGCGGCCGGGGCCTCGTACATCAGGCGCTTCGTGTGCAGGTAGTCGCGCGAGGCGCCGCCCTCGACGACGTAGGACGCGACGGTGAACGGCGCGCCGGCGAACCCGATCAGGGCGACGGCGGGCGACAGCTCGCGCCGCACGAGGCGCACGGTCTCGAAGACCGAGCCGACGCTCGACTCGACGTCGATCGGCTTGAGCCGCGCCACGTCGGCCTCCGAGCGCACCGGGCGATGGATGACCGGCCCTTCGCCCGCGGCGAACTCGAGCCCCACGCCGAGGGGCTCGACGAGCAGCAGGATGTCGGCGAAGAGGATGGCCGCGTCGACGCCCAGGCGTCGCACGGGCTGCAGCGTGACCTCGGCGGCCGCCTGCGGATTGCGGCACAGCTCGAGGAAGCCGTGGCGCGCGCGCAGCGCACGGTACTCGGGCAGGTAGCGACCGGCTTGCCGCATGAGCCACACGGGGGTGACCGGCGTCGGCTCGCGTCGGGCGGCGCGCAACAGGAGCGTGGAATCGGCGGCTGACACTCGGAAAAGCCTCTCATTGCGGCCCGCTGGAATCAAGGGTCCGCGGGAGGTATCATCGCCGCCACTATGCCATTCATGTCAGGCAAGCAGGCGTTCCTCCAGATCCTCAAGCAGGAAGGCGTCTCCGTCATGTTCGGCAATCCCGGCACGACCGAGCTGCCGCTCATGGATGGTCTCGCGCGTGAGCCCGGCATCCGCTACGTGCTGGCGCTGCAGGAGGCCGTCGCCATCTCGATGGCCGACGGTTACGCCCAGGCCAGCGGCGGTCTCGCCGCCGTCAACGTCCACGTGTCGCCCGGCCTCGGCAACGCGATGGGCATGCTCTACGACGCCTACAAGGCGGGCGCGCCGATGCTCCTCACCGCCGGCCAGCACGACCAGAGCTTCACGGTGACCGAGCCCATTCTCTGGTCGGATCTGCCGCCCGTCGCCCGGCCGTACACGAAGTGGTCGACCGAGGCGCATCGCCTGGAGGACCTGCCGCGCATCGTGCGGCGCGCGGTGAAGACCGCGCTGGCCCATCCGACCGGTCCCGTGTTCCTCTCGCTGCCGGTCGACGTCCTCAACGCGGAGCGCGACCTCGACCTCGGCGCCTCCACGCGCGTGGCGCCGCGCATCGTCGGCGACCGCAAGGCGATCGACGAGGCGGCCCGACGTCTGGCCCGCGCCGAGCGGCCGCTGCTCGTCGCCGGCGATGCGGTCGCGCACTCCGAGGCGATCCCCGAGCTGATCGAGCTGGCCGAGCTGCTGGGCGCGCCGGTCGTCACCGAGGGCGTGGCGTCGACGTGCAGCTTCCCCTTCACGCACCCGCTCTACATCGGCTCGTTCCCGCGGGTGGCGCCGCCGATCCGCGCCTTCCTGATGCGCTACGACCTGCTGTGCTCGATCGGCGGCGATCTCTTCACGCTCTCGCTGCCGTCCGACGTGGAGCCGATGCCGGACGGTCTCGATGTCATCCACATCGACACGGACCCCTGGGAGATCGGCAAGAACTACGCGGCGGCGGTCGGCATCCAGGGCGATCCCAAGGCCACGCTGCCGGAGCTCAGCGAGGCGGTGCGGCGTCACACGAGCAAGACCGGCCATCCGCAGGCGGCGAGGCGCCGCGAGGCCGTGGCCGCCGCGTTCGCGCGCGAGCGGAGCGAGATGGAGCAGAAGGCGCAGGACGCCGCCAACCAGAGCCCGATGGGTCCGCTCGCCCTCGTTCACGCCATCGCCCAGGCCACGCCGGCCGGCGCCACCATCGTGGAGGAGACGATCTCGTCGAGCGCGGGCGTGCGGCACTTCTTCAAGTGCGAGGACAGCAAGAGCTTCTTCGGCATCCGCGGCGGCGGCATCGGCTGGGGCCTGCCGGCCGCGCTCGGCGTCAAGCTGGCGCTGCCGAAGCGCCCGGTGATCGCGATGATCGGCGACGGCAGCGCCATGTACACCTGCCAGGCGCTTTGGACCGCCGCCCACGAGTCCCTCGCCGTCGTCTACGTGATCTTCAACAACGCGTCGTACCGGATCCTCAAGCAGCGGACGCTGGCGCTGAAGGGCTTCTCGGCCGAGGACGACAAGTACGTCGGCATGGACATCGACAAGCCGCTGGTGAACTACGTCGAGCTCGCCCGCTCGCTCGGCGTGCCGGGCCAGCGCGTCGAGAAGGCGACCGAGGTCGGTCCCGCCATCGGCCGGGCGCTGGCGAGCGGCGGACCGTACCTGATCGACGTCCGCATCGAC
>VBPC01000311.1:0-5346 GCA_005887895.1 Candidatus Rokuibacteriota bacterium
GGTCCTTGTCGCCCGACAGGTTGATGACGCAGTTGGAGATGATGACGTCCACGCTCGCGTCGGGCAACGGGATGCTCTCGATCTCGCCCTTGAGGAACTCGACGTTGGCGACGCCGGCCTTCTTCTGGTTCTCGCGCGCCAGCGCCAGCATCTCGTCGGTCATGTCGAGCCCGTAGGCCCTGCCCGTCGGCCCCACGCGTCTGGCCGACAGCAGCACGTCGATGCCGCCGCCCGAGCCGAGATCCAGCACGACCTCGCCCGCACGCAGATCGGCCAGCGCCGTCGGGTTGCCGCAGCCGAGCGACGCGGCCACCGCTTCCGCCGGCACGTCGGCCGTCTCGCCGCAGCCGTAGATGTTCGCCGTGATCGGATCCGCGCCCCGCGCGGTGGCGTCGCAGCAGGAGGCGCCGTCGCCGCCCGCGACCTTCAGCGCGGCCTTGCCGTACTTGTCCTTCACGATTGCTTTCAGGTCCTCGTGCGCCATCGCCGCCTCCCTCGTCAGATCAAGTGCGCTTGATATGTGCGCGCAAAAAAGGGGTCACTCGCAGCGTTTCACCACGCGCAGGCCCGACGCGCTCGGCCTGATGGCTGCGACGGCCGACTCGATCTCGGCGATGGCGTCCGGGTCGAGGGCGTAGTAGATCCAGCGCCCTTGACGGCGGTCGCGCAGCAGCCCGGCGTCCTTCAGGGTCTTGAGGTGGAACGACAGGCGCGACTGAGCGGTCTCCAGCATGTCGGTCAGGTCGCACACGCACTGCTCGCCGCCGCGCAATCGCTCGATGATCCCGAGCCGCGTCGGATCGGCCAGCGCGCGAAACAGCGCGGCCGCGCGCTCAAGATCCCTGTCCGTCGTCGTCGCCATGGCAGGCAATATATCAAAGTTCCTTGATGAGTCAAGGCTCGGGTTATTTCGGGTTATTTCGCCGGCCGACGGGCCCGCGGTCCGGAGCAGAATTGCTGCGTGCAGGTCGTCATCGCCCGCGACGCCGATGAGCTGGCCGAGATCGCCGCCGACGTCTTCCGGGACCGCGTCCGGGCCCGCCCGGATCTCGCCATGGCCGTCCCCGCCGGCCGCACTCCGCGGCGGATGTACGCGCGGATGGCGGCCCTGCAGGCGCGCGACCCGGTCGAATATGCGCATATGCGAATATTCGCGGTCGACGAGCTGTGCCCGCCGGCGCCGGCCGAGGGCTATTTCTGGCGGCAGATCCGCGCGGAATTCCTGGCGTGGGCCGGCGTGGATGCCGCCCGGTGTCGGCCGTTCGCGGTGGCGGCGGCGGATCTCGAGGCGATGTGCGCGGCGTACGAGAGCGCGATCGCGGAGGCGGGCGGGCTCGACGTCGTCATGCTCGGCCTGGGGCCGAACGCGCACCTGGCCTCCAACGAGCCCGGCTGCGCGTTCGACCTCCGCACGCGCCCGGTCCGACTGCTCGACGAGACCGTGCGCTACATCCTCACCGACGACGTCATCCAGGGCCCGGTCTGCGAGCGCGCGGTGACGCTCGGGCTGGGCACCATCATGGCGGCGCGGGAGGTCGTCGTGCTGGTCAGCGGTGAGGCCAAGGCCGAGCCGCTCGCCCGGGCGCTCGACGGTCCGGTCACGCCGGACGTGCCGGCGTCCGTGCTCCGCACGCACCGGCGCTGCCTCGTCATCGCCGATCGCGCCGCGCGCCCCTGAGGCGCCGGTGCGCCGCGTGGGGATAGCCTGTGCATTACTCGGTGGACAATGGTGGATAACGCCCGCTGCCAGCGCACCGGAGCGCTCAGGGGGTGCTGACGGTCAACGCACCCCACCGCGCCGCGCGAACGTCACGGACGGCATCGGCATGCGACGCGGGCTGGCCCGCCAGCAGCGCGATCGGAGCGCCGCCGCGTGCCTGCGCCGCGCTGACCGGGAATACGGCCGCGCCCTCGTCGGTGGTGAGCACGCCCCCGGCCTCGAGCAGCACGGGCGCGGCGCCGGCAATGTCCCAGAGCGATGCGCGATCATCGTGCACGAAGTCGAGGCCGCCCAGCGCCACGTAGCAGAGGTGCAGCGCCGTCGAGCCGAAGCGGCGCACGCGGTAGTGGCGCAGCCAGCGCTCCATATACTCCGGCACGCCGCCCTCGCACGGCGTGCGGATCGCGAACAAGGAGTCCCCCACGAGCGGCTCACTGCGCACGCGCAGCGGCCGGTCGTTCAGCCACGCGCCCCGGCCCGCGCAGCCCGTGAAGAGCCAGCGGGCGATGGGATCGTACACGGCGCCCGCGAACGGCATACCATCGCGCAGCACGCCGACGGAGACGGCGAAGCCGGGCATCCCGCGCGCGAAGTTGTTGGTGCCGTCGATCGGATCGAGGATCCACGCATAGCGGGCCTCGCCGCGCGGCTCGCCGATCAGTCCCTCCTCGCCCACGAGCCCGTCCGTCGGAAACGCGCGCGCGATCTCGCGCCCGAGCGCCTCCTGGATCGCGAGATCCGCGTCGGTGACGAGGGTGCCGTCGCGCTTGATCGAGATGTGCGCGTGGTGGAACCGCTCCAGCGCGAGCCGGCCCCCCAGCACGGCGAGATCGGCGACGACCCGAGCGCGCGCCTCGCTGCCCACGCGCTCATCGGCGCTCACGTCAGGCGATCCCGGCCGCCGCCGGCCACGACTGCGGCCCCAGCCAGCGCTCGATGAGCGGCCGATACGCGGCGAGTGGCAGGCAGACCGCGCCGGCGATCTTGGCCTCGTCGTCCCAGCGGCGAATGCGGACGGCGTCGGCGAACCAGGGCCGGGTCTCGAGAGCCAGCCGCTCCTCGAGGTCGAGGGCCGCCCCCTGGGCGGCGAGCGAGCGGACGGACGCCGGCGACAGGCGCTCGGCGTAGCGCGGATCGACGGTGCAGAGGTAGCGCTTCGCGACAACGTGATGCTCGATGAGCCACGCCACCCGCGCGGGCACGCACGGCTGCAGCAGGCCTGCTCCCTGGTGGCCGTGATGGCCGGCGGGGCCCTCGGGCGTCCGCGCCGCCAGGTGGCCGACGTCGTGAAGCAGCGCCGCCAGCACGACCTCGTCGTCGGCGCGCGCCCGCCGCGCCAGCGCCGCGCACTGCAGGGCATGCTCGAGCTGGGTGACCGACTCACCGTAGCGCGCGTTGCCCCCCGCCGCGAAGAGGCCGACCACGTCGACCACGCTCAGCCCACCGCCCCGCGCAGCCGCCGACTCGCGATCTCGTCGGTGAAGCCGGCGACCGGGCCGTCGAAGACCAGCAGTCCATCCGCGAGGACGACCACACGATCGGCGCAACTGCGTGCCAGCGCCGCCGACGCAACCGACGCGACGACGATCAGACGCTCCGTGCGCGCCACCGCCCGCGCCGTGGCCAGGAGCGTCACGCTGTCCTCGGGGCCGAGCGCGCCGTCGACGTCGCGAAGGATGAGCGCGCGCGGCCGCCGCGCCAGCGCGCGCGCGAGCGCCAGGCGCGCGCGCTCCAGCGACGTCAGCGACGTCACGCGCTCGCGCCAGCGCCCGTCGAGCCGGACGGCGGCGAGGGCGCGCGTGGCCGCCGCGCGCTCCGAGCGGCGCGGGAACCGCAGCAGGCCGCTGAGCGCGGCGCTGGGGGTGACGAGCGTGTTCCAGAGGACCGAACGGTAATCGGTGAACGGCACCTCCGGACCGGCCTCCGTCACGAGCCCGCGCACCCGGGACGCCGTCTCCCGCATGAGGGGCAGGCGCTCGACCCATACGCGGCCCTCGGCGGGGATGCGGCGCCCGGTCAGCGCGTCGAGGAATGCCCGACCTTCGGCGTGCCGCGCGGTCACCACGGCGGTGAGCTCGCCGCGCTCGAACTGGGCGC
This sequence comes from Candidatus Rokuibacteriota bacterium, assembly GCA_005887895.1. Taxonomy (GTDB): domain Bacteria; phylum Methylomirabilota; class Methylomirabilia; order Rokubacteriales; family CSP1-6; genus AR5. The sequence goes on from VBPC01000311.1 coordinate 3,818, forward strand.
AGACTCGGTGGAGCAGCCACGTGCCGCCCCCATCCCGAACCCCGACCCCGAGGAACTCGATCACCCGGCACCTCTTGCGCGAATGATCGCGCCACGCCCGTTACCGTTTGATGACGAGACCGTGAAGTTCGGGTCCGGCGCCGCCCTCTCCAACGTCGAACAGGGCCAGGACATCGGCAACCCCGACGAGCCCCACCACACGGCCGCCCTCGAGGACCGGCAGCGGCGGCGCGCCGTCTCTCAGCAATCGCGCCGCCTCGGCGACCGGCGTGGTCGGCACGATCGTCGGCACGTCTTGCCGGACGATCGACTCCACGGTGATCCGGGAGAGGGCGCCCCCGTCTCGGTGATCGTCAGCGTCGTCGCGGCCGAGGGCCGGGCGGCGGCGAGGTCATCGGCCAGGACGAGGCCGAGCAGCCTGCCACGCCGTACGACGGGCAGCGCTTCCCACCCACCGCCGGCCAGCGCCGCCGCCGCGGCGGCGAGCGTGACGCTCGGATCGAGCGCCGGGACCACCCGGCCGAGCAGCGCGCCGACGGATCAGCTCGGCGCCCGTCGCCGCCGCGGTCTCGACGAGCCCGGCCGCGACGTCGCCCGCCTTCACCTCGACGCACACGCCGGGGACGTCGTCGGGCACGAGACACCACAGCGCCGCGAGCGCACCGGTGAGACGCCACCGGTGCAGATCGGCCTCGACGCCGGCCGGCAGGCCCTCGGCCACGCGGCGTGAGAGCCAGGGGATGACGTGCACGAGGGTGAGGGCCGCGCCGTGCTGGCGCGCGATGTCGAGGGCGACGCCGAGCGCGGCGTGCGGGCGACCCTGGTCGCGCGCGGCCAGCGTGCCGATACCGACGATCAACCGCGTGAGCCCGGCCGGCGTCCGCTCGAACCGTTCCACGAGCGCGCCGAGCAGGTCGACCACGCTCACAACACCGACGACCTCGCCGCCGTCCGTCACGACGGCCGCGCGCTGATCGCACGCCCGCAGCGCGCGCGCCACGCCGGCGGTGTCGCTGCCCGGTGCGACCACGACGGGCTCGCCCCGCATCGCGTCGGCAACCGTCAGGCGGTCGAGCAGGAACGGCCACTCGTGGGCGGCCAGTGGGGCGAGCGTCGATGCGCCCGCCGCGCGCACGTCGGCCTCCGTCAGCACGCCCGCGACGCGACCGCGCTCGACGACCACGAGACACCGTCCGGGATCGGAGGCGAGCCGCGACGCGGCGGCCGCGAGCTTCTCGGTCGGAGCGACGACGGCGGCTGCGTCACGCATCACGCTCTTGATCTGCATCGGGTCCTCCTTTGTCAGGCCGCGCGCTGCGGCGATCCGCCGACCACGAGGACGGGGACGGGCGAGCGTCGGACGATGTCGTCAGTGAGATCCCGCGTGAGCCATCGCCGCCACCCGCGCACGGGCCGCCGGGCGACGGCGATGGCGTCGGCGCCCCAGTCCACCGCCGCCGCCAGGATGGCGGTCGCAGGCTCGCCGAAGCGCACGTCCGTCGTCGCCGACAGGCCGGCGTCGTGCAGCG
>VBPC01000311.1:5478-14126 GCA_005887895.1 Candidatus Rokuibacteriota bacterium
GTCGAAACATGCGACCTCCTTTTGCGAGTGCGATCGGGATTTCAGGCTAGCGAAGGGCTGTTGCCGCGCGATGGCGGCCCCGTCACGTTTGGGCGACGCGCCGCGTCAGGCGGCGGAAGTCCGGAGGCGGCTGCTCGTTTCTCTGAGGCGCTCGAGCAGCGTCCTCATTTCTGCGTCGCCTTCAGCCGCTTGGCCGTCTCGTTCAGCTCACGGATGACCTGATACTTGCCGTCGTCGGCGGGCACGAAGCCCCCGACCCAGGCGCCGATCTCCTTGAACACATCCGGATGGCGCGCCTTCATCGTGGTGAGCGATTCGGTGACGGCGGAGCGCAGGCTCGCCGGCATGTCCTTGCGGATGACGATCGGGTCGTTCGGAATGAGCTTGACACCCAGATGACCCGCAGGCCCCCGCGCGGGATCTTGTTCTCGCGCGTGAGCTGCTGGAGATCGGGCAGGTTCGTCGACGCGATCTCGACCTTCTTGTTCGTGACGGCGAGGATCGAGGCCTCGTGCGAGCCGGAGAACACGACCTTCGAGAAATACTTCTGCGGGTCGACGCTCATCTCCATCATGAAGAAGGCCGAGGGGATCAGGTACCCCGACGTCGAGTTCGGATCGTTGAAGGCGAACGTCTTGCCCGCCATGTCCTCCGGACTGAAGACGTCGGAGTCGGCGTGCACGATCAGGCACGAGCGGTAGCCCAGCGAGCCGTTGGCCAGCTGGAGCTGGGCGACCGGATCGACGTTGGCGTAGTTGTTGGTCGAGGCCTCGACGTACGCCTTCGGCCCGAGGTGACCGAGCTGCGCCTTGCCGAACTTCAGCGCCTCGATGGTGCCGCGGTAATCGCTGGCCGTCGTGTACTTCACCCTCACGCCCAGGTCCTTCTCGAGCTGGGCGATGATCGGCGTCCACCGCCGTCCGACCTCGGCGGCGTTCTCTGTCGACAGCAGCGCGAAGGTCAGCTCCTTCGGCCAGCTCGGATCGGCGCCACGCGCCACGCCGACGAGCACCAGGACGCTCAGGATCCCCACGGTCAGCTCACGGAGCATGCGCATGCGTCTCTCCTCGCCCGCCTCAGATCGCCAGGCGGCGGATCCGCGACGAGACGACGTCCACCGCCATCACCATGAGCACGATGAGGAGGATGACCGTGGCCGCCTCGCGGTCGTTGAAGGCCCGGATCGTGTCCCAGAGATAGAAGCCGATCCCACCGCCGCCGACCATGCCGATGACGGAGGCGGACCGGATGTCGGACTCGAAGCGCAGCAGGATGTAGGAGAGAAAGTTCGGCATCACCTGTGGCACGACCCCGAACGAGATCACGTGCAGGCGCCCCGCCCCAACGGCCGCCACGCCCTCCACCTGCCCCGGATCGATCGACTCGATCGTCTCGCTCAGCAGCTTGCCGAGCACGCCGCCGGTATGGATGCCGAGCGCGAGCATGCCGGCGAACGGGCCGAGGCCGACGGCGGTGACGAACATCAGCGCGAAGACGAACTCGTTCACGGCACGCAGGAGGTCCATCAGGCGGCGCGCGGCGAAGTAGACCACGGGATGAGGCGCGAGGTTGCGCGCGCCGAGCAGACCGAGGGGGACGGCGATGCCGGCCCCCAGCAGTGTGCCCCAGAGGGCGATGCACACCGTGATCACGCACTGCCAGGCGTACTCGGAGAGGTGCGCGAACGAAGGGTGCAGGTAGCCGCGCAGAAAGACGCCGATGTTGCCGGCGTCGTGCAGCAGCTCCAGCGGTCGCAGCTCGATCACGCGCGCGGCGGCGCCGAAGACGAGCGCGAGCCCGAGCGTCGCCATGACGTTGCGCCGCAGGTGGGAGGCGTGCGGCGGGGCCTGGGGTGCGGGCCTCGCGTACAGGGCGCTCAGCGCGCTTGCAGCCAGACTCACGTCCTCACGCCGTCCGCGCCAGCACGTCGACGTCCGCCACCGGCAGCGACTGCGGGACCTCGCCGAAGATCTCGAACAGCCGCGCATCGTCGAGCTCCGACGGCGCGCCGTTGAAGACGATGCGCCCGGCGCGCAGCCCGAAGATCCGGTCGGCGTAGGCCCGCGCATAGTCCACGTGGTGCAGCGTGGCCACCACCGTCAGGCCCGCCGCGCGCGCGATGCGGCACAGCGTGTCCATCACCAGGCGGCCGTTGAGGACGTCGAGGCTCGCCACGGGCTCATCGCCGAGGATGACGCGCGGATCCTGCGCCAGGATCTTCGCGATGGCCACGCGCTGCTGCTCGCCGCCCGACAGCGTGTCGGTCCGCTGCCAGACGCGCTCGAGCAGGCCCACGTGGTCGAGGCAGCGCAGCGCGGCCTCGACGTCGATGGCGTCGAACCGCCGCGCGAGCGCGGCCCAGCGCGCCCATCCGGAGAGGCGCGCGAGCCGGCCGATCAGCACGTTGTCGATCACGCGCAGGCGCCGCACCAGGTTGAACTGCTGGTAGATCATCCCCACGCACGCGCGGTGCTCACGCAGCGTGCGCCCCCCCAGGCCCGCCACGTCCGTGTCACCGAACCGGATGGCGCCGGCGCTGAGCGACGTCGCCCGCGACAGGCAGCGCAGCAGAGTGGTCTTGCCCGCGCCCGAGCGTCCGATGATGGCCACGAACTGGCCCGGATGGACGGTGGCCGAGACCGCATCGAGCGCCCGCGTGGCGCCAAACATCCGGGTGGCGCGATCAAGGGTGATGACGGGCGAGACCGACGTCGTCATGACCGGCGCCACGGTAGCGAGCGCGTGTTGCCCTCCCGTGACGGCGCCGTGAAGGTTGCGCGACGCGCGACACGCCATGGCTACGCGCTCAGCCACGCCGCGACATCCACCGCCACCTCCTGCCAGCGCGGCTCGAGCGGCAGCATGTGGCCGAACCCGGGGTACTCGTACAGCGTGGCGCCGTAGCGCTGCGCCACGCGGCGCACGACGACGGGCGGCGTGATCCGGTCACCCGCGGCGGCGATGACGAGCATCGGGCAGCGCACGGCCGCGGCGTCGACCGCGAAGCCGCGCAGCGCGATGTCGCGCGCCTGGCGCGCGGATTCCGGAACGAGCCGCGCGTAGACGCCCTCGCGCTCCGCGGGCGGCAGTCGGTCGAAGGCCAGGCGCGTCATCACGCGCCGGCTCGGCAGGAGCGGGCGGCTGCGGAGCAGGGCCGGCGCGTAGCGCAGCGTGGCCGCCACGAGCTCGGCGCTGCGCAGCGGCCAGATCCCGCGTGGCGCCGCGGGCGTGACGGCGACCGCGGCGACGGGCGTCAGCGTCGCCCGCGCGCCCGCACGCCCGCGGAGGTTGAGCGCGTAGCCGTCCCAGCCCCGCGCGGCGAAGAACGGCAGCCAGCGCTCCCACACCCATGCTCCGCCCCACATGCCGTGCACGAAGAGCAGTGAGGCCGGCCGCGGCCGGCCGACGGCAGGGACGCGCACCACGTCGAGCCCGCCGAGCACGATCGACTCGCCGCCCGCCGTCACACCCGCACCGCCGCCTCGGCAACCGTCGCGACACCGAGCAGCTCGTCGGCGAGGGCACGCGTGTTCGTGACACGCGGAACCTTGTGCTGGTCGCCGAGCCGGCCGCGCGAGGCCAGCCAGCGGTGGAAGCCGCCGTGCGCGATCTCCACGAGCCGCGGCGCCAGCATGCCGACGTCGCCCCGGCGCTTGGTCCGGTAATCCGTGTTCAGCGCGATCAGCTCGGCGTCGAGCCGCGCGGCGAAGGCCCCGCGATCGCGAGGCGGCACGCGGAACTCCACGAGCCAGTCGTGCCCGCCGCGCGATTCCCCCGCCGACGGAAACCGTGGCGCCACGCTGAACTCCGCGACCTCCGCGGCGGTCGCCCGACACGCGGCGAGCAGCGCCCGCTCGACCTCCTCGACGATGACGTTCTCGCCGAAGGCGTTGACGTAGTGACGCGTGCGCCCCGTGACGACGAGCCGCGGCGGATCGGTGGCCGTGAAGCGCACGGTGTCGCCGAGCACGTACGACCAGAGCCCGCCCGGAGTCGTGAGCACCACGGCGTAGGCGCGGCCGATCTCGACCTCGGCCACGGTGTGGCGCCGCGGCCGCGGCGTGGCCAGGTCTTCGACGGGAACGAACTCGTAGAAGATGCCGTAGTCCAGCATCAGCGTCAGCCCGCCCGCGCGCTCGGTCTGCACGCCGACGAAGCCCTCCGAGGCCGGATAGACCTCGACGTACTCGAGCGCACGGCCCATCCACGCCTCGAACACGGCGCGGTACGGCGCGAAGGAGACGCCGCCGTGCACGAAGACGCGCAGGTGCGGCCATAGCTGGCCGAGGTCGCGCAGCGGGCGCCCGACGGCCTGGCGCTCACGTGCGATCCGCTCGAAGAGCACGAGCATCCACGACGGCATCCCGGAGAGCAGGCGGAGGTCCTGGCGCTGCACGAGCTCGGCGACGGCGGCCAGACGTGTCGGCCAGTCCGCGATGGAGGCGATCGGCTCACCGGGCGAGTAGCGCCCGCGCAGGCCGGGCGGCAGCCGATGCACGACGACACCCGAGAGGTCGCCGACGAGCGCACCGCCGGGCGCCGGGGCCAGCGCCGTGCTGCCGCCGAGGAAGAGCAGCGGCCCGCCGAGCAGCGCGGCACCACCGACGCGCTCGGCGGCCATGAGCAGCGCGTCCCAGCCGCCGCGACGGTGCGAGCGAAACGCGGCCTCCGTCACCGGGATCGCCTTGTCGCCGGCCGTGGTGCCGGAGGTCTTCACCCAGTACGGCGCCCGGCCCGGCCACGTGACGCCGGCCGCGCCCGCCGCGGCGCTGTCGAGCCAGCGCTTGAGGTCGAGGTAGTCGCACAGCGGCACGCGCGCGCGGTAGTCGTCGATCGACCGGACGCCGTCGAACTCGTGCGCGAGGCCGAACTCGGTGTTGCGCGCGGCCGCCACCGCCTTCAGCAACGTTCGCTCCTGCACGTCGGCCGCGCGCCGCCAGAGGCGCTCGAGCCCGCGCCGGCGCCACGCCAGCGCGGTGTCGAGCGCGGCGCCGCCGAGCCGGGCGATCATCGCGCGCCCCGGTCGCGGCGGGCGCGCGTGTCGATGAGCCAGTCCTCGACGATCGCGTTGAACATCAGCGGCTGCTCGAGCATCGGCGCGTGCCCGCAGTTGGCGATGGTGATCAGCTCCGCCGACGGGATGAGCGCCCGGAAGCGCTCGGCCACCTCCACCGGCGTGATGCGGTCGTCCTTGCCCCACACCAGCAGGGTCGGCACCCGGATCGCGCCCAGCCGCTCCTCGAGGTTGCCGCGCTTGGCCGAGCGCGCCACGTGCAAGAGCCGCAGCGCGTACGCGCGCGTGACGAGGATTCTCCGGACGGACTCGACCCACGCCGGCGTGACGAGCGCGGGGTCGTAGAAGATCTCCTGCATCTTGTCGCGCACGAAGTCCGTGGTCGGCACGTGCGGCACGCCGCGCGTGAAGCCACGCTCCAAGAGTCCCGACGAGCCGGTGAGGATCAGACCCGAGACGCGCTCGGGCCGCTCGAGGGCCAGCTCCAGCGCCAGGTGGCCGCCGAGCGAGTTGCCGCCCAGCACGGCACGCTTGATACCCAGCGCCACCATGAAGCGGTGGACATAGTCCGCCAGTCCCTCCACCGAGGGCTCCGCCTGCTCCGCGTCGAAGATCGGCAGCTCGGGCGCCAGCGCGCGGCAGAGCGGCGCGAGCGCCTCGAGGGTCGTCTCCCAGTGGTCCTTCTCGCCCATGAGCCCGTGCAGGAGCACCACGGGCTCACCGTTGCCGCGCTCGATCCAGCGGGCTGCCGTCGGGAACATGCCGATCACGGTCCCCTCCTCTCGGTCGTCGACCGATGTGCGGGTGCGTTCACTGCACCGGTTCCATGCGCGGGCGACACAGCACGAGAAAGCGGATCAGGCTGCGGATCTGAATGCGAAGGTGGCGGGGCATCTTGCCCGCCGTCCAGGACCAGGCGACGTGCGCGCGCGTGTGCCCGGTTTCGAGAGCTTCGCGCAGGTCGACCGCGGCGCGGCCCGGGAAGCGCGTCACCCCGCTGCCGAGGTACCAGACGTCGTGCGCGTCGCTGCCGCCGGTGACCGGCAGCATCCATTCGACGTTCCGGAGCGCCGCCCAGGCGTCGTAGAGCCGCGAGAAGACGCCGGCGTTGTTGACGACCTCGAGCCCATCGAGCGGCAGGTCGGGAACGAGCGCGCCGAGCGAGCGGTGGCCGCGCGCGGCGCCGCGCAACGGGTGGAAGGGGTGCGCGGCGACCGCGAGCCCGCCCTGCGCGTGGATCAGCTCGATCGTGCGCAGGGCCGTCAGTCCCGGCGGCACGCGCTCGGCCAGCCAGAGCCCGAGGAGGTGCCCGTTGAGAGTGCTGATCTCCTCGCCGACCACGACCCCGACGCCGATCTCCGGGTGGGCGGCCGCGAACTCGCGCGCGCGCAGCGCGCCGCGGATCTCGTCGTGGTCGGTCAGAGCGAGGACGTTGAGCCGACGCCGCGCGGCCGCGAGCACGATCGTCTCGGGCGACTGGGCGCCATCGCTCCAGTGCGAGTGGACGTGGAGGTCGGCGCGGCCGAGCGCGATACCACCGCGCCGGCGTCCTGCCCCGGGAAACGGCCCCAGGAGCGCCGCCGCGAGCTGCCGTCGCGCAGGCGTGAGGCGAGTGTCCACCTACACGCAGGGTGACAGCGCGGTGTGACCGGCGTACCCGGCGACGCGTGAAGTTTCGGTTACGCGGAGCGGGGGCTCACGCGGGCACGCGCCGTGCCCGGCGGACCCCGATGGGTGCGGGCAAGCGCGGGTGCTTGCCTTCCAGCACGCTCCACCGATAGGTCGTCGCCTCGACGATCTCGAAGCCGCGCTCGAGCAGGAAATGCTCCGCCGTCGGCTGATGCGTCGTGGGGACCGAGCACTCGAGCCGCGCGAACCCGCGCTCGACCGCGAGCCCCTTGGCGTACTGCAGCAGACTCTCGCCGATCTCTCGCCGTCGCTGCGTGGGGCGTACGACCAGCTCCTGCACGACGCCCAGCCCGCCCTGCAGCGTCAGCGAGGGATGGGTCGAGAGCACGAGGAGCCCGCAGACCGCGCCGTACGCCTCCGCCACGAGCACCGCGTGGCCGGGCGTCTGGCGCAGCAGCTCGAGCGTCCGCTGCAGCGCCTCCTCGCGCACCGGATAGCCGAGGTGCGCGATCAGGGTCACGATGTCGGCCACGTCGTCGGGAGCGGCCTCGCGAATCCGGATCGGGGTACGCATGCGGTCACGTATACGCCCGCCGTGTGTCGTTTGCGTGAACTCATGGTGAAGCTCTGGCGACGCGCCGGCGCCGCGTGCGGTTACTGGGTCGGCGGCTCCATCGGCAGCGGCAGCTGATCGGCGCCCGCGCCCGTCGCCGGCAGCGTGAACCGCACGGTCGTCCCCTCGTCCTCGACACTGTCGATCGACAGCTCCCCGCCGTGCGCGAGCACGAGGTGCTTGACGATGGCGAGCCCGAGCCCGGTGCCGCCCAGCTCGCGCGAGCGCGCCTTGTCGACGCGGTAGAAGCGCTCCGTGATGCGCGGCAGATCGGCGCGCGGGATGCCGACCCCCGTGTCGCGCACGCGCACCTCCACGCCCTTGAAGTCGGGCGGGCCGTCCGGCCGTGCGCGCACGGTGACCCAGCCGCCTTCCCGTGTGTACTTGACCGCGTTGTCGACGAGGTTGATGAGGATCTGGGCGAGGCGGTCGTGATCGGCGTGCACCCCGAGGTCCGGCGGCTCGACGTCCGCGATGAGCCCGACGCGGCCCGCCTCGGCCTTCGGACGCACGATGTCGAGCACCGAGCCGAGCACCTCGCCGAAGCGCACGGGGCCCAGACGCAGCGAGACCTTCCCCAGCTCGATGTTGGAGAGGTCGGTGAGGTCGTTGAGGAGGCGGCCGAGCCGCTCCGTGTGATGGAACGCGATCTCGAGGAACCGCCGGGCGTGCCGCCGCTCCTCCAGGGCGCCGCCCAGCAACGTCTCGAGGTACCCCTGGATGGCCGTCAGCGGCGTGCGCAGCTCGTGCGAGACATTGGCGACGAACTCCGTGCGCACGCGCTCGAGCCGGCGGAGCGCGGTGACGTCGTGGAGCACCATGACCGCGCCGGACTCGCCGGCGCCGAGGCGCAGCGGCACCGCATTGATCTCCAGCATGCGGGCCACCGGGTGGCCCAGGCGCAGCTCGCGGCGCAGGGGGACCTCCTGTCCGCCGGCGCGCGTCGCGCGGAACAGCTCGTGCAGCTCGGCGCTGCGGATCACCTCCGGCAGCGGCTTGCCCTCGCCGCGCGCCGGGCCCACGCCGAACATCGCGCGCGCGCGCTCGTTCATGAGCACGATGCCCTCGTGCGCATCCACCGCGATCACGCCCTCGACCATGCCGTCGAGGATGGCGGTGGCCTTGGCGCGCTCCTCCTGGAGGTCGTCGATCTTCTCGCGCAGCCGGGCCATCATCACGTTCAGCGCGCGGCCAAGGGCGCCGAGCTCGTCGACCGAGCGCACCGGCGCGCGGGCGTTGTACTCGCCCTCGCTCATCCGCCGCGCGATCTCCTGCATCTCGACGACGGGCTGGGTGACCCGTCCCGCGACGAAGATGCCGATGCCCGCCGCCACCGCGAGCGCCAGCAGGCCGCCGGCGAGCATCACCCGGTGCAGCTCGGCGTAGGACGAC
>VBPC01000196.1:0-1521 GCA_005887895.1 Candidatus Rokuibacteriota bacterium
CCTCGGCTCCGGCCACTACGTGCGCCAGCCCGCCGTCCCTCTCCCCCAGACCGCGGTGATGCTCAACTTCGACATGGTCGGCCGGATCCGCGAGGATCGACTGATCGTGCACGGCGCCGACAGCGGGAGCGGTCTCGCCGAGGCGCTGGCGGCGGCGGCGCGTGGCGGCGTGACGCTGGACGTGCGCGGAGGGTCCTTCGGAGGCTCGGACCACTCGCGGTTCTACGAGGCGGGCGTGCCCGTGCTGTTCTTCACGGACGGCGGCCATTCCGACTATCATCGGCCGACGGACACGGCGGACCGCATCGACCCGGCCGGCATGGCGCGCATCGCCGCCGTCGCGCTCCACACGATCGAGCGGCTCGCCGGCGACGCGCGTCCGAGCTACGTGAGGGTCGCGCCGCCCGCGCCGAGCCCGAGCTCTCGCGGCGGCGGATCGGGCGACACGTTCCTGGGCGTCACCGTCGATGCGCGGGTTGCGGCGGGCGACGGCCTCAAGCTGTCGGGGACCCTGCCGGGGAGCGCGGCCGCACGGGCGGGGCTCCGCTCGGGCGACGTGCTCATCCGCTTCGCCGGCGTGGTCGTCGAGAGCTTCGAGGCCCTCCGTCGCGAGGTGCAGGCGAAGAAGCCGGGCGAGGTGGTCGAGATCCTGTACCTCCGCGACGACGAAACGCGCGAAGCACCCGCGACCCTCGGCGCTCGGCCGTAGGGAGCCCGGGGACCAGGAGCCCAGAGATGGCCGATCGGGACGTGGACGCGGCGACGACGCTCACGGAGATGCTGCGCCGGCGCGCCGCGCTCACGCCGGACAAGCCCTACTTCCACCTCTACGGCGACACGGTGACGTACGGCCAGCTCTGGGACACGAGCGCGCGCTACGCGGCCGGCCTCGCGCGGGCCCACATCCGCGCAGGCGACAAGGTCGCTCTCATCTATCCGACCTGCGCCGAGTTCTTCTACACCTTCGTTGGCGCGCTCCGGATCGGCGCGGTGCCGGTGCCGATCTATCCGACGCATGGCGTCGAGGGGACGGCGCGGATCTTCAACGACTCCGAGGCGGTCGCGGTGGCCACGATCGGCTGGTTCCGGACGGGCGTGGACGAGTCGGTCGCGCGCGCGCCGGGCATCCGCGCCGTGCTCGAGCCGCCCGACCTCGAAGCCGACGCGCCGGTACCCACGTTCGTCGAGCCGGACGCGGAAGACCTGGCGTTCCTGCAGTACACCTCGGGGAGCACGGGGCACCCGCGCGGCGTCATGCTCACGCACAAGAACGTCGTCTCGACCATTACATTCATGGCCCAGGCGGCCGGGCTCACCGTCGAGGACCGCGTCGTCTCGTGGCTGCCGCTCTACCACGACATGGGGCTCATCGGCTGCGCCTTCACGCCGCCGCTCACGGCCACGCCGCTGTGGCTTCTGCCCCCGGACCTCCGCAACCCGCGCCAGTGGCTCGAACTGGTGACCCAGGTGCGCGCCACGTTCACGGTCTCGCCCGACTTCGGCTATCGCAACTGCGTGCGC
>VBPC01000196.1:1583-7090 GCA_005887895.1 Candidatus Rokuibacteriota bacterium
CGTCATCTCGCCCTGCTACGGTCTCGCGGAGGCCACGCTCGCCGTGGCGATCTGGCCGCGGGCGGTGCCGCTCCGGTTCGATCCGAGCGGCAGGTCCCCCTCGGTGGGCCAGCCCTGCCCGGGCGTCTCGGTCGAGATCCTCGCCCCCGACACCGCGGGGCCCCCCGAGGTTCCGCTCGCGCCGGGCAACGAGGGCGAGATCTGCGTGCAGAGCCCGGGCGTCATGCGCGGCTACTACAACAACCCCGAGGACACCCGGAAGGTGCTGCTGCCGGGCGGCTGGCTCCGCACGGGCGACCTCGGCTTCGTGGACAAAGAGGGCTTCCTCTACGTCACCGGCCGCCTGAAAGACCTGATCATCCTGGCCGGCGAGAACGTGCTCCCGGCCGACGTCGAGGAGGTCGTGGACCAGGTGCCCGGCGTCCGCTACTCGGCCGTCGTGGGGATCGAGAGCGAGCGCTCCGGGACCCAGCGCCTGCACGTCGTCGCCGAGGTGCGGACCGAGAGCGCGTCGCCCGAGGAGTACCACGGCCTCGTGCGCGAGATCGTGAGCCGCGTCCACGATGCGCGCGGCCACCGGCCCGCGCGCGTCCTGCTCGTGCGCGCGGGCACCGTGCCCAAGACCTCCAGCGGCAAGATCCAGCGCTCGCGGCTGGCGCAGATGATCCAGGGCGGCGAGCTGACCGATCGCGTCGTGCACTCGTAGGAGCAGTCAGGATGGAAGTCGGGTGCCACCTGCCGGTCTACGGTCCCGCCGCGACCCGCGAGGCCTTGACGCTCTTCGCCCGACGCGCCGAGGCGCTCGGCTACGATTCGCTCTGGGTCAGCGACCACGTCGTCATCCCCTGGCAGATCCGCTCGCGCTATCCGTACAACGCCACCGGCGACTTCCCGCTATCGCCCTCGACCGATTTCCTGGAGCCGCTGACGGTCATGGCCCTGGTGGCCGGGGTCACCAGCAAGATCCGGCTCGGCACCAGCGTGCTGGTGCTGCCGCACCGTCATCCCGTGCTGACCGCGAAGATGCTGGCCACGCTCGATCACCTGGCGCCGGGCCGCGTGATCCTCGGCGCCGGGGTGGGCTGGATGCGCGAGGAGATCGAGCTGTTCGGCGTGCCCTACGAAAGGCGCGGCGCCTGGAGCGACGAGGCCATCGCGATCCTGCGCGCCTGCTGGCGTGAGGAGCGCGTGACGTTCAAGGGTCGGTTCTTCGCCTTCGAGGGGCTCGGCTGCCGGCCGCGCCCGGCCAACGGCACGATCCCGATCTGGATCGGCGGCCACACCGAGCGCGCGCTTCGTCGCGTGGCCGCGCTCGGCGACGGCTGGCAGGCCGCCTTTCCGACCGCCGACAAGCTCGCCGCCGGCCTCGCCGATCTCCGGAAGGCCTGCACCGCCGCCGGCCGCGATCCCACCACGCTGACGATCAGCGCGCGGCTCGGTCTGCCGGCTCGCAAGAGCGCCGACGAGCTGGTGAGCGAGCTCCGCGCGCTCCGCGATCTCGGCGTCGCCCACGTCATCCTCGAGAGCCGCGCGCGCGACCTTCCAGACATGGTCGCGACCTGCGAGCGCTTCGCCCACGACGTCCGCCCCCGCCTCTAACCGAGCTTGGGCAGCGACGGTCAGTGGCGTTGAAGAGGGCTGCACGGTGGGCCGGCGGGGTGGCCGGGGGGTCTGCGGGACCCGTTCACGCCTTGCGGTGAGCGGGCGCCCTCCAGCCTGATGGAGCCCCGCCAAGGCGGGCCCGAGACGCCCGAGACCTCGTGGCAGCCGCAGACCCCGGCGGCCGCCGACCCGCGCCGCGCCGAGCGGGCGCTAGATCTTGGAGCCCGACTTCTCCCAGTCCTCGAGGAACTTCTTGAGCCCGATGTCGGTCAGCGGGTGCTTCATGAGCTGCTGCAGCACGCTGAACGGCATGGTGGCGACGTGGGCGCCGGCCTTGGCGGCGTCGACCACGTGCAGCGGGCTGCGGATGGACGCCGCCAGCACCTGCGTCTTGAAGCCGTAGTTGCGGTAGATCTCGCAGATGTCGCGGATGAGGTCCATGCCGACCGCGGCGATGTCGTCGAGGCGGCCGAGGAACGGGCTGATGTAGGTGGCGCCGGCCTTGGCGCTCAGCAGCGCCTGGGGCGCCGAGAAGCAGAGCGTCTGGTTCACGCGGATGCCCTTGCCCGAGAGATACTTCACGGCCTTGAGGCCGTCCTGGGTGAGCGGGCACTTCACGACGGCGTTGGGCGCGACCTGGGCCAGCTCCTGGCCCTCCTTGATCATGCCCTCGAAGTCGGTCGCGACGACCTCCAGGCTGACGTCGCCCGGCACGATCGCGCAGATCTCCTCGACCAGCGGCCGGAACGGACGCTTCTCCTTGGCGATCAGCGACGGATTGGTCGTGACGCCGTCGACGACGCCGAGCGCGACGCCTTCCTTGATCTCGTTCAAGTTCGCGGTGTCGAGAAAGATCTTCATGGCTGCCCCCTCCGGCGTTCGATCTCAGTCGAGCTCTATCGTAACGCCGGCACCGCTCCGGACGGTGGCGAAGACGCGCGGGTCGCCGGTCACCCGGCCGACGACGGTCACCGGGCTGGCCGGCCGGATCTCGTCGCCGCGGCTCATCGGCGTGGGGCCGAAGAAAATACAAAAGGCCTGACCAGGGGGCCAGTAGCCGAGATCGCCGAGGGCCACGACCTCCTGGGGCGACTCGGCCTCCAGCGCCAGACCGGTGCCGAAGTAGATCTCGTCGCCCCAGGTCTCGGCCCTCGCGCGGATCGGAAGCCGGGCGGCGATGGCGGCGGCAGCGCGCGAGTCGTTCAGCTCGCCGGTGGCGCTGACGCCACCGGCGGTGATGCGAATCGCGCATTTCATGTTCATGGGGGCCCCGAGATGGCCCCCAAACCCCCAGACTCTCGTTGCGCCCCGGCTTGGCCGGGGCGCGCCTCGTTAACCGAGCGCCTGCTGGATCGCCTTGTGGAGCGCGGCCAGCCCGGCCTTGACGTCCTTGCCGAGGTGCACGCGCAGCACGCGCCGGCCGCGGTCGGCCAGGACGTGGACGTCGCCGCGCGCCTGCGCCGCCTTGACGACGCCGAACGTGTACTTGTGGCCGGGCACCGGCAGATCGGCCGGATCGTCGGCGGTGATGACCAGGAAGATGCCCGAGTTGGCGCCGCCCTTGTAGGCCTGCCCGCTCGAGTGCAGATAGCGCGGGCCGAAGCCGACCGACGTCGCGGTCTTGAGGCGATCGCGGACGAGCGCGCGCAGCCCCTGCAGCTCCGCCTCGTTCGTCGAGCTCATCTCGAGATAGGGCAGGAAGGCGACGTAGTCGCCCGGCTTCACGCGTCCGAAGTGGGCCTTGAGCGCGGCCACCACCGTCTTGTCGCGAGCGGCGGCGTCCAGCTCGCGGGCGTTGCGCTGGTCGGCGAAGAGCGCGAGGCCGTCGCCCTCCCGCAGCGCCGGCCCTGCGCCCATGACGCCGCTTCGCTCGAACTCGCTGGTGAGCTTTCGCGCGGCCACCTTGCTGCCCTCGATGTCCGGCTGGTCGAACGGATTGACGCCCAGCACGGAGCCGGCCACCGCGGTGGCGAACTGCCAGCGGAAGAACTCGGCGCCGAGCGCGTACGGCTCGGCGATGGCGATGCGGACGACCGGCTGGCCGGCGGCCTCCAGCGCCGCCACGGCGGCGTCCTGGGTTGCGTCGGGCGCCGACTCCAGCCTGAGATAGACGAACAGGCGATCGTTACCGTAGACCGCCGGCGGGCCGACCGGCTCCCCGTCGATCGCGAGCAGGCCGCCGCCGCCCTTGCCGAGCGACGCGGTCAGCAGCTGCTCGACCCAGACGCCCGCGGCCCGGATGGCCGGCGAGACGACCAGGGTGACCTTGTCGCGCCCCTTGCGGGCGGCGACGCCCATGACGATGCCGAGCACGGCGCCCGGGTTCTCGTCGGCCGGCACGCTGGCCGAGCAGGCGTGGGCCATCTCCTCGGCCTGGCCCAGAAGCCTGGCCACGTCGATGCCGACGATGGCGGCCGGGACCACGCCGAAGTCGCTCAGCGCCGAGTAGCGCCCGCCGATGCCCGCGCCGCCGAAGAAGACGCGGCGGAAGCGCTGGGCCTCGGCCGCGTACTGCATCTTGGAGCCGGCGTCGGTGATGGCGACGAAGCGCCGGCCGGCCTCGGCGGCGCCGACGGCCGCCTTCATCTTCTCGAAGAAGTACTCGCGCAGGACGTTCGGCTCGAGCGTGCTGCCCGACTTGCTCGACACGATCACCAGCGTGCGGGCGAGGTCCAGCTTGCGCTCGACGGCCTGGATCTGGGCGGGGTCGGTCGAGTCGAGCAGGTGCAGCTCGGGGAAGCCGGCGACCTTGCCGAGCGTGCGCGCCAGCGCGTCCACGCCGAGCACGGTGCCGCCCATGCCGATGAGCAGCGCGTGCGTGAAGCCGGCGCTCCTGGTGGACTCGGCGGCGTGCTTGAGATGGTCGATGAGCGCCAGCTGGTCGTCGGTGGTGCCGAGCCAGCCGAGCCGCCGGCCCTCGTCGGCGCCCGTCCACAGCGCCGCGTCGCGCGCCCACAGCCGCTGCACGCGGCCGCCGTCCGCCCACGCCTTCAGCGTGCCCCTCACCTCGGTGGTGAGGTCGGCGGGCAGCTTCCACGTCTGGCGCTTGTTGGCCTCGCTCGGTGTGCGCAGCTGCTTGCCGACCGCGCCCAGCAGCTTGGCGAAGGCGTCCACGAAGATCTTGCAGCCGTCGACCAGCAGCTGGTCGGTCACCTGCTTCATCGAGATCCCGACCTTGGCCAGCGTGTCCATCGTGTCGTGGGCGTCCTCGATGTCCTCCTCGAGGCTCGGGCGCACGTTGCCGTGGTCGCGGAAGGCGTCGTAGGTGGCCGGCGGGATCGTGTTGACCGTGTCGGCCCCGATCAGCTCCTCGACGTAGATGACGTCGCGGTAGTTCGGGTTCTTGCTGCTCGTGCTGGCCCACAGCAGCCGCTGCGTGCGGGCGCCCCGACCGGCCAGCTTGGCCCAGCGCTCGCCGAGGTAGAGATCCTTGTAGCGCTGGTAGGTGATCCTGGCGTTGGCGATGGCCACCCGGCCCATCAGGCCCTTGAGCAGCGCCTGCTCCATGGCGTCGTCCGAGGCCTTGATCCGCGCGTCCACCATCGCGTCGATGGCGCTGTCGATGCGGCTGATGAAGAAGCTGGCCACGCTCTCGACCTTGCTCGGATCGCCGCCCTTGGCCGCGAGCGCCTCCAGGCCGGAGATGTACGCCTCGGCCACCGCCTCGTACGCCTCCAGCGCAAAGAGCAGCGTCACGTTGACGTTGATACCCTCGCTGATGAGCGTCTTGATGGCGGGGATGCCGGCCGGCGTGGCCGGGACCTTGATCATCACGTTGCTGCGCGAGACCGCCGCCCACAGGCGCCGCGCCTCGTCCAGCGTGCCGCTCGTGTCGTTGGCGAGGTCGGGCGACACTTCGAGGCTCACGTAGCCGTCGCGCCTGCCGCTCGACTCGTGGATCGGGC
>VBPC01000279.1 GCA_005887895.1 Candidatus Rokuibacteriota bacterium
GAAGTCGATGACCGTTTCGACCGCCTCCCGGTGCTCGAGCTCGAGCGCGCGCACGCGCGGCAGGAACAGCAGCTCCTCGACGAAGCGCGAGCGCTTGTGGGCGTGGCGGCCGAGCAGCAGGTTGTGCAGCACGGTGGCGTGCTCGAACAGCTCGAGGTTCTGGAACGTGCGGGCGATCCCGCGTCGCGCGATCTCGTGCGGGGCCACCCGGGTGATCTCCTCGTCGCGGAAGATCAGGCGGCCCTGCAGCGGATCGTAGATCCGGCTGACCAGGTTGAAGATGGTGGTCTTGCCGGCGCCGTTGGGCCCGATGATCGTGAAGATCTGCCCGGCCTCCACGTCGAAGCTGACGGCGTCCAGCGCCCGGATGCCGCCGAAGTTGATGGAGAGGCCGTCGGCCTTGAAGAATGTCATCGCAGCCGCTCGGACCGCATGTACGACTTCTGCCGCCGGAAGGTGGCGCGCTTGTAGAGCGGGAACGTCGAGAAGAAGAGGCGCAGCTTCAGCCAGCGCCCGTAGACGCCCAGCGGCTCGAACAGGATGAAGAGGACGAGGATGAGGCCGAAGATGCCCGGCTCCAGCCCCGGCTGCTTGACGAACCGGTCGACGCCGAGGAACACGGCCGTCCCGGCCTGCGGGCCGAGCACGCCGGCGGCGCCCCCGATCCAGGCCGGCAGCACGTCGCGCGCCTGGGAGATCGCCACGGGCAGCAGCGCCACGAACACGGCGCCGAACACCGCGCCGTGCAGGCTGCCGAGCCCGCCGACCACCACCATGAGCAGCAGCTGGATCGAGAGCAGCACGCTGAAGATGTCCGGAGCCAGGAAGCCCACCTTGTGGGCGAAGAGGGCGCCGGCCACGCCCATGAGGGCGGCCGAGTAGGCGAACGCCATCGTCTTGTAGACGGCGAGGTTCACGCCCAGCGACTGGGCGGCGATCTCGCTGTCGCGGATGGCGATCCAGGCGCGGCCGGTCGGCGAGCGGAGCACGTTGCTCGTGAGCCAGAGGCCGCCGATCAGCACCGCCAGGCACAGGAAGTAGAAGGCGGCGTCGTGCGCGAGCGCCACGCCGAGGATCACCGGCTTGTCCACCGCCCGGCCCTTGAGGCCCCCGGTGACGCGGTCCCAGCGCGTGAACACTTCCTGGATGATCAGCGCGAACGCCAGCGTGGCGATCGTCAGGTAGACGCCGGTCATCCGCAGCGCCGGCAGCCCGACCAGCACACCGGCGGCCGCGGTCAGCACGACGGCCAGCGCCAGCGCCACCAGCCACGGCAGGCCGAGGCTCTGCGCGAAGTACACGTGGGCGTAGGCTCCGATGCCGAGGAAGGCGGCGTGGCCGAGGCTGACGAGCCCGGTGTAGCCCGCCAGCACCATGAGCGAGAGACCGCCGATGGCGTAGATCAGCACCAGGCTCATGTCCACCAGGTAGTTCGGGATCAGCCACGGCAGCACGACGAGGCCGGCGAGCAGCACGACGTAGCAGTTGCGCTGGACGTCGTCGCGGAACAGCCCGAGGTCCTGCGTGTACGACGTCTTGAAGACGAACCGCATGGTCGGCTCAGACCTTCTTGCGGCCCACGGTGCCGAACATCCCCTGAGGCCGCACCGCCAGCACGAGGAGGAGCACGACGTAGGCGGCGACGTCCTTGAAGCCCTGCGGCAGATAGGCGCCCGACCACAGCTCGATGAGCCCGATGGTGAGCCCGCCGACCAGCGCGCCGGGGATCGAGCCGAAGCCGCCCAGCACGGCGGCGGCGAACGCCTTGAGACCGATGAAGCCGAGGTTGGTGTCGATCAGCGAGACCGGCGCCAGCAGCACGCCGGCGATGGCGGCCACCCCGGCCGAGATCGCCCAGATCAGCGAGAACATCCGCTTGACCGGAATGCCCATGTAGTAGGCGGCGAGCTGATTCTGCGAAGCCGCCTGCATGGCCACGCCGACCCGGGTCCAGGTGAAGAACGCGTAGAGCACGGCGCAGAGGAGGATGGTGCCGACGATGATCGCGACGTACTCGTGGCTCACGGTGACGCCGGCGATCCGCGTGGCCTTGGCGCTGAACGGCGTCGGCAGCGTGTAGATCTCCGAGCCCCAGGTGATCGAGGCGAAGCTGCGAAAGATCGCGCCGAGCCCGATCGTCAGCATGACGACCGCGAACTGCGGCTGGCCGAGCACGCGGCGCAGGATGCCGGCGTCCAGCCCGGCACCGAACAGCGCCACCGCGGCCACGGCGGCGGCGAAGGCGGCCCAGTACCCCCACCCGTACCACACGACGAGCATGTAGCAGACGAAGGCGCCGAGCATCATGAGGTCGCCCTGGGCGAAGTTGACGAGCTCGGTCGCCTTGTAGATCAGGACGAAGCCGAGGGCAACCAGGCCATAGATGCAGCCGACGGCGAGGCCGTTCAGGATCAGCTGCAGGGCGATGTCCAGAGCACTCCCTCCGCGGCGTTGCGTGCCGCGGTTATAGCGGGCGCCGCCCCGGTCGTCAAGGCGGCGCCAGGCGAGGTCAGCCGAACAACGACTCGAGCGCGCTCACTTCGTCGGCGGAGAGCGTGAGCGTGGGGCTGGCCAGATCCTGCTTCATGTGCTCGGCGCTGGTGGTACCCGTCAGCGGCAGCATCCCGAGCGCTCGCGCCAGGCGAAAGACGACCTGGGGCGTCGTCGCCTTCTCGCGCGCCGCGACGCGCGCGACCAGCGGATGGCCGAGCACCTCGGGGTTGGCGGTGAGGAGCGAGAACCCCTGGTAGACGATGCGGCGCTCGGCGCAGAACCCGCGGACGTCGCGGTCCCAGCCCAGGCGGGCGAAGCAGCGATTCTGTACGAACGCGGGCAGCTCGAGGCCGGAGGCCAGCATGTGCTGGAGATGACGTAACCCGACGTTGCTCACGCCGAGCAGGCGCGTGCGGCCCGCGTCGCGCTCTTTCGCCATCGCGGCCCAGACCTCCGCGTCGTACGGCGTCCAGCCCTGTCCCGAGGCCGGGCCGTGCAGGACGTAGCTGTCGACGTGGTCGGTGCCGAGGTGCTCGAGCGAGCTGGCCATCGACTGCGCGACCTGGATCGCCAGCGGCGCGCGAGGGTCGTAGGGCAGCCGGTGGTCTTGCCCGGGCTGGTACGTGAACTTCGTCTGCAGGAACAGCTCGTCGCGCGTGACGACGCCGGCGCGGTACGCCGCGGCCAGCCCCTCGCCGACGCCGGCCTCGTGGTAGTGCCGCCGCTGGTTCGCGGTGTCGATGCCGCGGAAGCCCGTCCGGAGCGCGAGCTCGGTGAGGGCCGGCGTCCGCTCCTCCTTCCAGGCGGTGCCGTACAGGAAATCCGGAACGCGCGCGGGCGCCACTAGCGCGCGCTCGGCGCCACCGAGACGCCGCGCGCCCCCGTCTGCTCGATGGCCCGGGCGACCAGCCCGGAGCCCTTGGCGTCCTCGACGAAGTCCCGCAGGTACTGAAGCCCCGCCTCGCGGCCCTTCGGTACGCCGATGGCCTGCTGGACGGCCATGAACCGACCGTCCAGCATGCGCGACCCGGGCAGCCGGTCGGCGAGGCCGATCAACGCCTGCTTGAGACCGGCGAGGGCGTCCGCCTTCGCGGTCGCGAGCAGGTCGAAGGCCGCCTCGCCGTTGGGCGCGCGCACGAGGTGGGCGAGCTTGAGATTGCGGCTGAGGAACAGTTCGTAGTTGGCCCGGGCCGGCGCCGCGACGCGGACGCCGTCACGGTCGACGTCGGCGACGACCCGCAGCGGTGATCCGGCCGGCACCAGATAGGTCGCTTCGATCTCCAGGTACGCGGGGCTGAAGCTGATCTCCCCCGCCCGCGCCGGATCGATCCCGAGGAACGCGATGTCCCAGGCGCCGGTCTTCGCGGCATCCACCATGGCCGCCACCGTCTCGTACGCGACGAGCTCGACCGACGCGCCGAGCCGCCGCGCCAGCTCGCGCGTCAGGTCGATCGCCACGCCGCGCGACTCGCCGGTGGCCGGGTCCTTCCGGGCGAGGATGAAATTGCCGTAGTTGATCCCGGCGCGGAGCTTCCCGGTCGGCGCGAGGTCGGAGTGGACGGCGGGCGTGAGCGGCGTCATGGCGCACGATGCTAGCAGAAGCGCGGCGACAAGTCCCGTCGCAGGCCGACCGCCAGCGCGGCCAGGGCCATCAGGCCGATTCCATAGGAGCGCAGCTCCGCTGCCGCGTCGGGATGAGTGCGGCTGGGCAGGTGATAGGCGGGGATGCCCGCCGTCCGCGCCCGTTGAAGTGCGACCGACTCCCGCCCGCTCAGCGAAACTCGTGAGCGGCCCGGTACCGCGCGTTGCGCAGCACGCGCCCGGGATACGCGCCGGTGTGCGTCCCCTTCTCCATCAGGACCTCGCCGTTCACCACGGTGTAGTGGATGCCCTCGGCGAGCTCGCGCATCCGCCAGCCGTCGTTCGGGAAGTCGTGCACGACGTCCTCCGCCACCGGCCGCACGGTGTCGGGATCGAAGACGACGAGGTCGGCGACCATGCCCGGCTGCAGGAGCCCGCGGTCGTAGATCCCGAAGGCCGACGCCGAGTCGAACGTGAGCCGGCGGACGGCCTGCTCGAGTGACATGATCTTCTTCTCCCGCACCCAGTACCCCAGCAGCCGGGTGGGGTTGCTCACGTTCGAGTGGAACTGCACGTGAGCGCCCCCGTCGGAGAGTCCCACCACCGCGTAGGGGCTGCCGAGGATCTGCGCGACGGCCTCGGTGTCCATGTTGATCTCGCCGAGGCTGAAGACCGTGCCGAGCTCCTCCTCGACCGCCAGATCGAGGAAGACGTCGAGCGCGTCTTTGCCGCGTTCCTGCGCGATCGCCGCGATGCTCCGTCCCCGGAGCGCGCGATTGTCCGCCCGCTGGGGCTCCTCGACGATCATCAGGTCCCAGCGCTTCGAGAACGTCGAGTCCGGGCCCAGCGGCGCTTCGACCTCGGCCCGCAGCTGCTTGCGCGTGGCCGGGTCGCGATAGGCGCGCAGCTTCTCGGCGTCGGAGCCCTGGAGGATCGGCAGCCAGGTGGGCATGCTGCGGAACACCTGACAGTTCTTCATGGTGAACCGGTTCACGACGCTGCCCGGATTGCAGAGCGGCACCGCCCGGATGCCCTTGCGCGCCGTCTCCTCGACGTGGGCCAGGTGGCTTCGCCAGCGTCCCGGATGCCGCGCCTGCTCGAGCAGGGTGTTGTACATGACCGGGCGACCGCAGGCCTGCGCCAGCCGGCTCAGCAGCCCGTCCTTCAGCTCCGGATTCCGGCCGGGATCCGCTTCCCCACGATGTCGAAGTGGTTCATGTTGCGCGTGATCGAGAGGCCCAGGGCACCGGCCTCCAGCGCGTCGCGGATCACCTGCCGCATGACGTCGAGCTCGGGGTCGGTGGCGGCGCGCTCGGAGCAGTCCTCCCCCATGGCGTAGAGACGGACCGCCGAGTGTCCCACGAACGTGCCGACGTTGACCGCCAGCCGTTGCGCGATCGTGCCCATGTACTCGGGGAACGTCTCCCAGCCCCACCCGACGCCGGCCTGGAGCACGTCCATCGGGATCGCCTCGACGTACGAGAGCATCCCGGCGAGCTTGTCGTGGGCGGGCGCCTTTACGGGGGCCAGCGACAGCGAGCAGTTCCCGATGATGACGCTCGTCGCGCCGTGGTGAGAGGAGAAGGTGCACAGCGGGTCCCACAGGACCTGGGCGTCGTAGTGGCAGTGATTGTCCACGAACCCCGGCGCCACCGCGCGCCCGTCGGCCTCGATGACCCGGCGCGCAGGACCGTCGAGCCGGCCGAGCTCCACGATTCGACCCCGCGCCACCCCGACGTCGCCATTGAAGGCGGGTCGACCCGAGCCGTCGATGATCCGACCGTTCTTGATCAGCAGGTCGTACGTCATGTCCGCGCTCCTTCCGGGCTGGTGGAGGTCGGCAACCCTCCGAGCGGACATCAGTTGTACACGAGAACGGATCCGAGACAAGCGGGTCGTTGACAGGTCGCGCGCGGACGGTTCTACTGTCCGCTGCCAGGAGGTGCAGCGCGTGAAGGTCGTCGTCAATGCCAGGAACGGCGCGCACGACTTCGAGTGCGGCCCTGGAGAGAAGATCCTCCACGCCGGGCTCCGGAGCGGCGTCGAGCTCCCCTACGAATGCGCCACCGGCACCTGCGGCACCTGCAAGGCCCGGCTGGTGAGTGGACGGGCCGAGAGCGAGTGGCCGGACGCCCCCGGCCGTCGGTATTTCAAGAGCGAGGCCGACGTCCTCCTGTGCCAGAGCGTGGCGCGCGACGACTGCGCAGTCGAGGTCGGCGTGGCGTTGAAGCCACGCCAGCCGACCGTGACCGCGCCGCGCGCCCTGGGCGGCGTCGTCCGCGCCCGGCGCCGCCTCACGCACGACGTGATGGCCGTCGACGTGGACCTCGATGGGCCGCTGGATTTCGAGGCGGGCCAGTTCGCGCTCGTCACCGTGCCGGGGATCGCCGGGGCTCGCGCCTACTCCATGGTGAACTTCGAGCGCCGGGCCGAGCGGCTGTCGTTCGTCGTGAAGAAGAAGCCGGGGGGCGCCGTGAGCGACTGGCTCTTCGGCCAGGGCGTCGACGGCACGCTGGTGGGCCTCGTCGCCCCGCTCGGCCACGCCACGTTTCATCCCGACGCGCGCAAGCACGTGCTCTGCGTCGCCGGCGGCAGCGGCATCGCCGGGATGATGTCGATCCTGTCGCTGGCCTGCCACGCCGCCCACTTCGCCGCGTGGCAGGGGCACGTCTTCTTCGGCATCCGGACGGCCCGTGACGCGTTCTTCCTCGACGAGCTGGAGGCGTTCCGGGCGCGCTACCCGGCGCAGCTGGCCGTGACCGTGGCGCTGTCCGACGAGGACGTGGCGCCGTCGCTGGCCGCCGGCTACCCGGCGCTCACGTTCGCGCGGGGCCTCGTCCACGCCGTGGCCGGCGAGCGCATGACGGGTCGGTTCGCCGACGTCCGGGCGTACGTCGCGGGGCCGCCGCCGATGGTCGACGCGAGCCTGCGGTGGCTGCTGCGCGAGGCGCGGCTGCCCCCGGCCGACATCCGCTACGACAAGTTCAGCTGAAAGGAGCGACGATGGGCCAGTACGATCGTCACGTGTTCGTCTGCACCAGCGGCGAGACGTGCCCGACGCAGGGGGACACCGAGAGATTCGTCAAGATCCTGCGCGCCGGCGCCCAGAAAGCGGGCCGGAGCGATGTCCGCATCAACAAGTCCGGCTGCTTCTCGCAGTGCGGCCACGGCCCGATGATCGTCGTCTACCCCGAGGACGTCTGGTACGCCGGCGTCCGCGAGTCCGACCTGGAGGAGATCCTGACGTCGCACATCATCGGCGGCCAGCCCGTCGACCGCCTTCGCTACGACCCCGGCGTGAAGGGCGCGAACAAGCTCGACGTCGCCGCGAACGGCGCCGCCCCCGGTCAGCCCGCCCCGCCGCCGGTCGCCGCCGCCGGGCCGGGCTGGACGCGCGTCTGTGGCGCCGACGAGGTGCCGGTGAACGGGATGAAGGAGTTCCCGGTCGGCGACGTCAACGTGCTGATCGTGAGCACGGGGTCCGGGTTCGTCGCCTACCAGGCGCTCTGCCCCCACGAGGCCGTGCGACTCGAAGACGGCGTGCACGACGGCGCCGTCCTGACCTGTCTCGAGCACATGTGGCAGTTCGACGTCCACACCGGCGCGCCCCTCGGCGACGCCGAGGCCGGGCTGAAGTCCTACCGCCTCAAGCAGGAGAGCGGCGAGCTGTACGTCGGCCTCGACGCGTGAGCCGCCTCAGGCCACCACGAGGTCCGGCACGAGCTCCTTGCCCTTGGTCTCGGGACCGAGGAGCAACGCGATCACGAAGCTGATCGCGCCCACCACGGTGCCCACCAGCATCGGAATCCCGAAGCCGAGGTTGTAATTGATCGCGACGTAGGTCAGCACGGGCGCCACCAGGCCGCCGAAGATCGCCCCCTGGTGGTAGCAGAAGGCGCTCGCCGCCGCCCGCACTTCGGTCGGGAAGCGCTCCGAGAGATAGCTCGGGTTCTGGCCGTAGAGGGCGTCCCCGAACAACCCCTGCAGGATGAAGCCGGCGATGATCAGGTTGATGTCGCTGGTCAGCAGGTAGAGCGGCGCCACGAACACGGTGATGATCCCCGGGATGATCATCGACCAGCGGCGGCCGATGTGATCGGCCGTCCATCCCCAGAACCCGCTGGCGAGGAAGGCCAGGAAGTTGGCGATGGCGATCGGGGTCGCAACCTGGGCGGGGCTGAAGTTGAGGTCCTTCTGCAGGTGCGTCGCGAACAGCGACCAGATCGAGTAGTAGATCACGAACGCGCTGGTCATCCACCAGCAGGCGGTCAGGGTGTTGCCGAGCAGCTGGGGCTTGAAGATGCTGAGCAGCGGCGCCCGGACCTCGCGCTTCTGCTCGCGCTGCCGCCGGCGGTTCTCGACCCACACCGGAGGCTCCTTGACGAAGTAGCGCACGAACACCACGGCCAGCGCCGGCAGGATGCCGATCCAGAGCATGCCGCGCCAGCCCAGGGACTGGTAGAACAGGCCGTACACGGCGCTCGACAGCAGGAAGCCCAGGCTCCACGATCCCTGCAGGATGCCGCTCATGATCCCGCGCGAGCGCGCCGGCCACGATTCCATGGCCAGGGCCGCGCCGGCGGGCCACTCGGCGCCCATGCCGATGCCCAGCAGCGCGCGGAACAGGAACAGGAACCAGAACGTGGGAGCGAAGCCCGCGACGAAGTTGCAGATCGAGTACCAGGCGATCGAGATCATGAGCGGGGTCCTGCGCCCGACCCGGTCGGCCAGCCAGCCCGAGGCGCAGGCGCCGACCAGGCGCATCCAGAGGGTGATGGTGAACACGGCCGTCACTTCCGTCAGCGAGACGTTGAACTCCTTGGCGATCGGCACCATGATCAGCAGGAACACGGTGAAGTCGAAGGCGTCCAGCGTCCATCCGAGCCAGCCGGCCCACCACGCCATCCATTGGTCCTTGGTCGGCTCTTTCCACCAGGGGAGGGGCTTGGCGGTTTCGACGATCGCGGTCATCACTCACACCTCCATGTCTCGGGTGGAGCCGGGGACGTTGCATCGTCGGTCGGGACGGTGGCGAGAAGCTACCGATCGGCGCCGGCCGTGTCAAGCCGGGAGTTGGCCGTCGCCGGGTAGAATCCGGGACGATCGCGCGCCATGATCACGCTCGGCATCGACGTGGGCGGCACGTTCACCGACCTCGCGCTCTGGGACGCGCGGCGCCAGGTGCTGGCCGTCTTCAAGCTGCCCTCGGTGCCCGAGGATCCCGCCCGGGGAATCCTGGACGGGCTCACCACGCTGACCGCGCGCGAGGCGGTTCGCCCGGCCGAGCTCACCTTCGTCGCCCACGGCACCACCGTCGCGACGAACGCGCTCCTCGAGCACAAGGGCGCGCGGACCGCGCTCGTGACCACGCGCGGCTTTCGCGACCTGCTCGAGATCGCGCGGCAGAAGCGGCCGCACCTCTACGATCTGCAGGCCGACAAGCCGGAGCCGCTCGTCCCGCGCCACCGACGGCGGGAGGTGCGCGAGCGACTCGCCTGGGACGGGACGGTGATCGACAAGCTGTCCCTGGAGGACGTCGGCGACGCGCTCGAGAGCCTGGCCCGCGAGGACGTCGAGGCGGTCGCCGTCTGCTTCCTCTACAGCTTCGTCGATGCGACCCACGAGCGGCTCGCCGGGGCCGAGATCCGCGAGCGGCTGCCGGGGTGCTTCGTCTCGCTCTCCGCCGAGGTCTCGCCGGAGTTCCGGGAGTACGAGCGGCTCTCGACGACGGTGGCCAACGCGTATCTCGGACCGCTCGTCAGCCGGTACGTGCAGCGCTTCGGCCACGAGGTGGAGCGGCTCGGGATCCGCCAGCCGCCCTACATCAACCAGTCGAACGGCGGCATCATCTCGGTGGCCGCCGCCGCGCAGGCGCCGGTCCGGACCCTTCTCTCCGGGCCGAGCGCGGGCGTGATGGGCGCCGCCTGGCTGAGTCGGGCGGCGGGCATCGAGTCGATCATCACGTTCGACATGGGCGGGACGTCGACCGACGTGGCCCGCGTGGAGCACGGCCGCCCGGCGATCACCCCGCAACGCACGATCGCCGGCCACACGGTGCGCGTCCCGAGCCTGGAGATCGAGACGGTCGGCGCCGGCGGCGGCAGCATCGCCTGGGTCGATCCCGGCGGGGCGCTGCGGGTCGGCCCGACCAGCGCCGGCGCCCACCCCGGACCGGCATGCTACGGCCGCGGCGGAACGGCGGCCACCGTCACCGACGCCAACGTCGTGCTGGGGCGGCTGAGCTCGACGCAGCTCCTGGACGGACGGATGCTGCTCCAGCGGGAGCCGGCGGAACAGGCGATCGCCGAGCTCGGCAAGGACCTCGGCGTCTCGCCGGTCGACGCGGCGCGCGGCGTGCTCTCCGTCGTGCAGAACAACATGCTCGGCGCCATCCGGGTCGTCTCCGTGCGCAAGGGCTACGATCCGCGTGCCTACACGCTGGTCGCGTTCGGAGGCGCCGGGCCGCTGCACGCCGCCACCCTCGCGCGAGACCTCGGCGTCCGGCGCGTGCTGGTGCCCCCGGCGCCGGGGATCCTCTGCGCGCTGGGGCTCCTGGCCGCGCCTCTGCGGCTGGACCTCGTCCGGACCCGTGTCACGCCGCTCGATGGCGCCGCCCTCGCCGGTCTGGCTCAGGGATTCGAGGAGCTGGAGCGGCAGGCCTCCGCCTGGCTCGATCGCGAGGGCGTGGCGCCGGGGCAGCGCCGGCTGCTCCGCGCCTTCGACATGCGCTACGTCGGACAGAACTTCGAGCTCACCGTGGAGGCGCCCGACGGCGCCTCGCCGACGGACGCCGGCGCGCTGCGAGGAGCATTCCTCCGCGAGCACGAGCGCGTGTATGGCTACGCCGCCGCGGACGAGGCCGTGCAGATCGTGGCCTGCCGCCTGACCGCCTTCGGCGATCGGGAGCCGCCCGCGCTGGCGGCGCTCGCGCGCGCGGCCGGCGCCGATCCGGGGGAGGCGCAAACGGGGGAGCGGGCCGTCTATTTCGAGGACGCGGGCGGCTTCGTGGCCACCCCCATCTACCGCCGCGAGCGCCTCCGCGCCGGCCACCGCCTGTGCGGTCCGGCGATCGTCGAGCAGATGGATTCCACGACCGTGCTCCTCGGCGGCCAGGAGGCGGCGGTCGACGAGCGCGCCAATCTCGTCGTCGTGACGGGCGGGGCCTGATGGACCGGATCACCCTCGACGTCATCGGCGCCGCCCTGCTCTCGATCGCCGAGGAGATGGGCGAGGCCCTCATCAAGTCGTCGTACTCCACGAACATCAAGGAGCGCCAGGATTGCTCGACGGCCCTCTTCAACGTGCGGGGGGAGGTGGTCGCGCAGGCCGAGCACATCCCCATGCACCTCGGGTCGCTCATCATGATCGTGCACGAGATCCTGAAGCGCTATCCCGTCGAGCGCCTCCACGAGGGCGACGTCTTCGTCGGCAACGATCCCTACACCGGCGGCAGCACGCATCTGCCGGACATCACGGTCGCGTCACCGGTGTTCGCCGACGGCGTCCCCGTCGGGTTCGTGGCCAACATCGCCCACCACGCCGACGGCTCGGGCCGCCAGACGCACAGCATCTGGGACGAGGGGCTGCGCATCCCGCCGATCCGGATCGTCGAGGGCGGTCGTCTCCGCGAGGACGTGATGGAGCTGGTCCTGCTCAACTTCCGCCTCCCCCGCGAGCGGCGCGCCGACTTCCGCGCGCAGTTCGCCGCGAATCGGCTCGGGGCCGCGCGCCTGCAGGAGCTCGTGCAGCGCTATGGCCGGGACACGTGCGTCGCCGCGATGGACGCGTCGCTCGCCTACGGCGAGCGCAGGATCCGGGCGGCGGTTCGCAGCATCCCCGACGGCGCGTACGGCTTCGAGGACTGGATGGACGACGACGGCGTCGGAGGGCCGCCGGTGCCGCTGCGGGTCCGCATCACGGTGTCGGGCGACCGGATCGCGCTGGACTTCACCGGCACCGGCGCCCAGGTCCCCGGCGACATCAACGTCGTCTACCTCGCGCTCGTCGCCACCGTCTACTACGTCCTGAAGGCGGTGCTGGACCCGGAGGTCCCCGCCAACGGCGGCTTCTACCGGGCGATCGACGTCACCGCGCCCGCGGGCTCGCTCGTGAACGCGCAGCCGCCCGCGCCCGTCGCGTGGAGGACGCAGACGTGCCAGCGCGTGGCCGACCTCATCCTGGGAGCGCTGGCGCCCGCGCTGCCGGCTCGGGTGACGGCGGCGACCAACGGGGCGAACTCGGCGTGGGTCTTCAGCGGCACGAATCCGGCGACGGGCGAGTATTACGTCTACCTCGAGACGATCGGCGGCGGATCGGGCGCCCGCGCCACCAAGGATGGACTCGACGCGGTCCAGGTCCACGTGACCAACACCTCGAACCTTCCCGTCGAGTGCCTGGAGATGGAGTACCCGCTCGTCGTGGAGGAGTACGCCCTGGTCCCCGACTCCGGGGGCGCGGGGCGGTTCCGGGGAGGGCTGGGCATTCGTCGGACCGTGCGCGTCCTCGGGCACGACACGACGTTCCTCGGCACCCTCGAGCGTCAGCGCGTCGCCCCGTGGGGACTTCGGGGCGGCGGCGAGGGCGGGCGGGGAGCGCTGCTGCTGCTGAGCCCCGGGATGGCCACGCCGCGCGAGCTCGGCTCGAAAGTCGCGGGCGTGCGGCTGGAGGCCGGCGACGTCGTGACGATCGTCACGCCCGGGGCCGGAGGCTACGGGCCGCCGGCCGAGCGCGCGCCCGCGCTCCGCGCGCGCGACGCTCGCGACGGCAAGGTCAGTTCCGCATGATCCAGTCCCAGTGCTGCTCGGCTCGCTCGAGCACCCGCGGGACGTCCTCGCGCAGCAGCACGCCACGACCCACGAGCGATTCAGCCGCTCGAGCCGCCGTGGCGAGATATGCGCGCTTGTCGACATAGCGGCGCTCGATGCTCACCCGGCTGTCCCCCCACCGTTGGCGCTCGGCGTCGGTGCGCGGCAGCGAGACGTAGGTGCCAAGGAAGTCCGTCAGCTCACCGGCGTCCGTTCCGTCCCCGCCGCGGAGCTGCCAGGGCGTGTACGTCGCCAGCGGCGCGAGCAGCTCGAGGCCGCGTATCCCGGCGACCTCGTTGCCGTCGGCATCGACTTGCGACACGAGCGCAGGGAACGCGGCCCCGACCCCGGGCGGTTCCCTGGTGATGATGCCGGCCCCCCACCGGCGACCGTAGTCGACGCGGTGGGCCTGATGGATCACGCTCGGAGCCTTGACGTCGGGGATCTCGGGAAATTTCAGCGCGCCGACGGGGACCAGCGTGCCCGCCCCCAGGATCGGGTAGGCGCTGGACGGAGGCGGGCGGTCGTCCACCACCCAGTCGACGAGTCGCACCAGCAGCGCTCGCAGTGTCACGAGGAAATCGAGGGGGTTGTCACGATACGCCCGCCCCGCTCGCTCCGAGTCGGCCGGCGGGAACGCGCCGATGTAGTGCTGGCCGCTCGCGAGGTGGTAGATACGCTCGTTGGGCAGGGGCGTCACGTCGACGCGCCCGTCCGGCGAGGTGTGGATCAGCGAGGCCGCCCGTCCCCAGTACTCGTAGCCGGTGTTGGTGAAGAAGGTCTTCGGCCGCTGACCGGGCCGATCCGCCGAGCGCGCGAGGAGTCCGTCCGCGATGCCCGTCTCGGGATCGGTCTGGGTACGGCTCGTGAACGGAAAGAGGTCGGTCGGATAGAAGAACGCCGAGAAGCGATGGGCGTCGCGCGACGGCTGCGCGAAACGATGGTTGAAGCTCCCTCGCCCGGCGCCGGCGGTGTGGATGAGCATGCCGTCGAACACCTTGCGGCCGGCCTCGTCCGTGTTGAATCCCTGGTAGAGGAAGTGGCGCAGGAACCGCCCGCTCTGGGAGAAGCCGACGCCGATCGCCGACGTGACGGGAAACTCCGACCGCGCATCGTAGCGGGCCCACGAGACGAGGTCGCGGACGACGGCGAGCCCGATGCCCACGACCACGGGATCGCGCGCGCGATAGACGAGCTCGTAGATCTTGCCGCGCTGAAACCCGCCGTCGAGCTGGATGTGCGCCGGGTCGTCCACGAGGCGCCCGTCCTCCACGCGCGCGAAGCGCCAGCGGTCGCGGGGCACGACCTCTCTCGCTCCCAGCCGGGCCGAGCGCACCGTCAGCACGTTGTCCGCATGCCGGGGATCGGCCACCGGATAGGCCACGTGGCCGCGATGGGCGAGCGACAGCGTCGGGGCGGGGCGATCGATGGTCCAATCGCTCCGCACCAGTCCCTCGAGCGGAGCGTCGCCGGCGCCGGCGATCGGCGCGTGCAGCCGCAGGAGGCCGGGCTGGCGCGGCACGTCGAATTGCCAGCCCACCCAGATCACCGTCAGGTTCAGGCGCATGAGCAGTCGGTCGCCGAAGTCGGCGTCGGTGGTGGGATCGAGGCTCCAGGCCGCCCGATTG
The DNA here is from genome assembly GCA_005887895.1 of Candidatus Rokuibacteriota bacterium. Classification (GTDB taxonomy): domain Bacteria; phylum Methylomirabilota; class Methylomirabilia; order Rokubacteriales; family CSP1-6; genus AR5. The sequence goes on from VBPC01000279.1 coordinate 14,507, forward strand.
AAGTACGGAAGCGCCGCCTTGCCACCGCGATTGCTCACCTCGAGGAGCGCCGCCGATCGGCGTCCGGATGGCCGCCGCGGCCGCAACACCATGAAGTCCGCGGAGGCTTCCACGCGGCCGCGCGCGTTACGGGGAGCGCGCTCGAGGTCGACGATGACCGCGTTCGCCGGATGCGTCGGGTCGAGCTCCAGCTCGACGGTCCCACCGAGCTTTTCGTAGTCACCGCCCAGGATCTCCTGACGGCTGCTCACGACGAGCCGCCGGACTTCGGCGCCGGCGGGGGCGGCCGTCGCGACGAGCAGGGCGGCGAGCGCCAGCGCCCATCGCGCGCGACGGGGCGGCGACGGGCTCATCGGGCGGTGTAGCGCACGCGGTAGATGCGATCCGCGTGATCGTCGGACACGTAGAGGCTGCCGTCCCGGCCGAGCACGAGGTCCACCGGCCGGCCGATCACGCGGTCGCCCTGCCGCCAGCCGCGCGAGAACTCGCCGATGCTCACGGCGTCTCCGTCGAAGCGCACCCGGACGATCGCGTAGCCCGCGGCCGGCAACCCCGCCCGCGAGCCATGGAGCGCGACGAAGAGATTATCGACGTACTCCGACGGGAACTGGCGGCCGGCATAGAAGACGAGGCCGAGCGGGGCGGCGTGCGGCGGCAGCTCCAGCGTGGGCAGCGTCATGGCCAGACAGCGGCTGGCGTCGGCGAACGTGGGGTCGGCGACGAACACTCGCCACTGCGCGAAGCAGCGCGGCCAGCCGTACGCAGCGCCGTGGCGAACCTCGGTCACGTAGTCCGGAGGGGCGCCACCGCCGGGCCAGTCGCGCTCGTTGACCGTGCTCCACAGCGTCCCCGTCGTCGGGTGAAACGCGAGCCCGACCGGGTTGCGCAGCCCGGTCGCGAAGACCTGCTCGCCCGAGCCATCGGCATTGTAGCGAACGATCGCCGCCCGGCGCGGATCGGCCTCCCGGCAGACGTCGCACGACGAGCCGACCGCGACATAGAGCTTGTCGTCGGGGCCGAAGGCGATCGAGCGCGTCCAGTGATGGGCGCCGCGCGGCAGCGCGCGGACCACCACCGTCCGCTCGGCGGCCGTCAGCGTCGGGGCGCGGTAGCGATAGCGCACGACGCGGCCGGTCTCGGCGACGTAGAGGTATCCGCCCCGGAAGGCCAGCCCGTGCGGAAGATCCAGATCCTGCACGACCGTCACGGTGTCCGCCGCGCGGCCGGAGTCCCCGCGATCGGGCAGCGCCACCACGCGCCCCCGGGAGGGGATCGACGCGAACACGACGCCCTCGGGGTCGACGGCGAGGCCACGGACGCCACCGAGGTTCTCGGCAAAGACGCTGACGCGAAAGCCGGCGGGGACCGTGATCTCGCCCGCCTCCGCGGCGCCGAAGCCGAGCAATACCGCCACCGCGCAGGGTCGCCACTTCGTGATGCTGGGTACCGTAGCGCTGAACCACCGCAGTGGCAACGTCGAGATCGTCCGCACGGCGGGAAACGACGGCTAACCGCGTCCGCGGCCCCGGTGAAATGGCTTGACGACGGGCGGGGGCTCCACTAGCATTGCGGCCACTTGCGGTCCCCCCTGTGGTGCCTCGAGACGATCGGTTGGAGGTGCAGCGATGACGTGGGAAACCCCCGAGTTCGTGGAAGTCAAGATGGATGCCGAGATCAACTCCTACCAGGACGATTTCGGCGGGGAGCAGGACGACCGCTTCTGAGGCTTGGCTGACTCTCCGAGTCAAGGGCAGCCCTTCTGCCGGCCGTGCGGTTGGCGCAAGGGCTGTCGTGTTTCGGGACCGTCGACGCGATGAGCATGATTCATCCCGAGCGCGCGCTGGCGGTCCTCCGCATCGTCGTCGGCGCCTGGTTCCTCAAGGCGGTCTGGACCAAGCTCACCCTGGGATGGGTCGGCGGCTTCCTCCCCTACCCGATGGTCTCCCCCCGCTTCGTGAGCTTCCATCCCAAGCGGGTCGCGGAGTTCGCGGCGGGCAATCCGATCGGCTGGTACAAGGACTTCCTGGACAGCACCGTGTCGCCCCACGCCGCCCTGTTCGCCACGCTGCAGACGTACGGGGAAGTGGCGGTCGGGCTCGGCCTCGTTCTCGGTCTGCTCACCGGCCTGGCGGCTGCCGTCGGACTGTTCCTGGCGTTGAACTATGGCCTCGCCACGCAGTGGATGACCTTCGGGCAGCAAGGGTTTCACGTGCTGCTCGTCACGTCGATGGTGCTGCTGCTGGCCACCCGCGCCGGCCGCGTGTGGGGTGTCGATGGCTGGCTGCTGGCCCGGGCGAAGCATTCGCGCTGGCTGCGGCTGCTGGCCTGACAGGAGAGCGCGCGCGTCTATGCGGAGAACGATCCTCGCGGCGCTGACGGTGCTGGTGCTGGGCGCGGCGGCCTCCGACGCCTCGGGCGAGCTACGGGTGTTCGTGACCAACGAGAAATCCGATGACGTCACGGTGATCCAGGCGAGCACCGGCACCGTGGTGAAGACCATCGCGGTGGGCAAGCGACCGCGCGGAGTGGCGGTTCACCCCGACGGCAAGCGCGTGTACGTCGCCAACTCGAACAGCGACTCGCTGAGCGTTATCGATACCACCACGCTGAGCGTGATCGACACCCTGCCGTGCGGCCGCGATCCCGAGGGGCTCGCGTTCAACCGGGCCGGCACGCTCCTGTACGTGGTGAACGAGAACGACTCATCGGTCACGGTGGTCGAGGTCGCCTCGTCGCGCATCGTGAAGAAGATCGAGGTCGGCACCGAACCAGAGACGGCGGTGGCCTCTCCCGACGGCCGCTGGATCGCCGTCTCGAACGAGACCTCCAACGACGTCCACGTCATCGAGACCGCGAGCAACACCGTGGTGAAGAAGATCACGGTACCGAAGAACCCCCGGGGCATGCGCTTCACCGCCGACTCGCGTCGGTTGTTCGTGGCCAGCGAGCAGGCCCACGTCGTCTCGGTCGTGGACATGGCGACGTTCACGGTGGAGAAGTCGGTGCCGACCGGCGGGAGCCGCCCGGTGGATGTCGCCCTCAGCCCCGATGGCAAGCGGGCCTGGGTCTCCCACGGCGACTCCGGCGATCTCCGCGTGCTCGACGCGGTCAGCCTCGACGTGCTCGCGACGATTCCCGTGGGCCCGCGCGCCTGGTGGACCGCGCTGACCCCAGATGGCAGCCGTCTCTACGTCACCGTCGGGCGCGCCGGCGACGTGGCGGTCGTCGACACCGCCGCCGGCAAGGTGATCACGCGGATCCCCGCCGGCAAGCTCCCGTGGGGTGTCGCGCTGGTCGAGGTGCCGTAAGACCCGGTCGGCGAGCGCGACCCGGTACCATGCGGCCGCGCCTTCATACCCTGGGTCTCCTCGTGCTGACGGCGGCCGTCGTGCTGGCCGCGACCCCGGCTCGACCCGCGCCCCCGCGCGTGCTCATGGTGACCTATTCGGCCGGGTACCAGCACGAGGTCGTACGGCGTCCGGCGATCGGCACGTTGTCGACGGCCGAGCGGGTGGTCGCGGAGCTCGGACGTCGCTCACGAAGCTTCGAGGTCACTCACGTCTCGACCCGTGCGGACGTGGAGCGCATCACGGCGGACTCCGTGCGCGCCCATCGCGCCCTTCTGTTCTTCACGACCGGAGAGCTGCCCATCGCGGCCGCGGTTCGGCAGGCGATATTCCAGGCGGTTCGCGATGGTGGAGGGTTCATCGGCGTGCACAGCGCGACCGACACGTGGTATGCGGTCGCGGCGTACCGCGAGCTCCTGGGTGGCTCCTTCGACGGTCACCCATGGCACCAGCGCGCCGCCGTCATCGTCGAGGACCCGACGCACCCCGCGACCCGGCATCTCGGCAAAGCCTTCGAGATCACCGACGAGATCTATCAATTCCGCGACTGGTCGCGGACGCGCGTCCACGTCCTGCTGCGGCTCGACCCCCGTTCCGTCGACGTCGGTCGGGGCCGCCGCCCCGACCAGGACTACGCGCTGTCGTGGATACGCCTCGATGGCCGAGGCCGTGTCTTCTACACGGCGCTCGGCCACGAGCCCGCCGTGTGGGCGGACGAGCGCTTCCAGGCGCATCTGCTCGGTGGGATCCAGTGGGCCCTCGGGAGCCCCTGAGCGTCAACTCGGCGGCACGCGCTTTGGATGGGTGGAATGCGGGAGGCATCCACCATGAAGACAGTTGCGACCTTTTCACTCATCGCGGCGTGCATCTTCGCGCTGGCGGCAGCCGTGTCGGCCGCTGAACCCACGCAGGCCGATTTCGACGCCTGCAATCGAGCGGCCCAGGGCGCAGGCTCGAGCCCCAGCGCTTCGCCGTCGGCGGGCGGCGCGACGGGACCTTCGATCACGACTCCTTCGGGCCCAACTGATACGACGGCGGGAGTGCAGTCCGGCGGGGCGGCCGGCAAGACCGGACCAATGATCACCGGGACCGGCCGCACGGCCGACAGCACCGGTGGCGTGCGCGAGGGGACGGGCGCCGTCACCAAGGACGCGACGGGGGGGACGGCAAGCGCCGGCGCGGACGCCGGGCTGCGCGGGATGTCCGACAAGGGCATGAGCGATCCGGCCTTCAAAACCGCCTACCAGGACTGCATGAAGCAACGCGGCTTCTGAACCGTTCGGACGCGTCACCCCATGCGGGCCGCCCGGCCCGGAACGTTCCCGGCGCCGGGCGGCTACTTGGCGATGGGCGGACGGTACGTGATGCCGTAACGCGCGAAGATGTTGGGGATCGTCCGATCCGCGATCAGCGCATCGAGCGCCTGGTTCACGGCCTCGACCAGCGCGGCATCGGCATTGCGGAGCGAGACCGCCACGTTCCACCGGAAGTCACGCTCGGGGACGTACGTGTCGGCCATCTTCACCGCGCCGGGATTCAGTTTGAGGTACCAGCCGGCATAGGCGTCGGGCACCAGGCCTGCGACCACTTCGCCCGTGGCGACGGCGTCCAGGATGTCGAGCGAGCTGCCATACGAGGCCAGCGGGATCTTCCGGGAGTCGAGCACGTAGTGCGGCCACGAGGTGTGCTCGACGCCGATCTTGCCGCCCTTGACGTCCTCCAGACGCTCGATCGATCTCGACGCGACGGGGATCACCAGCACATAGCCGCTGGCGACGTAGGGCTTGGACAGGCGCGGGCCGCGGCGGGCGGCGGCTCCCTCGGCATCGTCCTTCACGATCGCGCCGATGGTGGCATCACAGTCGACGCGGCGTGCATGGCGCGTGAACACGATCCACTCCGTCCGCAGGCGCACGCCCAGCTGCTTGGCGAGCGCCTCGGCAAGCTCGAGCTGAAAGCCGGGCATGTTCCGATCCTGGCTCGAGTAGGGCAGCGCGTCGGGGTGGGCACAGACGCCGAGCGTCCCGCGTTCGCGCACCACGGCCAGGGAGGCGGCGTCGGCGGAGAGCGCGCCGGACACGAGCGCGACGGCGAGCACGGCGACGGCCATTCGCTCACGCCGCATCGTCAGTCATCCGGCCTGCTGGACAGCGACATGATGTAGGCGACGATCTTCCAGATCTCGTCGGGGGCCAGCATCGTGCGGAACGCCGGCATGGGACCAACCTGCCCTCCCTGGAACCCGTTCTCGATCCGGGCATAGACGAAGTAGGGGTCGTACGTCTTGCCCCGAAGCTTCGGTGCCCGGGCCACCCGACCCTCGCGACCGTGACAGTACCCCGTGCACGAGGCCGAAAATCGCCGGCCGCCTTCCGCGATCGCGTCCGGATCGTCGAGCGGAAACGGCGGCTTGCTCACGGCGGCCGCCGGTTGTCGCATGCCCTGGGCCCGCACGACCCCTTCGACGGGGAAACCGATTGTGACGGCGACCACCATGACGATGACGACAGCTCGCATGCTTCTCCAGGCGGCGGTGTGAATCAGGCCGAGGGGAGGACGCCGCGCCCTCCCCTCGGCCTGCGCGGCTACTTCAGCGTGAACACGAACATCGCGGACCCCGCCGGAAAGTCCTCGACCTCCGGCCACAGCGCGGGGTAGAGGCCCAGCACCAGTGAGCCGAGGCCGCTCGGCACCGCGATGTACTGCTTGCCGTTGACCGAGTAGCTGATGGGCCCGCCGCGATGGCCGGAGCCGGTGCGGAAGTTCCAGAGATTCTCGCCGGTCTCCGCATCGTACGCGTGCACCATCCCCTCGACATCGCCGTGGATCACGAGACCGCCGCCGGTCGAGAGGACGCTGCCGATCGGCGGATATTTGAAGTTGATGCTCCACTTCCGGTCGCCGGTGACCGGATCACGCGCGTCGAGGTGACCGTACGCCTCGCCGCCCGGCGGATGCTTCGCGACCTGGTCACCACCGAAGAACAGCCCGGCCGCGGGCTCCGTCTGCGGCGTCTGCTTCTCGACCGTCACTTCTTCGCAGACCTCCATCGCGGTGTTGTACCAGAGCTTGGTCTTCGGGTTGTACGACCCGGAGTTCCAGCTGCGGCCCCCGGCGATCCACGGGCAGATGAATTCGGGCTTGCCCAGCCGTGGCGACTTGCGCCCGATGAGCTCACCCGTCTTGGGGTCGATGGACTTCACGAAGTTGAAGGTGTGCGTCATCGGCCACACGTTCTGCAGCTTGCCGTTGGTCCGGTCATAGACGAAGACGAAGCCGCTCTTGTTCTGGTGGACGAGCAGCTTCTTGCCGTCACGATCGAGAACCAGGCTCTCGCCGAGGCCGGAGTCGTAGTCCCAGTCGTCGTGCGGGATCTCCTGGAAATGCCACTTGAGCTGGCCGGAGTCGGCGTCCAGCGCCAGCACCGAGGAGGTGTACAGATTGTCGCCCGGACGCGCGCCACCCCAGTCGTAGTCCGGCGCGGGATTGGCGGTGCCCCAGTACACGAGGTTCAACGCCGGATCATACGACCCGGTCATCCAGCCGCCGCCGCCGCCGAACTTGGCCGAGTCACCGCCCCAGCTCTTGGGGTCTTCCTTGATCGTGTTGAACTCCCACGCCTTCTCGCCGCTGGCCGCCATGAGGGCGTAGATCTTGCCCTGGATGGGAAGCTCGCCCGCCGTCTGCCCGAGGATGACCTTGTCCTTCACCACCAGCGGCGCGCCGGTGAAGTTGCAGCTGCACTTCTTGGTGTCGAGCACCTGCTTCTCCCACGCCACCTTGCCGGTTTTCTGGTCGAGCCCGAACACGCGCCCGTCCAGGCTGCCGAAGAAGACCTTGCCCTGGCCGATGGCCAGGCCGCGGTTGTAGGGCTGGAAGAAGAGCGTGTTCACGACGGGATCGAGCTTCGGATAGAAATGCCACAGCTCCTTGCCGGTGGCCGCGTCCAGCGCGAAGACGCGGTTATAGGACGCGATGTAGTACATGACGCCGTCGACCACGAGCGGCGTCGCCTCCAGGCCCTGCACGAGCGCGCCCGGCTGGTGCACCCATGCCACCGTGAGGTTCTTGACGTTGTCCTTGTTGATCTGGGCCAGCGGGCTGAAGCGGTAGCCATCGTAGCTACGGTGGTACATGGGCCAGTTGTTCGGGTCGTCGTTCTGCAGCCGACTCATCCCCGGCGCCTGGCCCGAAACCAGCGGCGGTATTGCGAAGAGCAAGACCATTCCCGAGAGAAACGTCGCAAGTCCGAGGGACCGCCACTTCCTCATAGCTACTCTCCTCTCACCTTCTGACCGTGGGCACGGCATCCTGTCGCTTCGCACGCAGGGCCTATGTAAACGCCCCGGGACCGGCCTCTGTCAAGTCGTGCCTGCGAAGGATAAACCAGAATCTGCCCACGATGGTCGGTCACATACACTTGTTGTGGGCGTTCGACCACTCCAGCTGCACGGTGTACCCGGCGATCTTCTTGAAGTTCCAGGCGCAGATGTCGCCGATCTCGCCGTTGACGTTGTCGTACCAGCCCGATCCCGGCACGGGGTCGGTGATCGCCTCGCAGAGCTCGTGCGAGCTGGTGCCGGTGAGCGCATCGGGCGCCGTCATGCCGCCCAGGCAACCGGCGCAGGTGGGGTACGGCATCACCGCGTAGTAGACGCTGCCGACCGCGTCGTGGTAACCGCAGTAGTTCTGGCACGACTTGCTCCCGCCCATGATCGAGATGACGCCCGGATCCAGAAAGATGAAGTACAGCGTATTCTTCGTGTTCTTCGGCACCGTCTTGGCGGCGATCCAGGCCTTGACCTGCTTGCGGACGACCGAGTCGGTGACACTGCCGACCGGCGGCTTGGCGGTGATCAGCTTGGTGCCGATGAACGAGCCGTGTCCGATGCTCTTGCCGGGCACGCTGTACTCGTGGAGCTGATCGAGGAGGGAGCTGACCAGGATCGCCTGAAAGAACTTGTTCATGCGCTGCATGATCGTCCCGCCGGACGGACCGCCCCACTTCGTCCCCCAGAAGATCGTGAACACCTGGACGCTCGTGAGGAGCGGTCCGTTGTTGTACGTCAGCTGCGCGGTGGCCGCCGCCACGTGAGGCTGTCCGTCGAACAGATCGGTGTCGGGCGCCTCGCCCCGAAGCCGGCCCAGCTCGTCGATCGATATCGAGGGCTTGGGATAGTGCAGCGGCACGATGCGGACGTGCTCGCCCGGCGCAAACTTCACGGCACCGGCGCCGGACCGGTCCGCGCTCTTCCTCTTCGCGACCACGCGCGCCTTGCTCGTTTTCATCTCGCCCTCCTGGTCCGCGGAATCACGACGGCGGTGCCCGCGTCGGAGAGTCGGCCGTGCGAGGCCGGGGCGTCAATGTACGTTTTCGGCATTCGGATGTACGTTCTGGCGGGACGGCCGGCGTCCGTGGATCGACGAGCGCTCGCCGAGACGGCAAGCGCTCGTCGCGTCGGAGACGGGAGCGGGGGCGGGCGTCAGGCGGAGGCGGTGGCCGCCTTCTCGCGCTTCTTCTTCTTGCCGCCGGCGCCGGCCTGGCCCTTCTCGGCCTTCGGCGCCTTTTCCTTCTTCTCGCCCTTCTTGTCGCCGTCGGTCGGCGCCTCGGGACGATCGACCAGTTCGAGCAGGACCATCGGCGCGGCGTCGCCGTGACGCACGCCGGTCTTGATGAGTCGCGTGTAGCCGCCCGGGCGGTCGGAGAAGCGCGCGGCGATCGTGTCGAAGATCCGGCTGACGACCTCGCGGTCGGGCACCAGCGAGAGCACCTGGCGGCGCGCGTGGAGGTTCTCGCGCTTGGCGAGCGTGATGACGTGATCGGCCAGGCCGCGCACGGCCTTGGCCTTGGCCTCGGTGGTCTCGATGCGCTCGTGGCGGAAGAGCCCGACCAGCAGGTTGCGGAAGAGCGCCCACCGGTGCTGCGTGAGCCGCCCGAGCTTGTAGCCGTCGATGCGATGCCTCATGACACTCCTCTTACTTCACCGCGGCGCCGCGGCCCAGCGCGCCGAGCACGTTCGGATCGATCCGCATGCCGAGCGATAGTCCCAGGGCGGCCAGCGCGGTCTTGATCTCGTCGATCGACTTGTCGCCGAGGTTCTTCACGTCGGCCAGGTCGGTCTCCGTCTTCTGCACGAGGTCGGCGACCAGGTGCAGCTCGGCGCCCTTGAGCGCGTTGATGGCCCGGGCGGGCAGCGCCAGCTCCTCCAGCGTCTTGCCGAGCGCCTCCCGCAGGTAGGCCTCGCCGGCGGTGGCCTCGGCCTCCTCGTCCTCGTCGGCGCCGGCCGGCGACAGCGGCGAGTAGTGATCGCGCAGGAACGTGGCCGCGCGGGTCAGCGCGTCGTCGGGGCTGATCGCGCCGTTGGTCCACACCTCCAGCACGAGCTTCTCGTAGTCGGTGATCTTGCCCAGCCGCGACATCTCGACGTTGTAGGCGACCCGGGTGATCGGCGAGTAGGCGGCGTCGAGCGGAAACGCGCCCGACGGCGCGGTCGAGCGCGGATGGTCGGCGGCCTCGTAGCGCCGGCCCACGCCCACGCCGAGCTCGAGCGTCACCCTGGCGCCGGCCTCCAGCGTGAAGAGGTGCACCTCGGGGTTCAGGATCTCGGCGCCCGTCTCCGGCACGTCCTCACCCTTGACGTCCTTGGGGCCGCTCACCTCCACGCGGAGCACGCGGGGCTCGTCGGACGGCACCTGGATCGCCAGCTTCTTGAGATTGAGCAGGACGTCGGCCAGCGTTTCGGTGACCCCCGGGATCCTGGTGTCGTTGGCGCGGACGCCGTCGATCTTGACCCACGCCACCGCGGCGCCGGGCACGATCGACAGCAGGGTGCGCCGCAGCGAGTTGCCCACGGTGAGCGCGTAGCCCTTCTCGAACGGCTCGGCCACCAGGCGGCCGTAGCGATCGCTCAGGATCTCCCACTCCACCTTCTTCGGCTTCTGGAACGGAATGCGTGGCATCGGCTTCCCC
>VBPC01000197.1 GCA_005887895.1 Candidatus Rokuibacteriota bacterium
CGGCTCGGTCGAGCGCCTCTACGAGAACCTGCCGCTCGTCGGCGGCAAGCTGCGCGAGACGCTGGCCGCGAGCCGCAAGCAGGCGCTGCTCTCGCACGAGCTGGCCTCGCTCTCGCGCAGCGCGCCGGTGACGCTCGACCTCGAGGCGTTCCGCCGCGTCGAGCCCGACTGGGTGCGCCTCCGCGGGCTCTGGATGGAGATGGAGTTCACCCGACTCGTGAAGGAGCTGCCGGCCACGCAGGTCGCGGTCAGCGCCGAGCCGGTCGCGCGCCTCGACGGTCCGGCGGCGCTCGCCGACTACCTGGCGAAGGTGCCGGCCGGCGCCCCGCTCGCCGTCGACTGGGTAGGCGACGCGCGGCCGCCGGTGCCGCGCATCGACGCGGTCGGGCTGTTCCATCCGGCGGCGGGGGCCGCCTGGTTCGCCGGACGGCCGCTGCTCGGCGAGCGCGAGCTGATCGTGCACGACGCCAAGCCGCTGCTGGAAGCCTGGCTCGCCGCCGGCACCGCGCCGGCCGTCGTCCAGGACACCGCGCTGGCCGCCTATCTCCTCAATCCGGCGCGGGCCACCTATAAGCTGGACGAGGTGTGCATGGAGTCGTTCGGCGAGTGCCCGCCGACGCTGCCGGCCCCGCCGGCCGAGGGCCGCGTCGTCGACGACGCGCTGGGCGGCGTGCTCGGCGACCGCGCGCGCTGGCTGGTGCGCTACTGGAAGCACGCGGCGGCCGATCTCGACGAGCGCGAGCTGCGGCGGATCTACGACGAGATCGAGCGGCCGCTGGTGCCGGTGCTGGCCGACATGGAGCAGGTCGGCATCCGCGTGGAGCCGGGTCGGCTCGAGGCCTTCGCCAAGGAGCTCGAGCGCAACCTCGACAACCTCACGCGCGAGATCCACGAGCTGGCCGGCGAGGAGTTTGCCATCGCCTCGCCCAGGCAGCTCGCCCACATCCTGTTCGAGAAGCTCAAGCTGCCGGCGCTGCGACGCACGAAGACCGGCTACTCGACCGACGCCGCGGTGCTCGAGGAGCTGGTCGGGGTCCACCCGGTGATCCAGCCGGTGCTCGACTGGCGGATCTACACGAAGCTCCGTTCGACGTACGTCGAGGCGCTGCCGTCGCTCATCGCCGACGACGGCCGTGTCCACACCACGTTCCACCAGGCCGTCGCCTCGACGGGCCGACTCTCGTCGTCGGACCCGAACCTCCAGAACATCCCGATCCGGACCTCGCCCACCTGTCGGGCGAGCCGGCCATCATCGCCTCCTTCCAGCAGGGCGAGGACATCCACACGCGCACCGCCTGCGAGGTGTTCAAGGTCGAGCCGGCGGCGGTCACCTCGCTGCAGCGCACGATCGCCAAGAGCGCGAACTACGCGATCCTGTACGGCGTCTCCGCGTTCGGGCTCTCGCAGGCAACCAAGATCGACCAGAAGGAAGCCCAGCGCTACATCGAGGCCTATTTCGCCGCGCATCCCCGCGTCCGCGCGTTCATCGACCGCACGCTGGCCGAGGGCCGCGAGCGCGGCTACGTCACCACGCTGCTCGGCCGCCGCCGCTACCTGCCCGACCTGCGCTCGGGCAATCCCGTCGCGCGCAACGCCGCCGAGCGGATGGCCATGAACGCGCCGGTGCAGGGCACGGCCAGCGACATGATCAAGATCGCCATGGTGCGCATGCACGCCGCCCTGCGGGAGCGCCGCCTGCAGAGCCGCATGCTGCTGCAGGTCCACGACGAGCTGCTCTTCGAGTCGCCGCCGGAGGAGGTCGAGAGGATGGCCGGGCTGGCGCGCGACATCATGGAGTCGGCGCTGCCGCTGGCCGTGCCCATCGTCGTCGACGTGAAGACCGGGCTCGACTGGTCGCAGGTGTGAGCCGTCGCTTCCTGCTGGTCGGCCTCACCGGAGGCATTGCCACCGGCAAGAGCACGGTCTCGGACATCCTGCAATCGCTCGGCGCCATCGTGCTCGACGCCGACGTGCTCGCGCGGGAGGTCGTCGAGCCCGACCAGCCCGCGCTGGCGACGATCGTGCGCGAGTTCGGGCGGGAGGTCCTCCAGGCCGACGGCAGGCTCGACCGCAAGCGCCTGGCCGCGGTCGTCTTCGCCCACCCGGAGCGACGCCAGCGACTGGAAGCGATCACGCACCCGGCCATCCGCGACCGGTTCCTGGCCCGCCTCGCGGGGCTGGAGGCCGAGGGCTACGAGGGGCTCGTCTTCTGGGATGCGCCGGTCATGATCGAAGCCGGCGGCCACCGGGCGATGGACCGTCTGGTCGTCGTCGTCACCGACGAGACGACCCAGCGCGCGCGCGCGGTCGGCCGCGATGGCGACGCGGCCGACGTCGAGCGCCGCATCGCGAACCAGCTGCCGCTCGCCGAGAAGGTCAAGCTCGCCGACTACGTCATCGACAACTCCGGCGACCGCGCCGTCACCGAGGCGCGCACTCGCGAGGTGCACGCCGCACTCCTGCGTGACCTCGCCGCCCGGCGCGCGTGAGCGAGACCGGCAGCAATCAGCCGGCGGCGGGCGCCGCCAGGCGAGCGGCCGCCAGGCAACGAACCGGTCGGAACGCGGCCACGCCTCACGCCCGAATGCGCCGAGTCGCTGATGACACCCCGCGTGAGCGTCGAGCAGGCCAGCGTTCACGTCCGGAGCGAGAAAGACCACGCCGGTCGAGGTGAACGCGTCCACGCGCGAGAACACGAGGTCGAGGGCGGGCGTCGCGGCCGCGTAGGCGGCCAGGCCGGTCTCCAGCGCGGGACGATCCACGTCGTCCCAGATCGCGAGCGACACGTGCGGGTTCGCGCCGGAGTCGTGCATGAAGCGGAAGCCGGCGGCGGCGAGGTCGCGCCACAGCACGCGCACGACCGCGGCGGCGGCGTCGTCCAGGGCCAGCTCGACGGCATACGGCATCGCCGACGATCATGACGAAGCGACGCGCGCTGGGCCAGCACTTCCTGCGCGACGCCGGCATCGCCCGCGCGATCGTCGACCTGGTCGCGCCCAGCGCGCAGGATCTCGTCGTCGAGATCGGCCCCGGCGAGGGCGCGCTGACCAACGAGCTGGCGCGGCGCAGCGGACGGATGATCGCGCTGGAGGTCGACCGCGCGCTGCTCGAACGGCTGCGGCGCCGCTTTCCGACCATCGAGGCGCTCGAGGCCGACGCGCGGACGTGGGAGTACGGCCGGCTGAGCCGGCCGCCCGCCGGCCGCGTTCTCGTCGTCGGCAACCTGCCGTACAGCGTGAGCAAGCCGATCGTCGCCGCGCTGCTGGAGGCGCGCGCTTCGCTCGACGTGATGGCGCTCATGCTGCAGCGCGAGGTCGCCGAGCGGCTGGCGGCGCCGCCGGGCAGCAGGGTCTATGGCGCGCTGTCGGTGCTGACGCAGGCGGTGTCCTCGGTCGAGCTGGCGCTGCGCGTGCCGCCGGGAGCGTTCCGACCGCCACCGCAGGTGGAGTCGGCGGTCGTGCGACTCACGCCGCGCGCGACGTCGCCGGTGCCGCCCGATCTGGAGCGTCGCTTTCGCGAGGTCGTCCGGGCGGCGTTCGGCCGCCGGCGCAAGACGCTGGCCAACGCGCTGGCCGGCGGCCTCGGCCTGTCGCTGGGGGTGGTGCGCGAGGCCGCCACCACATCCGGGGTGGACCCCGGGCGGCGCGCGGAAACGCTCAACATTGACGAGTTCGTCGCCCTGACCGCTCGGTTATCATGAGAGCGATGCCGCGCCGCCCCGTGCTCCTGGCTCTCCTGGCGACGCTGTTGCTGGCCGGCGCGACGCTCGGCGTGTTCGCCCCGCCGAAGTCTCCGCGCGCCGTCCTCGGGCCCATCCCCGCGCCGCCGGCGCCCGCCGATCCGCCGGCGCCGACGGTCCGCACCAGCGTGGTGACGCTGCGCGCGGGCGACACGCTCACCGCCGTCCTCACCCGCCTGGGGTTCGCTCGCCGCGCCTCGAACGACGTCGTGATCGCGCTGCGCGCCAGCGGCGCCGATCTGCGCCGGCTGCGGCCCCACGACACGCTCGAGGTCACGTGGACCCTCGACGGCGAGCCTGCCGCCGTACGCTGGGAGCCGAGTCCCTGGCTGGGCTTCGCCGCGGTGGCGACGGACGCGGGCTGGCAGGTGCGGCGAGGGGAGACGCGGCCCGACGTGCGGGTGGAGGCGGTTGGCGGCGAGGTGCATCGCTCGCTGTTCGAGGCGATCGAGGCGCTCGGCGAGTCGCCCCGGCTGGTCGTCGAGCTGGTCGAGATCTTCTCGTCGGACTTCGACTTCACCGCCGCCACGCGAGCCGGCGATCGCTTCCGGCTGCTCGTGGAGAAGCGCTACGCCGGCGAGCAGTTCGTCGACTACGGGCAGATCCTGGTCGCGCAGTACCTGAGCGATGGCCGCGTGCTCACCGGCGTGGCCCACGAGGGCGCCGCCCGCCGCGTCGCCTACTACGATCCCGACGGGCGCTCGCTCAAGAAGAGCTTCCTGAAGTCACCGCTGGAGTTCACGCGCATCACGTCCGGCTTCACGTATGCGCGCCCGCACCCGATCCTCGGCGGCGTCCGCCCGCACCTCGCCGTCGATTACGCGGCGCCGATCGGCACACCGGTGCGCGCGGTGGCCGACGGCACCATCCTCGGCGCCGGCTGGAACGGCGGCAACGGCATCCAGGTGCACCTGCGCCATCGCTCCGGCTACGAGACGCAGTACAACCACCTGGCGCGGCTCGCCGCCGGCATGCGCGCCGGCGCGCGCGTGAGTCAGCGGCAGGTCATCGGTTACGTCGGCTCGACGGGGCTCAGCACCGGCCCACACCTCGACTATCGAGTCGCCAAGGACGGCCGCTTCGTGAATCCCCTCGGCGAGCGCTTCATCCCCGGCGAGCCACTCACCGGCGCCGAGCACGGCCGCTTCGTCAAGGAGGCGCGCACGCTGGTGGGCCGCCTCGAGGACGCCTCGCCCTTCTAGACCCGCCCGCCGGCACGACGTACAGCGTTCCGCGCTGCAGCTTGCGATGACAGAGGAAGAGCGTGTACTCGACGGCGCGTGCGCTCACGCCGAGACGGCGGGCGTGATGGCGGAGCGCGGCGAGGTAGGCCTCCCACTGGGCGATCGTGAAGCCCTGGCCGCGGCGGTTGGCCTCGACGGAGCGGATCGCGAACAGGAGCTGCCAGGCGCGGATGTCGAGGACGCCGTAGCGCCGCGGGTCGAGCAGCGTGAGGATCGCCGAGGCCATCGGCACCCCGACGCCGGAGAGCTCCGTGAGCAGCTCGATCCGCCGGCGCTCGTCGCGGGTGGCGAGGACGGCGCACGAGACCGCGCTGATCCGTGCCGATGAGTTCGCCTCCCACAGTCGCCGCGCGCGCGGGCTCTTCCACCGGCACATCCGCCGAAACTCCGCACGCGTGAAGCGGCCGCGCCGCCGCACGTGCGCGAGGTCGCGGATCAGGGCCGCGGTGGCCGCGTCCTCCTCGCGCACCAACTCGCGCGCCAGGAGCGCGTCCAGGGTCACGTGGCGGAGGCGGCGAAGCGGCACGCAACGACTATAACGTCGGGCTCCGGGCCGCCGGGGCCCGACGAACATTCGGGGGTGGGGGTGCGCCCGGGCGCGCGCACCCGCGATCCAGAGGCGGGCTCCGGCCACGCCGGGGCCCGACGCACCTTCGGGGGGGGTGGCCCGCTGCCAGGGAAGGCGGCCGGCGTCTCCGGGTCGAGCGCGGCCTGATAGCAGGCCTCCGATTCGTGGGCCAGGTCCGGCAGGGTCGAGCCGGGGCGATCCCAGTACGCCGTGGTGCAACCGGCCAGGACGACCGTCGCGATCAGGACAATGGTTCGCATGGGTGAATGATGCTCCAAGAATCGTGCCATAGCAGAAACTTCGGCCCATCGAAAGCCGATGCTACGATGACGTGGCGTCTCGAAAGGAGTCATCTTGGAGCCCGCAATCCGCCTGATTCCCCTCGGCGGCCTCGGCGAGATCGGCCTGAACATGATGCTCGTCGAGTTCGGCGACGATCTCATCGCCGTCGACTGCGGCCTCATGTTTCCCGACGATGAGCTCCCCGGCGTCGACTACGTGATCCCCGACTTCACGTACGCGCTGGAGCGGCGCGAGGGGTTCCGCGGCGTGGTCCTCACCCATGGTCACGAGGATCACATCGGCGCCCTGCCGTACCTGCTGCGGGCGGCGCCGGTGCCCGTGTACGGCACGCCGCTGACGCTGGCTCTGATGCGGGAGAAGCTGCGCGAGCACGGGCTCCTCGACGGCGCCGACCTGCGGCCGATGCGCCCACGCGAGGCCTTCGAGCTGGGACCGTTTCGCATCGAGGCCATCCGCGTGACGCATTCGATCGTCGACGGCATGGGGCTGGCGATCGACACGCCGGTCGGGACGGTCGTGCTCACCGGCGACTTCAAGCTCGATCCCAGCCCGCTCGACGGCGAGCCGTCGGACGATCGCCGCTTCGCCGAGCTGGGTCGGCACGGCGTGCTGGTGCTGTGCTCGGACTCGACCAACGTCGGTCGGCCCGGACACACGCCCTCGGAGATCGAGGTCGGCGCCGCGCTGGCCGAGCGGTTCGTGCACGCGACCGGCCGGATCATCCTGGCCACGTTTGCCTCGCACATCCATCGCATCCAGCAGGTCCTCACGCTGGCCGCGCGCTTCGACCGCAAGGTCGCGCTCCTCGGCCGCTCGATGGAGCGCAACGTGGCGGTGGCCGCCGAGCTGGGCTATCTGCACGTGCCCGAGGGCCTGGTCCGGCCGCTCGAGGATCTCGTCGACCTGCCGCCCGCGCGCCAGCTCATCCTGTCGACGGGCAGCCAGGGCGAGCCGAACTCGGCGCTGGCCCTCATGGCCGCCGGCGAGCACAAGTACGTGCAGATCGCGCGCGGCGATCTCGTGGTCGTCTCCGCCCGCGTCATTCCCGGCAACGAGCGCACGATCGGCCGCGTCATCAACTCGCTCTACCGCCGCGGCGCCGAGGTCCTCTACGACGACAACGCCTTCGTCCACGTCTCCGGCCACGCCAGCCAGGACGATCTCAAGCGCATGCTCGAGCTCACCCAGCCCCGGTACTTCGTGCCGGTGCACGGCGAGTATCGCCACCTGCTCGGCCACGCGCGCCTGGCGGCGTCGACCGGCCTCGCTCCCGAGCGGATCTTCCTCATCGAGGACGGCGCCGGCCTCGAGGTCACCAAGACCTCGGCGCGGGTCATCGACGGCTTCCCCGCCGGCCGCGTGCTGGTGGACGGCAAGGGCGTCGGCGACGTCGGAGCGGTCGTCCTGCGCGATCGCCAGCTCCTGGCCGAGGACGGTGTCGTCGCCGTCGCGCTGATGCTCGACGCCACGGGCCGGATCGTCGCCGGGCCCGACATCGGCTCGCGCGGCGTCGTCTACGTCAAGGAGAGCGAGGCGCTGCTGGCCGAGCTGAAGGCGGCAGTGGCGGCGGCGCTCGCCGAGCGCGCGCCCGACGAGCCGTGGGATCGCGAGGCGATCGGCCTGCGCGTCCGCACGGCCGTGCGCCAGTTCATGAACCAGCGCTTCCAGCGCAAGCCCGTGGTGTTGCCCATGATCCTGGAGGTCTGATGCCCGCCAGCACCGTGCCCGTCGAGGCCGAGAAGCCCAAACCTGTCGTCTCGCGCGCGAAGAAGGCACGCCGGCGCGCCGACGCGCGCCGGTGGATCCGCGAGGCGCGCGGCATCCTGGCCCTCGCCGTCGCCGGCTTCGCGATCGTCTCGCTGGCCATCTTCGACCCCGCGCTGTCGCCGTCCGAGCAGGCGACCAGCGTGGGGCCGGTCGGCTGGTGGCTCGGCTGGTTCCTCTTCCGCATCCTCGGCTACGCGGGTTTCCTGCTGCCGCTGCTGCTCGGCGGCTGGGGCGTCGCGGCCTTCGTGCGTCCCAAGGTCGCGCGCGGCTGGGTGCCGCTGGCCGGCCTCGGCGTGCTGCTGGTGGCGGCGGCCGGATTGCTCCAGCTGGCAGCCGACACGTTCGTCGCCGAGCGCGTGACTCGCGGCGGCATCATCGCCACCGGCGGCTGGATGGGCTGGGTGCTCACGACCGGCCTGCTGACCACGCTGGGACGCGTCGGCGCCTGGCTCCTGCTGCTGGCCGCGGTGCCGGTCGGCGTGCTGCTCGTCACCCAGGCCTCCTACGCCGCGGTGGCTCGGCTCGCCGCCGCGCGGATCGCGAAGCTGCGCAGCGGGCGGCCGGTGCCTTCGGCAACGCCGCGGCTCATGCTCGATGCCACGCCCCCGGCGATCGCCGGCGCGGCCGCCGCACTCGACGCCGTCGAGCCGCCGCCGCCCGTCGTCGTCGAGCCGACCCGGCCGCGCGGGCGCCTCATGGAGCAGGGGCTCGCGTGGCAGGAGACGTTCGATTTCGGCAAGGGCGGCGCCCAGGCCTTCCAGCTGCCGCCGGTCGGCCTGCTCAAGCCGCCGCCGGCGGAGGAGCTCAAGCGCACCCGCGAGGAGCTGCAGGACAACGCCGAGATCCTCCGCCGCAAGCTGCAGGACTTCGAGGTCGAGGGCCGCATCGTGCAGGTGAGCCCGGGCCCGATCATCACCTCCTACGAGTTCGAGCCGGCCGCCGGGGTGAAGGTGAGCCAGGTCGTCAACCTGGCCGACGACCTGGCGCTGGCGCTGAAGTCGGCGTCGGTGCGCATCGTCGGACCGATCCCCGGGCGCGGCACCGTCGCGATCGAGGTGCCCAACGACGACCACGGGACGGTCTATCTTCGCGAGATCTTCGTCTCGCCGGAGTTCGCGGAGTCCAGGGGCAAGCGCCTCAACGCGATGATCTGCTCGATCCTCTACAAGGCCACGCCCGCCGACGTGCGCTTCCTGATGATCGATCCCAAGCGCCTGGAGCTCTCGGTGTACGAGAGCATCCCGCACCTGCTGGCGCCGGTCGTGACCGACGCCAAGGAGGCGGCCGCGCGGTTGCGCTGGATCGTCGGCAAGATGGACGAGCGGTACAAGACGCTGCAGGCCAAGCAGGTGCGGAACATCGAGGGCTACAACCGCGCCGTCACCGCCGACGAGCGGCTGCCCTACTGGGTCGTCGTCGTCGACGAGCTGGCCGACCTCATGATGGTCTCCGCGGGCGACGTCCAGAGCTCGCTCGTCCGCCTGGCCCAGATCGCGCGCGCGGTCGGGATTCACCTGATCATCGCGACGCAGCGGCCGTCCGTCGACGTCGTGACCGGCCTCATCAAGGCCAACTTCCCGACGCGCATCGCATTCCAGGTGGCCTCCAAGGTCGATTCGCGGACCGTCCTCGACGGCAACGGCGCCGAGCAGCTCCTCGGACGCGGCGACATGATCTACGTGCCACCGGGCGCGAACAAGCAGATGCGCGTGCACGGCGCCTGGCTCGCCGACGACGAGGTGAAAGCCGTCTGCGAATTCCTGCGCAAGCAGGGCACGGCCGTCTACGAGGAGGTCGTGCTGCCGACCGGCGCCGAGGGCGGCGAGGGCGGCGACGGGGGCGCCGAGCGCGACGATCTCTACTGGGACGGCGTGCGCCTCGTCATCGGCCAGCGGCAGGCGTCCATCTCGTTCCTGCAGCGGCGCATGAGCCTCGGCTACCCGAAGGCGGCGCGCTTCATCGACATGATGGAGCAGGATCGGATCATCGGCCCTGGCCAGGGCGCCAAGCCGCGCGAGATCCTGGTCGGCCCGGAGTTCCTCGCCAAGGTGGGCCGGTGAGATGCGCGGCCATGTCGCCGTCGGTGCCGGGGCCGCGCTCGCGCTGGCCTTCCTGACGGCCGGCCCGGCCTCCGCGCAGAAGCCCGGGGAGTTCATGCGGCCGTGCCGGCGCAGCGACCTGCTCGGCGTCTGGCGCGTCCTGCGCTTCGGCTTCGCCACCGGCGCCACGGTGGATCGCGCGCATCCCGACTATCAGCCGCATCAGCGCTACGTCTTCCACTCCAACGCGACGATGGCCTACCTCGCCTCACCGACGCCCTGGCCGATCGAGGAGGAACGCGCGCTGGCGACCACCCCGGCCTCGGTGACGTGGGCGCTCGAGGCCGGCGGACGGCTCGTGCGTCAGGTCGAGGGCGCCGCGCGGGTCGAGGCGAGCGAGTGCCGCGTCGTGACCCAGGCCGTCAAGGATCCCCGCGGAAGCCAGCCGACCGCCCAGCCCGGCGACCTGCTCTTGACCGATCAGGGCAACGACAACCGCCCCACGACCCGCCGCCTCCTGCGCCGCCTCAGCTCCGCCGAGTGAGGTCAGGAACGGCCGCAGGCGTCGGGAGCCGGAAGGGCTGACCTCGCAGAGCCGTGGAGCCCCACGGCATCGCGGCGGCGAGGCGGGCCAGCGCGATCTGTTCCCACGTCTGCCAGAGCAGTGTCCGCGCGGTCGCCAGGGTCGCAGTCAACTCGTCGTCGTCCGGCGCGCTCTGGGTGCTTCGCGTGAGCCCGGCCACCGCGCGCGTCAGGATCGTCACGCGCCGCTCGAGATCCGCCTCGGCGCGCGCCCGCTCGAGCAGCAGCCGCCCGACGCTGACGGCCGACGGCGGCGGTGGCAGTGAAGGCGGGGCCTCGACCGGCGCCAGCGGCTTCACGGCGGCGGGCGCGGCCGGCGCCTTCGACGCGCGGAGGCTCGCGCGCCGAGCGGGAGCTGGAGGCCAGAGGACGTCGAGGAGACCGAGGACGAGGAAGCCGCAGGCGGTCAGGCTTCCGAGCAGGAGGGCCACCTCTTCACGCGGCAGCAACTCCACGCCGCCATTAAAAGCCCCGACGGCGCGGTCGCGCAAGAAAATCCGGCGGAGCGCCTCAGGCCGGAGCGGTGCGAGCGGCCACCGGCAGCGTCAGCCTGAACGTGGCGCCGCCCTCGCGCCGGTTCTCGGCAGTGAGGGTGCCGCCGAAGGCTTCCAGGATGCCGGCCGAGATCGCCAGCCCCAGGCCGTTGCCGCCTTCCTTCGTCGTGTAGAAGGGCTCGAAGACGTGGGGCAGCACGGTGAGGGGAATGCCGCCGCCGCTGTCGTGCACCTCGATCACCACGCGGCCCGACTGGGCGTGGCCGACGACGGCGATCTCCCGCCGGCCGCTGCGGCCGCGGAGCTCCTCGTGGGCGTTGCCGACGACGTTCAGGAGCACCTGCTGGAGCTGGTACGGCGAGGCCAGGACGCGCGGCAGGGTCGTGGGGACGTCGACCTCGAGCGTGATCCCGTCGCGGTGCAGGTCGAACGACTTGAGCTCGGCGGTGCGGCGGACGACGTCGGCGAGGACGACGACTTCGCGCTCGGGCGCCGGCCGCCGCGCCATGTCGAGCGTGGTGCGGATGATCCGCATGGCGCTCTCGCAGGCCTGCTCCACCTGATCGAGGTGACTCTTGACCTCGGCCGACAGCGGCTGGCCGGTGCGCCGCGACAGCCACAGGTGGCCGAACGCGCCCTGGAGCGCGTTGCGCACCTCGTGGGTGACGCCGGCCACCACCTCGCTCAGCACGTAGCGGCGCGCCGCCGACTGGATCTCGGCGTTGAGCTTCAACGATTCGTCGTGGGCACGCTCGAGCTCGCCGTAGAGCGCAGCCAGCCGATGTCGGCTCGCGCGGTAGGCTTCGGCGAGCAGGGCGGCCAGCCCGCCGACGATGTTGAGGACGAGCAGGTTGAAGGCGGCGATGCGCCAGGCGTCGGCCAGGGGCGGCTGCGTGAACGGCAACACGCCCGACGCCTGCAGGAGCGCGACGGCGACGTAGCTGAGCGTGGCGAAGATCGTGGCGAGCACGCAGGCCCGGCTCGAGAAGACGAACGCCGTGTACACCGGCACGACCATGTAGACGCCGATGTACTGCGCGGCGCCGAGGCCCCCGGCGCCGTACAGGCCGGTCGTCGTGAGGGCGACGTCGAGCAGCATCCGCGCATACGCCTGCGGGCGCAGCCAGAGGCCGGTGCGGATCGCCAGGTAGTACGGCACGTTCAGCGCGAGGCCGATCATCGCGGTGAGACGGATGACCGAGCCGGTCACGCGGTCGATCGCCAGCAGCTCGTTGAAGACGAGGATCAGCGAGGCGACCGTGATGCGGACGGCGAATTCCTGGCGCAGTCGCCGCCGCCGTCGCTCGGCTGCCCCGGGCGACGGCTTCACGTCGCGTGGCGCCGTGGGCGCGGTCGACGGCGGCACGACGGCCGGCCGACGAACGGCCGGCGTGTCGCTCGCCGCGTCGCTGTCGCGCAAGAATCGGAACATCTGGCCTTCGCTCACGGGTTCGGACATGGGTGCAAGCGAAGCACCAGGGTCCGGCGTGCGGCTAACGTTGCGCCAGCGCGTCGTTAACTCGACTGCGGCCGCCGCACGATGGTCACTTTTCGTCCACGTCTCGGCCCCGACCGTGCCAGCGTGGTATCGTGGCGCGATGGCCGCCCCGACCGACAAGCTCATCCTGATCGTGGACGACGAGCCAACCATACGCGAGGTGCTGGTCAGCTACTTCGAGCACGAATACGTCCCGCGAGGCTACGCGGTGGAGACGGCGACCAACGGGGACGAGGCGCTCGCCGTCGTCCGGCGCCGCCGGCCCGTGCTGGTCCTGCTCGACATCGAGATGCCGGGCATGGGCGGCGTCGAGGCGCTCCACGGCATCCACGCCATCGACCCGAAGATCCCCGTCATCATGGTCACCGGCAACGAGAGCTCGCAGATCGCCGGCGACGTCATCAAGGACGGCGCCTTCTCGTATCTGCCCAAGCCCGTGAAGTTCCAGTACCTCGACCACCTCGTCGCCGCCGCGCTCCGGGATTGATTACATGGGGCCCCGAGATGGCCCCCAAACCCCCCGACGCTCGTCGCGCCCCGGCGAAGCCGTGGCGCTCCTCGACCGATGCACTAGCCGCGCTCCGGTCGGATTACATGGGGGCCCCGAGATGGCCCCCAAACCCCCAAACGTTCGCAGCGCCCCGGCGCAGCCGTGGCGCTTCTCTGGAGTGGTTAACGTCGTGCCGGGCCTCGAGATGGCCCCCAAGGCCCCCGACGCTCGTCGCGCCCCGGCGAAGCCGGGGCGCCCCTCGACCCTGCGGCTTCCTACTCGAGCCGGAGCTGCAGGTGGACGGGAGTGGAGGCGTCGGGGGGCTCGCGATCGAGCTGAAGCCGTCCGAGTTTCGTCAACTCGGTGGTCAGCGTCGCGTAGGACTCGCGCGGCACGAAGAGCTCCAGCACGCTGCTCTCCGGCGCGCGAGGCCTCGACGTGCCGCCCAGCCGCGAGACGAGCGCGACGATCTCCCGCTCGGCCGTCGCGCGGTCGCCGACGGTGAGGCGGGCCTCGAGCGGCGCGCTCATCCGGGTCGCAACCACGCCCTGCGCGTATTCCTGGGCTGGCGCCTTCCGTAACTCGCCGCGCGCGCGGGCCGCGCTGGGGGGGGGCGCCGACCGAGGCTCCGCCGCGCGAGGCGCCACCACGCCGTCGGGCTCGTGACCGCGGGGCCCCTGGCCGAGCGTGTCCTCGGCGGCGGGCGCCTCCGAGCTCGCGTGCGGCTCGCTCGCCGCCGGTGGCGGCGATGGCCCGGCGCCGAGGTCGCGCTTGACCGTCATCCGAGGCGCCGTCGGTTGCTGGCGGTCCAGCCGGTCCGCCGCGGAGGGCGCGTCGCGCGGCGACGGCCCGACGAAGCCCTGGACGGTGTCGCGGCGCTCCGCCACCGGCGGAGCATTCGGGACCGCACGCCGTGCAGGCGGCGTCGGCGCCGACGGTGTCGGCGCGAGCGCCGTCGGGGCGGATGGGCGGGACGCCGGCAACGGCGCGGGCGCGCGCGCCGACATCTCGAGCTCCGGCGAGCGCTGGAAAATCACGATCGCGAGCCCCGCCACGAGGACGACGGCCGCGGCCTCGAGCGGCAGCTTCACCGGCCACGGCACGAAGAGCTCGCGCAGCAGGCGGCGATACCACGGGTGCGGCCGGGCGGCAGCCAGCACGCGGTCGACGAAGCCGGCCGGTGCGCGGGCCGCCTCGACCCCGCGCACGAGGCCCACCGTCAGCTCGAATCGGCGCCACTCGCGGCGACAGTCGGCGCAGGTCGCCAGGTGCGCCTCGAACGCCGCGCGCTCCTCCGAGGTCAGGGCCTCGTCGACGCGGGCGGAGAACCGGTCGCGGAGGTCGGCGCACGTCATGGCAGGAAGCGCTCCAGCTTCGACTTCAGGTCGAGCCGCGCGCGGTGCAGCCGCGAGCGCACGGCGATCGCATCGTGCAGCGCCGCCGAGAGCTCCTGGCGCTCCAGCGCGCCGGCCGCGTCGCCGGCCGGGGACGGCATCCGCAGCAGCGCGGCGTCGTCGCTGCGCTCGTGGCGGCGGGCGCCCGAGGCGAGGCGGGTGAGGCAGAGCCGCGAGGCGATCGCGTACAGCCACGTCGCCAGCCGCGCCTCGCCGCGGAACTCGCCGAGCCCGCGGTGCGCGCGCAGGAACGTCTCCTGGGCGACCTCCTCCGCCTCGGCGCGGCTGCCGAGCATCCGGAGCGCGACGCCGAACACGCGATGCTGGTAGGTGATCACGAGAGTCTCGAATGCCCTAGCGTCGCCCGCGCGGAGCCGGGCGAGGAGCGCCGCCTCGTCGGCGGATGGCTCACGCCCACTTAGACCGGGGGCGGATCGGAAAGTTCCCATCATGTCGGACGATAGTAGCAGCGGGCCCGCCTTGACACCCGGAAAGCCGGCGTGCTAACTGCGCGTATGCCCGAGGCCGTCCTGCTGCGCACGGAGCGGCTCACCCGGTCCTTCGGCAGTCTCCTCGCGGTGGATCGCGTGGACGTGACGATCCGGCGCGGCGAGCTGCGCTCGATCATCGGGCCCAACGGCGCCGGCAAGACGACGTTCTTCCGGCTCATCTCCGGCGAGATGACGCCGACCGCGGGCCGGATCTTCTTCGACGAGCGCGAGATCACCGGCCTGCCGCAGCATGCGGTGGCCCGGCTCGGCATCGCGAAGTCGTACCAGATCACGAACGTGTTCCCGCATCTCAGCGTGCACGAGAACGTGCGGGTCGCCGTGCAGGGGCATGCGCTCGCCTTCAACTTCTGGTCGCGGGCCGACCGCCTCACCGACGTGCGCGAACGCGCCGCCCGGCTGCTGGCCACCGTCGGGCTCGGCGGCCAGGCCGGACGGCTCGCCGCCCATCTCTCGCACGGCGAGAAGCGCCATCTCGAGATCGGCATCGCGCTCGCCTCCGATCCCGCGCTCCTGCTGCTCGACGAGCCGACCGCCGGCATGAGCCCCGAGGAGACCGACGAGACGATGCGGCTCATCCGCGAGCTGGCGGTCGGGCGCACCGTCATCCTCGTCGAGCACAAGATGAAAGTCGTCATGAAGATCTCCGACCGCATCACCGTGCTCCACCAGGGCCAGGTGCTGGCCGAGGGCTCGCCCGAGGAGATCCGCGCCAACGATCGCGTGCAGCAGACCTACCTCGGCGCCCTCCGCTAGATGGCGCTCCTCGCGCTCGAGGACGTCCACACCTATTACGGCGAAGCGCACATCCTGCAGGGCGTGTCGCTGCGGCTGGAGGACGGCGAGGCAGTCACGCTGATCGGCCGCAACGGCGCCGGCAAGACGACCACGCTGCGCTCGATCATGGGCATCGCCCGGCCGAGCCGCGGCCGCATCGTGCTGCGCGGCGAGGACCTCACGCGCCTGGCGCCGCATCAGGTCGCCCGTCGCGGCATCGCCTGGGTCCCGGAGGAGCGCCGGGTGCTCCCCAACCTGACCGTCCTCGACAACCTGCGGCTCGGTCAGCTGGGCGCCGGCCGCCGCGACGGCGACGGGGCGCTCGACGAGGTGTTCGAGTACTTTCCGCGGCTGCGCGAGCGCGCGCAGCAGCGCGGGCGCTTCCTGTCCGGCGGCGAGCAGCAGATGCTCGCCATCGCGCGGGGGCTGGTCGCGCGGCCCTCGGTGATGCTGGTCGACGAGCCGACCGAAGGCCTGGCCCCGCTGATCGTGCGCGACCTGACCGAGATCCTGGCCCGCATCAACCGGCGCGGCACGACCCTGCTGCTGGTCGAGCAGACGCT
>VBPC01000280.1 GCA_005887895.1 Candidatus Rokuibacteriota bacterium
CGGGCTGCCGGTGGCCGAGCGCGCGAAGAAGAAGAGCTGAGCCGGGGCCGCGCCATGCGTCGCCTGCACGTCGTGATCGCGCTCGTCGTCGCCGTCGTCGGCGTGGCCGGTGTCGGCTGCTGGTATCGCGGCTACCTGGCCGGCGTGCTGCCCAGCGCCGCCGCCGAGATGGGCGACATCACGCTGCCGCCCGGCTTCCACATCGCCGTCTACGCCGGCGACGTCCCCAACGCCCGCCAGATGGCGCTGGGCCCGCCCGGCGTCGTGTTCGTCGGCTCGCTCGCCGAAGGCAAGGTCTACGCCGTCGTCGACGATGACCGCCATCAGCGCCGCGTGCACGTGCTGGCCTCCGGCCTCAACATGCCGAGCGGGCTGGCCTTCCGGGACGGCGCGCTCTACGTGGCGGCCGTCAACCGCATCCTCAGATTTCCCGACGTGGCGCGCGACCTCGCGCATCCCCCGAAGCCCGAGGTCGTGAGCAACGCCTACCCGGGCGACCGCCACCACGGCTGGAAGTTCGTCGCGTTCGGCCCCGACGGCCACCTCTACGTGCCGGTGGGCGCGCCCTGCAACGTCTGCGAGCTGCCGGGGCCCCTCTACGGCACGATCACCCGCCTCGACCTCCGCGGCGGCCGGCCGGAGGTGGTGGCGCGCGGCGTGCGCAACAGCGTCGGCTTCGACTTCCATCCGCGCACGCACGAGCTGTGGTTCACCGACAACGGCCGCGACTGGCTCGGCGACGACCGGCCGCCCGACGAGCTGAACCACCTCACGAAGGTGGGCGAGCACTTCGGCTTTCCGTTCTGTCACGGCGACGGGATCGCCGACCCCGAGCAGAACGCCGGCAAGAGCTGCGCGCAGTTCACCGCGCCGGCGCGACTGCTCGGCCCGCACGTGGCGGCGATCGGCATGCGGTTCTACACGGGGACGATGTTCCCCGAGAAGTACCGCGACAGCGTGTTCATCGCGGAGCACGGCTCGTGGAACCGCTCGACGCCCGTCGGCTATCGCGTGAGCTTCGTCCGGATCGAGGGCGGGCGGGCCACGTCCTACGAGCCGTTCGCCGCCGGCTGGCTGAAGGGCACCACCGCCTCCGGGCGTCCGGCCGACGTGCTGGTCATGCCCGACGGCGCGCTGCTCGTCTCCGACGACAAGGCCGGGCGCATCTACCGCATCACCTACACCGGGAGCTGACCCATGACCGTGATCGACCCCGCGTTCGCGACCGTGAGCGAGCTGTCGTCCGCGTTCGCCCGCCGCACGCTCTCGCCCGTGGACGTGGTGGACGTCCTGCTCGGCCGCATCGAGAAGCTCGATCCCACCCTGCATGCGTTCATCGACGTCTACGCGGGCGACGCGCGGCTGGCCGCCGAGGCCGCCGACCGGGCGATTCGCTCCGGCCACGCCGTGGGGCCGCTGCACGGCGTGCCGATCGCACTCAAGGACCTCGTGGATCTCGAGGGCCGGGTCACGACGGGCGGCTCGAAGGTCTGGGCGAAGCGCGTCTCGCCGACGACCGCGACGCTCGCCCGCCGCCTCGTCTCGGCCGGAATGATCCTGCTCGGCAAGACGCACACCGTCGAGTTCGCGATGGGTGGCTGGGGCACCAATACTCACATGGGCACCCCGCGCAATCCGTGGGACCCGGCCCTGCACCGCACACCCGGTGGGTCATCGAGTGGCTCGGGCGTCGCCGTCGCTGCCGGCCTGGCGCCGGCGGCCATCGGCACCGACACCGGTGGCTCGGTGCGCCTGCCGGCGTCGTGGTGCGGCATCGTCGGTCTCAAGACCACCGTGGGCCGCATCAGCACCCACGGCGTGCTGCCGCTCTCGAGCACACTCGACACGCCGGGCCCGATGACGCGCTCGGTGGAGGACGCGGCGCTCGTCTATCGCGTCCTCAACGGCCCGGACCCCGACGATCCGGCCACGCTCGCGTGGTCGCACGACGATCCGCTGCCGACGCTCGCGCGCGGCATCGCCGGCCTGCGTCTCGCCGTTCTCCCCGACGCCGAGCGCGCCGGCGTGGATCGCGAGGTGCTGGCGGCCTACGACGCGGCGGTCGACACGCTGCAGCGCCAGGGCGCGACCATCGTGCCCGTCGCGCTGCCGCACCGCTTCGGCGACTACGCGGCCGCCACCGGCCTGATCATCGGCAGCGAAGGCTATCGCTTCGTCGGTCACCTGGTGGACGATCCCGGCCTGCCGGTCGATCCGCACGTGCGGCCGCGCATCCAGCTCGGCCGCGGCGTCTCGGCACGCGATTACCTCCTGGCGCTGGCCGAGTGCCAGGCGCACCGCCGGGCCTACGCCGCTGCCACCGCCGACGTCGACGCGCTGCTGACGCCGACCACCCAGACGCCGGCCATCCCCATCGATCACGTCGACCAGACGACGACGCCGGCGCACTTCACGCGCGCCGGCAACTATCTGGGCCTGTGCGGCGTGGCCGTGCCGAACGGCTACACCACCGGCGGGTTGCCCACGTCGCTGCAGATCCTCTGCGCCGGCGGCCGCGAGGCACTCGCGCTGCGGATCGCGTGGGCCTACGAGCGGTCGACGCCGTGGCGCCAGCGGAAGCCGCCGCTCTCGTGACGCGCCTCCGCGCGGGGATCGCGCTCGCGCTCGGACTCTGGCTCAGCGCCGCGGTCGGGCTCGCGCAGGCCCCGCCGCCGGCCGCCGCGCCGGGAGAGCCGGCGCCGTCGCAGACGATCGCCGAGCTGCGCCAGGCGCTCGACGACGCCGTTGCGCGGTTCAACGCGGGCGACACCGCCGGCGTGCTCGCGTACGTGTCCGACCAGTACCGGACCGGCGGGTTCACGAAGGCCAACCTGGCCGAGCAGCTGCGCACCCTCTACGCGATCCACGACCGAGTGCGGGCGCGCATCCGCCTCGACGACGTGCGGATGATCGGCGAGCAGGCGTGGATCTACACCACGGGCGACGTCGTCGGTCGCCTGCGCCTGGTCGGCGGCACGATTCCGGTCTTCGCCTGGGAGCGCGAGCCCGAGGTCGCTCGCCGCGAGGGCGGCCGCTGGCGGCTCTTCGGCGATCAGAATTAGATGGGGGGGGCCTCGAACGGGCCCCCCAAACCCCCCAAAATGTTCGCGGCGCCCCGGCGGAGCCGGGGCGCCTCTCTATGCCGCTTCGGTCTCGTCGAGTCGTAACTCTCGACGGTTCTAGCCGTCTAGTCGTAACTTTCGCGGTGGCGGAGTTCGACGAAGAGGCCGTGGGTCTCGCGGGGATGGACCCAGGCGATGTCGTCGCGGGGGCTGTCGACCTTGACGCCGTCCGCACGTAATTTCTTCACGGCGCCCGGGATGTCCCGGCACTCGAAGCCGACGAGATAGACACCCTCGCCGTTCCTGGCAAGGAACTTCCCCACGGCCTTGGTCGAATCCGTCGGCTCCATCAGCTCGATGTGGCCGATGCCCGTCGGCAAGATCGCGTTCTTGAAGCCGAACTCCTTCGACTCTCCGCGTGTGTGGACCTTCAGCCCGAAGAGCCTCGTGAAGCGCGCCACGGCCTCGTCCAGGTTGCGCACGACGATCGACAGCTCGACGACGTCTCCCAGCATTGGTGTTCGCTCCTTCCCGAGAATCGCCGAGACGATATTACAACCGCCCTCAGCGCAGGAAAACACGGCGTTGTTCATTGACTCGGCATCGACCTTCGGGCAAGGTGCAGTCTCCATCGGACCGGTGATCGCGCAGGAGGCCGTATGAGGTGGAGCAGACAGCTCGCGGGGTCGGTGACGATCGTGGCGCTCGCGCTGGGGCTCGCACTGCCGGCCGCCGCGCAGGAGACCAGGGCCGGCGTCGTCACGAACCTTCAGGGGTCGGCGACGGTGTCGCGGACGGCCGTGCCGCAGGACGCCCCGCTGAAGTTCAAGGACGAGGTCTACGTCCAGGACCGGATCGCCACCGCCGAGCAATCGCTCGCCCGTCTGCTGCTGGGCGGCAAGGCGACCGTCACCGTACGTGAGAGTTCGGTCTTCAAGATCAGCGAGACGCCGACGACCTCGACGATCGAGATCACCCACGGTCAGCTGGCGCTGTCCGTCAACAAGGACCGCATGAAGCGCGGCGACGTGATCGAGATCAAGACCCCGAATGCGATCACCGCGGTGCGCGGCACCGTCGTCGTCGCCGAGGTGACGCCGGGCACGCCCGGCGGCGTGACGTCGCGCTTCACGCTGCTCACCGGCGTCGTCGACGTGTCGGTGATCGACCCGACCACCGGCCGTCCCGCCGGCACGCCGGTCACGCTGAAGCCGCTGCAGCGAATCGCGGTCATCGGCTCGACGCCGCCCGGCGCCCCGCAGGACATCAGCCGTGCCGACGCCGACCTGATCGCCGCCGACTACAGGGTGCCGCCGATGCTGCCGCCGCCCGGGTCCTACGGCGGCATCGTCGATGAGCAGGTGCGGGCCGCGAGGGCCGCCGCGGCGGCAGTGAGCGCCGGGCGTCTCGATCCTCCGGTCGCGCGCGAGGCCCTCCTTCCCGGCGACGAGATCCGGAGCCGGACGAATACGATCGTGGTGCCGACGCCGCAGGCGCCGCCGCCCCAGACGGCCGCTCCGGCCCGCAACCCGACGCTCGAGACCGCGCCCACGGTCGTGGCCACGCCACCTCCGACGGTCGCGCCAGCGCCGACGGTCGCGCCGCCGACGGTGGGCAAGACGCCGCCGTCCACGCCTCCACCGCTGCCGCTTCCAACACTGAGCGTGGGACCGAGGCCGACACTGAGCGTGGGACCGGCGCCGTCACCGAAGCCGCAATGAGCTCAGCGAGGGCTCACCGCCCGCGCGGCGTGCTCAGCGGCAGGTGCGTACGGCCGGCCGAGGTGCCGCCGTTGACGGCGACCACCTCGCCCGTCATGTACTCGGCCAGCGGCGAGGCGAGGAACAGCACGGCCTGAGCGATGTCGAGCGGCGTGCCCGCGCGGCCCCACGGCACGCCTTTCAGCAGCGTCGTCTCGTACTCCTCGGTCACCGGTGAGGTCTCGCTGTCCACCTTGACGTAGCCGGGCGCGACGGAGTTGACGTTGATGCGGTGGCGCGCCAGCTCCATCGCCAGCACGCGGGTGAACATGACGACGGCGGCCTTCGAGGCGCAGTAGTGGGCCGCGCCGGGGCGGCCGCTCATCGCCGCGCCCGATGAGATCGTGACGATCTTGCCGGGCGTCCCGTTCGCCACCATGCGGCGCGCCGCCGCCCGGCAGGTGAGGAAGACGCCGCGCACGTTGGTCTCCATCACGCGGTCCCACTCCGCGACGTCCATCTCGAGGACGGGCGAGTTCGGGTAGATCCCGGCGTTGGCGACCGCCACCCCGATCGGCCCCAGCGCCCGCTCGGCCGCCTCGACGAAGCCCGTCACCGAGGGCTCCTCGCGCACGTCCATCGTCTGCGCGAACACGCGCTTGCCGCCGCCGAGCCGGTCGGCGGCGCGCTTGAGCGGCTCGGCGCGGACGTCGCCGAGGGCGACGCGGGCGCCGGCGTCGAAGAACGCCTGGGCGATGCCGAAGCCGATGCCGGCGCCGGCGCCGGTCACCAGCACCGCCTGGTCGGCGAAGTCGAAGGTCGGCGGGCGGGTCACGAGCGCTTTCCCTTCTCGTGCCACTGGGCGACCTCCTCGCAGGTCGTGAACCACACGCCGCGGTGCTTGCGCATGAACCGCACGAGGTCCTCGATGAGCGCCACCCGCGAGGCCCGACCGCTGATGAACGGGTGACACGTCAGCACGAAGCAGCCGTTCTCGCCGTGCATCGCGGTGAACTCCTTGCTCCACATCTGCAGCACGCGCCCGGGATCGGCGATCGCGTTGGTGGCGCCGTAGACGTGACGGAAGAGCGGGGCGTCGTCCATGATCCACTGCACCGGGATCTCGGTCAGCGGTCCCTCCGGCGTCGTCACCTCGTAGGGGACGTCGTTGCCCATGAGCGAGCTGTCGTAGCGGAAGCCGTGGGACTTCAGCAGGCCGGGCGTCCACACGTTGACGTCCCACGA
This sequence comes from Candidatus Rokuibacteriota bacterium, assembly GCA_005887895.1. Taxonomy (GTDB): domain Bacteria; phylum Methylomirabilota; class Methylomirabilia; order Rokubacteriales; family CSP1-6; genus AR5. The sequence goes on from VBPC01000280.1 coordinate 6,008, forward strand.
CGGCGAGCGGTAACCGGCCGGCACCACCCCGAGCTGGTCCTTCAGGATCGCGAGCTGCTGCTGCAGCACGGATTTTTCCTGCGCCTGGTCGAGCATCGCCACGGCCTCGTGGACGTTGCCGTGGGCGCCGCTCTCGTGGCCCGCGTCGCGGATACGCTTGGACTGCGGCAGGTGGTTCACGACGGTCCAGCCGGGAATGAAGAACGTCGCGCGCAGCTTCAGCCGGTCGAGCAGGCGCAGGATCCGGTCGACGCCGACGCGCGGCCCGAACCGTCGCTCCTCGAGATCCGCGAGACTGCGCTTGGCCTTCTCGGGCTCGCGGAAGAGAAAACCCGACTCCGCGTCGAAATCGAACGACAGCACCGCCGCCGACTGCCTGCCCTTCGGCCAACGATATCGCATGGGGCTCCTCCCGCGGATCGAGGAGCGCCACGGCCTCGCCGGGGCGCTCCGAGCGTGTGGGGGCTTGGGGGCCATGTCGGGGCCCCCATGTCATATTGGCCGCCGTTGACGTCCATCTCCGGGCGCCCGACGCGGGCCATCGGGATCGTCCGCACAGTCGCCTCGATCCCCGGGCCCTTCGTGATCGACGCGGTCGCGGCGTGTCGATGAGCCCCGGGCACACGGCGTTGACGGTCACCGGCGGCGCCAGTTCCCTGGCGAGACCGCGCGTGAGCCCGAGCACACCCGCCTTGGCGGCGGCGTACGCTGGCGCCGCCGATCGCGCCGCCGCCGCCGGTGACGAGCGCCACGCGACCGCTCAGGTCGTGCAGGTCACGCGGCAACGAGCGGCCGCACCTTCGTCGCCAGGATCTCGATCGTCCGCAAGATCGCCGGGTAGGTCGAGTACGACACCTCGAGCGCGACGTGGCTGCAGCCGAGCGCCTCGAAGCCGCGCAGCTCCTCGGCGATGCGGGCCGGCGAGCCGGAGATCACGTGGCGCCCCCGCAGCAGGTCCATGTCGACGGCGGGACGGTGCACGCCGTCGACGAGCACCGGAATGCGCAGGGACAGCACCGGGGCGCCCTCGCGCCCGGCGTCCTTCCAGAAGCGTCCCAGCGTCTCCACGCCCTGGCGGAACGCGTCCTGGTTCGTCGCGGTCGCGTGCCAGCCGTCGCCCAGCCTGGCAACACGGCGGAGCGCGCCTTCGCTGTTGCCGCCCACCCAGAGCGGCGGCCGCGGCTTGGACAGCGGCATCGGCGAGAAGACGACGTCGTGCAGCCGATGGCGCTTGGTGACGATCTCCGGGCGCTCCTGGGTCCACAGGGTCCGGAACAGCTCCAGCGCCTCCTCGCTGCGGCTCACCCGCTCCTTGAACGGCACCCCCAGCGCCTCGAACTCGCCCTCCAGCCAGCCGATCGCCGCGCCGACGATCAGCCGGCCGCCGGACAGCACATCGACGCTGGCCAGCAGCTTGGCGACCGGGATCGGTGAGCGGTAGGGCAGGATGACGACGCTGGTGCCGAGCGCGACATGCCGCGTGACGCCGGCCAGCCACGGCAGCACGGCGAGCGGATCGAGCATGTGCTCGCGATAGATGACGTTGGCGGTCTTCGGCACGATGACGTGGTCGGTGACCCACACGGAGTCGAGGCCGGCGTCCTCGGCGGCGCGCGCCACCTCGAGCATGCGCCCGACCTCGATCGGACGGCCGTAGTGCGGCAGACAGATGCCGAGCTTCATGAGCTCCTCCCGGCGTTGGTGGTGAAGCCTATGGTAACGCCGCTATAATCGGGCCGCCCAAGGAGGCGAGGATGATTTCGAGGATGTCCCGGCGCGGCTTCCTGCAGCTCTGTGCGGCGGCGTCCGCTCTGCATCCGTCGCTGGCGCGGGCGCAGGCGCCGCGCAAGGGCGGCACGCTGCGCGTCGGCTTCTACATCGAGGCCGCCACGATGGATCCGCACCTCTCGGGCAGCAAGATCGACCGCCAGATCTATCACAACATCTACGAGCCGCTGGTCACGCTCGACGTCAAGCTCGGCATCAAGCCCGGCCTGGCCGAGTCCTGGCAGCAGCCCGACCCGAAGACGCTCGTGTTCAAGCTGCGCCAGGGCGTGAAGTTCCACGATGGGACTGACTTCACCGCCGAGGCGGCCAAGTTCAACTTCGTGCGGATGAAGACCGAGACGAAGTCGGTTCGCAAGGGCGAGCTGGCCAACGTGGACTCCGTGGACGTCGTCGATCCGTTCACGCTCCGGCTCAACCTCAAGAAGCCGGACGCCGCGCTGCTGGCGACGCTGACCGATCGGGCCGGCATGATGGTCTCGCCCAAGGTCGTCCAGGAGCGCGGTGGCGAGCTCGAGCGCAACGCCAGGGGCGCCGGCACCGGGCCCTTCGAGTTCGTGGAATGGGTCAAGGACGACCACATCCTGCTCAAGCGCAACGACGGCTACTGGAGCAGGCAGGGCGGCCCCTACCTCGACCGCGTCCGCTACCGCCCGATCCCCGACGACACCGTCAAGCTGCAGAGCCTGCAGGCCGGCGAGATCGACGTGATGGACTACGTGCAGCCGCGCGACGTCGCCGCCGTGAAGGCCGACAAGAACGTCGTGGTGCTCGACGTGCCCTCGCTCGCCGACTTCGCCTATCAGCTCAACCACACGCGCCCGCCGTTCAGCGTCAAGGCGCTCCGCCAGGCGGTCGCCTACGGTCTCGACCTCGAGCAGATCGTCAAGGGCGTGTGGCTCAACGTCGGTGTGCCCGCCAACGGGCCGATTCCGCCGACCAGCTGGGCGTATGACAAATCGATTCCGTTCATCAAGCGCGACCTGGCCCGCGCGAAGGCCAAGCTCGGCGAGGCGGGCAAACCCGGTGGTTTCTCCTTCACCATGACGACGAACAATCTTCCGATCAACGTGCAGGAGGCCGAGGTCATGCAGGCCCAGCTGGCCGAGGCCGGCATCAGCATGAAGATCAAGCTCGTGGACGGGGCCACGCTGATCTCCGAGGGCAATGCCAAGAGCTTCGAGATGATCAGCTACCAGTGGAGCGGCCGGCCCGATCCCGACGGCAACGTCTACCAGTTCTTCAAGACCTCGCCCGGCACCTCGCTCAACTGGTCGGGCATCTCCAACGCGCAGCTCGACGCGCTGCTCGATCGGACGCGCGAGGTGTCCAGCCCGGCCGAGCGCAAGAAGCTCTACAGCGAGGTGACGAAGATCCTCCAGGACGAGCTGCCGATGGTCTTCATCGTCCACCCGATCGAACCCAAGGCGTTCAGCCCGCGCGTGCAGGGCTACGAGGCGATTCCGGACGGGATGATGCGCTTCAAGGACGTGTGGCTCAGGTCGTCCTGAAGCGCCTGCTGGCCACGATCCCCGTCCTGCTGCTGGTCACGGCCGGGGTGTTCGCGCTCCTGCACCTCACGCCCGGCGATCCCATCGACGCCATGATGGCGGAGTCGGTCGACGCCACCGTCAAGGAGAGCCTGCGCCGCGAGCTCGGCCTCGATCGCCCGCTGCCCGTGCAGTACGCGGCCTGGATGGCCCGGCTGCTGCGCGGCGACCTCGGCCGCTCGATCCGCAACGGCGAGCCGGTCGTCGACAACGTCGGCCGGCGCATCCGGCCCAGCCTGCAGCTCGCCGCGATGGCGATGACGGTCTCGCTGCTGATCGCCTTCCCGCTCGGCATCGTCTCCGCCGTCCGTCGCAATCGCGCGCCCGACCGGGTCGGCACGACCTTCGCGCTCTTCGGCATCTGCATGCCCAATTTCCTGCTGGCGCTGCTGCTGATCTTCCTCTTCGGCGTCACGCTGCGCTGGCTGCCGATCTCCGGCTACACCGATCCGCTGGAGGACCTCGTCGACGGCCTCCGCTCGCTGGCGCTGCCGGCGATCACGCTGGGCCTGGCGCTGGCCGCCGTCGTCACCCGCACGCTGCGCTCGAGCATGCTGGAGACGCTGGCCGAGGACTACGTGCGCACCGCCCGCGCCAAGGGCCTGTCGGAGGCGCGGGTGGTGCGACGCCACGTGCTGCGCAACGCCCTGATCCCGGTGGTCACCGTGTTGGGGCTACAGCTCGGCACGCTCGTCGGCGGCGCCGTGATCACCGAGTACGTCTTCGCCTTGCCCGGCGTCGGCCGGCTCGTCGTCGACGCGGTGTTCGCGCGCGACTACCCGCTCGTGCAGGGCGTGGTGCTGCTGATCGCGCTCGCCTTCATCGTCTGCAACCTCGTCGTCGACGTCCTCTATGGCTGGATCGATCCGCGCATCCGGTAGACATGAGGGGCCCCGAGATGGCCCCTCATGCTCCCCCTACGGTCCGGCCGCCCCGGCAAAGCCGTGGCGGCCCTCCACATCGCTTGCCACCAATGCCGGCGCGGCGATCCTGATCCTGGCCCTCGGCTTGGCCGTGGGGGCGCCGCTGCTGGCGCCGCAGGACCCTCTCAAGCAGGACCTCGGCAATGCGCTGGCGCGGCCCGGGGGCGCCCACCTGCTGGGCACCGACAACGTGGGCCGCGACGTGCTCTCGCGCGTGATCTGGGGCACGCGGATCTCGCTCGTCGCCGGCTTCGTGTCGGTGGCGATGGCGCTGCTGACCGGCGGCGTGCTCGGGCTGGTGGCCGGCTACAGCGGCGGCCGCGTGGACGGCCTCGTGATGCGGGCGATGGACGCCGTGCTGTCGTTTCCGCCGCTCGTGCTGGCGCTGGCCCTCGGCGCGATGCTGGGCGCCGGCCTCACCGGCGTCCTCATCGCGCTGGGAGTCGTCTACACGCCGACGTTCGCGCGGATCATGCGTGGCCAGGTGCTCGGCATCAAGTCGCGCGAGTACGTCGACGCCGCGCGCGCGCTGGGCGCGCCCGCCTGGCGCATCGCCGTGCGCCACGTGCTCCCCAATGCCGCCGCGCCGATGGTGGTCCAGGCCTCGCTCAGCGTCGCCTTCGCCATCCTCGCCGAGGCGTCGCTGTCGTTCCTCGGGCTCGGCATCCAGCCGCCGGCCGCCTCCTGGGGCAGCATGATCAACGCCGGCCGCGGCTACCTGCAGCAGGCGCCCTGGATCGTCTTTGGCCCCGGCGCCGCGCTGTTCGTCACCGTGGTCGGCCTGAACTTCGTCGGGGACGCCGTGCGCGACGCGCTGGATCCGCGACTCTAGCGACGGGGCTCAGCCAGGGCTACGAGAGCGGCGACCGGTGCGGCACGTGGCTGGTGGCGACGCGGGCCGGATCGGCGGGGCTGCGCAGGAGCTCGTCCATCGGGAGCGCCTCGTCGATCGAGAAGCCGATGCTCGTCTCGGTGATGTGGCGAACCTCGGCGATGCGCGTGAGCCGCTTGGCCGTACCCCCCACGAGGATCTCGATCCGATGCCGCTGCCCGAGGGTCAACAGCGCGGAGAGCCCCTGGAGCGGGACCTCCAGTCGCAAGCCGTGGAGGGAGGCGTCGAGGGCGCGGGTTTCCAGCACCACGATGTGCTCGCCGACGATCCAGCGGACGCCCCACGAGCCCGGTGTCCGCGGGTGGCGGCGACGCTCGATCACCCAGGCGTTCTGGTCCGTGTCGATCATGCCGTTTGCTCGCACGCCGTCTCGACCACGGCCTTGAGGCCGCTGAGGCTCACGGGCTTGTAGACCACTTTCAGGCCGGCGCGACGGGCCTCGTGCACGGCCGAGGCGCCGGCCGATCCCGTCAGCAGGATCACCGGCACGACGCTGTCGAACTCTCGCAGGCGCTCCGCGGCCTCGAGGCCGTTCATGCCGGGCATGACGAGGTCGGTGATGACCGCGTCGTACTGGCCGGCGTGGAATCGCTCCAGCGCCGCCTCACCGCTTTCGGCGGCGTCGACGCGATAGCCGAACGATTCGAGGACGTCGGTCAGCATCGTGCGGACCATCGCCTCGTCGTCGATCAGGAGCAGGCGGCGCGGCGTCGTGGCTTCCATGATGGACGGTGCCGTGCAAGTTGCGTACTACCGCGGGAATCGACGCGTTTTCGGCACCTTCGGCGTCATGCCCGGCCCCTCGACGACGGCCCCCGGGAGAGATTGACCGGGCGGGCTGAGTCGAAATCAACCAACCCTGGAACAGGACGTCGTCGCCAGCGTTAGCAGAAGTGAAGGAGGGAGGTCCGATGAGAGTCGATCGCGATCGTCCCCTCGTCGAAGCCCTCCGGCTGAGAGAGCCGACGGCGGTGGAACGCCTCGTCCGCGCGTACGGCCACGACGCCTATCGTCGGGCCGTCGGCCTGACCGGAAACGCGCAAGACGCCGAGGAGGTCGTGCAGGATGCCTCGTGGGCCGTCGCCCGCAAGATCGACACGTTCAGGGGCGACTCGGCCTTCGGGTCATGGTTTTACCGGATCGTCGCGAACGCTGCCTACAACAAGCTGCGCGGTCGGCGGGCCCGGCGCCAGGAAATCTCGCTGGACGACGTGCCGCCCTCGCTCCATGCCGACGGACCGCACGCAGAGGCCATCGTGGACGGCGCCCCGAACGTGGAGCACCGTTCGCTCCACGCCGAGCTGCGCATGGTTCTGACCTCGGCCATCGGCGAATTGCCGGCGGATTACCGCACCGCGCTGGTTCTCCACGACGTCGAGGGTCTGTCGAGCCCCGAGGTGGCCAGGAGCTTGAGGATCAGCGTCGCCAACGCGAAGTCCCGGGTGCACCGCGCGCGCCGGGCGCTCCGCAAGCGGCTGTCGGCGTACTGCTGCGAGCCCGAGGTTGCTCCGGCACGCTGAGTCGAGATCGGTCAGGCGGTCGAGGCGCGGCGCGCGAACGTCACCCGCCGTCGCGGAGGCCGGCGGCCTGCAGGCCCGGGAAGACGACGTCGCGGAACGCCGTGACTTCCCGCACCGGCAGGGCGAACGTCTCGAGCGGCATGATATAGAGGTTCTCGACGCCGAGCTTCGTCATCTCGCCGATGCGGCGCGCGCAGTCGGCGGCGGTGCCGATGAGGCCGTAGGCGTCGCAGAGCTGGGCCACGATGTCGTCGGGCACGAATGCCGTGGCGGCGATGGCCGCCTCCCAGTCCTGGGCATGCGAGAGATCCGGATAGATCCTGGAGACAACCTCGGGGACGTCGAACTTCGGCAGGCGAATGCCCGAGGGCTCGACCCAGTAGCCGCCCCAGCGCAGCACGCCCCAGTGCACGACGGTGGGGCGCGCCAGACGGCGCGCCTCGGCCGTCGTCGCGGCGGTGGCCGTGCGGACCGCCCACACGATTTCGAGGTCGTGGAGGCGGCGGCCGGCCCGTCGCGCTCCGCGCTCCAGGTGTGAGAGCGCGGTCTCCACGATACCGCGGTTGAGGCCGACGAGGAGCAGCACGCCGTCGGCGATCTCGCCGGCCAGCTCGATCGCCTTGGGGCCGGAGGCGGCCATCAGCACCGGAATGCGCCGCCCCGAGCCGTAGCCGAGCCGGCCGGGCGTCCCGTCGAAGTCGACCGTCTCGCCGGCCAGCAGGCTCTTCACGGTCCGCACGCAGGCCCGCATGTCGGCGAGCGTGGCCGCCTTGCGGCCGATCGTGCTCGCCGAGGTGTAGCCGCTGCCGACCACGAATTTGATCCGGCCGGGCGCCAGCTCCTCCACGGTCGCGATCGCGCCGGCCAGCACCGAGGCGTGCCGGGTGAGCGGATTCGTGACGGCCGGGAAGAGCGTCAGCCGCGAGGTCCGGGTCGCGAGCTGGCCGAGCGTCACGAACGTGTCGCGCGAGATCATCTGGCTGTCGAGGACGCCGGCGCCGTCGAAGCCGGCGGCCTCGACGTCCTGCACCAGGCGGACGAGCTCCGGCAGCGGTGCGGTGCCCGGAATGCGAAGGTTGACGCGAACGTTCACGGCCCCCGCAGTATACTTCCGCTCGAGCCTCCCGGAGGTGGCGACGCATGACGACCGAGTACGCGCGCCTGGAAGAGCGCATCCTCGCCCGGGACCAGGTCGGCGCCAGCCAGGCGCTCTACACGCTGTTCAGGGAGAAGCGACCGGTCACCGAGATCGTGCGGGAGACCGTGCGCATCCACGCGCCCTACACGCACGTGCCGTATCACCAGCGGCTCGACGACGGCGTCGTGAAGTTCGTCAACAACGACCACTGCCTGCTCAGCGAGCGCGTCGGGCTGCCGCTGATGGCGATGCTGCCGGACGCGCTGCGGCTGCTGCCGCTGGCCCAGACGGTCTGGTACATGCCGACCGGGCTCGACCCGTGGAACCAGCTCATCGGCCGGGCGCCCGGACACTACACGCGCCTGTACGACATCACCGTGCACCAGACGCCGCCGCCGCCCGAGGCGCACTGGCCGGATCAGGAACCGCTGCGACTGGACGGTCCGCTGAAGGAGCGACTCAATCACTGGCTCACGCTCGTGCAGCGCGGCGAGGTGCTGCCCGCCTACCGCGTGTTCCTCGAGCTGATGCAGAATCCGGCCGAGCGCCGGCCGGTCCTGGCCCACCTCGCCTTCGCCGGGCTCATCGACGTCCAGGACCGCATGCTCCACAATCGCTCGTACACGACCGGTCACAAGTCGTTCCGGGCGCGGGCGACGATCGAGCTGGGCGAGGCGGTCGGCTGGGACAACGCGCACCACGTGCTCTACGCCGGCGTCCCCGACCTCGCGGTGGGGCCGCGCTGGTACTCGACCTACGAGATGGGCTGCAACGTCGCCCAGAACGTCCTCGGCGGCCGCGACGACGACTTCCTGCGCCAGGACGGAGCCCTCACGGCCGCCGAGGAAGCGATGCTGGTGGACGTCCTCACGCGCCAGCGCGAGGTCTCGGTGATCGAGGCACTGGTGGCGCTGCTCAACGCCGGCCGCGGACCGCGTGGCATCCTCGACGCCATCCAGGTGGCGGCGGCCCAGAACATCCTCGAGACCGGCGAGCCGAACAACTTCTCGATGTCGCAGCACGCCTACGAGTACTGCAACACGCTCGGCTGGTTCTACGACACCTTCGAGCACCCGCACCGCCTCAAGCTGCTGTTCGTCGCCGCGTCGTTCGTCAATCGCGCCGCCGAGCACCTGCGCGACACGCCCGACAACGGCCGGCGCGCCATCAAGCCGCCGCCGGGCGCCGAGGCGTGGCCGGCGAGCCAGCTCCTCGAGCGGCTGCAGACGGCGCTGCTGGCGCTGCGGCCCGACGAGTCGGTGGCGCTGACGGCGACCTATCTCGGGTCGGGCGCCGACCGCGTGCCGCTGGTGCAGACGCTGGCGACGGCGGCCACCAAGATCGGCAACGATCCGCACAACCAGGAGCTGGGCCTCTGCCTGCTGGAGGACTACCTGCACACCAGGGCTCACGACCGCGAGCGGCTGCTGCTGGCCTGCGCCCAGCACACCGCCGGCCACCGCAAGTACGGCGATCCGCTCGAGTGCTATCGGCGCTTCGCCGAGGCCTTCGACCTCGCCGTCTGATCGGACGATGAGGCTCGCGGGCAAGGTCGCGATGATCAGCGGCGGCGCCCGCGGCATGGGCGCCGCCGAGGCCCGGCTATTCGCGCGCGAGGGCGCCCGCGTGGTCATCGGCGACGTGCTGGAGGCCGAGGGGCGCACCGTCGAGGCCGAGGTGAAGGCCAAGGGCGGCGAGTGCGTCTTCACCCCGCTCGACGTCACCCGCGAGGCCGACTGGCAGCGCGCCGTCGCGCTCGCCGTCGAGCGCTTCGGTGCCCTGCACGTGCTGGTGAACAACGCCGGCATCGGCGCCGTCAGCCGCGTGGAGGACACGACCGAGGAGGCGTGGGACCGCGTGATGGACGTCAACGCCAAGGGCGTCTTCCTCGGCACCAAGACCGCCATCCCGGCCATGCGCCGCGCCGGCGGCGGCTCGATCGTCAACATCTCCTCGCAGCTCGGCCTGGTCGGCATGGACAACATCAGCCCGCAGTACCCGGCCTCGAAGGGCGCGGTGCGCATCTTCACCAAGGTCACCGCGCTGCAGTACGCGCGCGAGGGAATTCGCTGCAACTCCGTGCACCCTGGTCCGATCGTCACGCCCATGACCGAGCCGCGCCGGCGCGACGCCGCCACCTACCAGCTGATGCTCTCGCGCATCCCGATGGGCCGCTACGGCGAGCCTGACGAAGTCGCCTACGCCGTCCTCTACCTGGCCTGCGACGAGTCGTCCTACGTCACCGGCAGCGAGCTCGTGATCGACGGCGGCTGGACTTCTCAGTGATGCGACCCGCGGCGAACCGATCCGCGGAGTCGCGTATCGCAGGGGACGCGTTTTGTCCATTGATTGAGACATTCTGTCCAAAGTAAAGGCGACCAGCGCCGGTCACCACCGCAAAAGCCTCGTGCTCACCACGGGTTTTCGTAACCGGCACTGCCTATGCAGTCGCGATCGATATGGGAGCGTGCATTCGTCTTGTCGGCACTCTCGCCCTTGTCCTGACGTTAGATGCGTCGATCCAGGAGTTCGCCGAGCTCGTCTCCCTGTCCGACGACGCCAGGAGGGAGCGGTTCCGTTTGCCGGCGACCTGTACTCCCATCGTCAGCGCCGTGAAGTCCGCAGCCCCGAACGAGAGTCGCCTGACCGTCTTGGTTGATTGCAGGGGCCCGCTGACGCTGCCGTCCTCGCCGATAAGACCAGCCTCCTGGAGAAACGAGTAGAGGACAACACCAAGGATCGCGGTCGCCATGCCACGACCTCGCCGCCCACTTCCCGTGGGCGTGACATCCGCTCGCACGACGAGCCGCCTCAACGGCAGTTCGGTAACGACCCGGCGACGGTCATCACCTACGACCGACGCTCGCAATCGCGGCGCCGACGAGAACACCGTCTGTCTCACGAACTCGACGTTCTCGATGCTCGTGGCTTCTACGTCACGCGCCCGACGGCGTTTGGCCGCCTGCTGACCTTTGCCGGGTCGTCGCCAACTTCTTCGTACTCCCCGATTTCAGTCGCTGCTGCCGATCCATGATGCGCAAGCATCGGCGGCCCCCGACCGGGCCCCGGGGTCACACGAGGCGAAGTGCGTAGACGAGGCCGAAGACGATGGAGGCGCAGCCGGCGGCGAT